>JAHDGV010000445.1 GCA_020631655.1 Chloroflexota bacterium | reverse complement strand
TCTGCGACAGGCCGGGGAGTGCATCATACTCACCCAAAAAGCCGATTTTGGGGCCGCCTTCCCCTAAGCTCCACTCCGCCATAAACGCCGTCGTGATTCCCCCGATGTCCCACGTGACCTCAAAACCGGCCTCTTCCATAAAATCTGCCTGCAATTTAGAGGATTGGAACTCTTGCCAGCGGATTTCTGGGTGCCCCCAAATGGTGTCCGCCATCTCGATAAATTGGGTTTGATTACTGTTTAGCCAGTCGGCCGTTTTGATTGTTGTGGTCATCGTCTCTCCTTTTAAGTTTAGTTTTGGCAATCATGAAGCCATCTAATTAAAAATGCAAACAAACTATAGTGTTTAAATTTTAGCGCTCTGCAAAGCAAGTAATTTAAAGTTGCCAAAGTAGACGTCATTCCCACGAAGGTGGGAATCCAGTGCCAGACTTAGCGCTGGATACCTGCCTCCGCAGGTATGACGTTATCGCAAAAAGTGGGGTTTATATACTTTACTTGAGAAACTTAAGCTAAAAAAATACGCAAATTGCCCAATCCTGAGTCCTGAGGTACTCTACCTAGAGTGTTTTGTGTCAAAGTGGAAACTACATGAAGGTTGAATGAGCACAGGAACAAAAGATGTGTATCAAATCAACCTGCTCGGGCCTTGGCAGGTGCTAAAAGATGGTGTGGTGCTAACAGAATTTCGTGGGGATTCTGTGCGAGCGCTCCTCACCTACATTTTGCTTGAAAATAAATCTCCCCAAGCCCGCCGCTTTTTAGCCAATTTACTCTGGGAAGACCTTGAAGAAGAAGCCTCTATGCGCAACGTGCGCGTCTCGCTCACCCGGCTGAAAAAAGGGTTGGATGAGGAGAATGTCAAACAGCCCCTCGTCTACTCAGATCGACAATCGATCGGGATCGACCCCAGCGCCAAATACAACTTAGACATCGATGCCTTTGAAGAAGCGATTGGACAGGCACGCAGAGCCATCCAGCCTAACCGGCCGCCCGACCGTCGTGTTCTCGCCCGCCTCAAACGAGCTGTAGCCTTATATCGAGCCGACTTTCTGCAGGGCTTTTACCATCCCAGCCTGCCGTTTGAGGATTGGATGCTGGTACGCCGCGAGCGATTCCACAACGACGCCCTGTGGGCCTTGCACACACTGGCTGACCAAGCCCTGCGGGTGCAGGATTGGCACACGGCCGTCACCTATGCCCAGCGTCAGCTCGACCTTGAAGCGTGGCGCGAAGAGGCTTTCCAGCAACTGATGCAGGCCCAGCTAGGATTAGGCGAGCGCACGGCCGCCGTTGCCAGCTTTGAGCGCTGCAAACAGGTGCTGTGGAACGAACTTGCGCTTGAACCGGCCTCTGAAACCATCGATCTGTATGAGCAAGCGGCCGCAGGTGAGAGCGAAGAGCAAGTTGAGTCAAACAATCCCCACAATTTACCGGCCGCCACAGACAACTTTTTTAGCCGCCAAACCGAAATCGACTTTTTGCTTAAACGCTTAGGGGACCCAGACGGCCGGTTGACTACCATTTTGGGAGAAGGCGGCGTGGGTAAAAGTCGGCTCAGCCAATATGTCGGCCTGCGGGTTATTCGAGACTTTATAGACGGGGTTTGGTTTATCCCGTTTGATCATCTTGAAAGTTTAGAGACAAGGGAAGAGAGACAAGAGGAGGAGATCGAAGCGGAGATGGTGCAGCTGATGGTCGACACCCTCAAGGTCCCGCTGGCGGGCAACCGGCCGGTGCGCGATCAGCTACTGGGATGGCTTGAGCGCAAAGAAATTCTGCTCATCTTCGACAACTTTGAAACGGTGATCGGGGCAACCCCGTTTGTCAAAACGATTTTAGACACGGCCGAAGATGCGGTCATCATCACCACCTCACGCGAAACGCTCAACCTGAGCCAAGAGGTGCTGTTGCCCCTGCGCGGGCTGGATGTGGTGGCTCAAGCTGACACACCGGAGCACTCACCGGCCGTCCGTTTGTTTATCGACCGGGCCGAACGGGTGGGAGCCCCATTTGAGCAAGATGAGGAAACCCTCCAAGCCATTACCAAAACCTGTGAGCTGGTAGACGGCAACGCCCTAGCGATTGAGCTAGCCGCCGTCTGGATGCGCCAAATGTCGGCTCAGGAAATCTTGACCGCGGTTCAGGAATCAATCGACTTTTTGGAAGCCCGACACAGCGACATCCCTGAGCGCCATCGCTCGATGCGGGCGGTCTTTGACCAAACGTGGACCATGCTCCCGCTTGAGTCTCAACATGCACTGGCTCGCCTCTCGATCTTTCAGGGGGGCTTTGCCTCGGCCGCCGCCAAAGAGGTGGCTGGCTGTGACCGCAAGATGCTGGCCCAGCTCCACGATCGCTCGCTGATTCAGCGGTACGCAACCGGCCGGTACGAACTCCGGCCGCTGGTGCGCCAGTATGCGGCCGAGCGTTTTACCATCCCCCACATGGTGCGCGGCTATGCCAATGGCAAACTCGATCCTGAAGTAATTGAGCAAACGCAGCAGGCACACGCCAGCTGGTTTTTGACCTTTATGGCGGAGCAAAAAGCGGACCTGATGGGGGCCAAGCCGTGGGACGCGATCCAGCGGATTGAGCTGGAAATTGACAACATCCGGCAGGGATGGGAGCAGGCGTGTGGCACTGTTGAAGCACACGCAGATGGGTTGCTAGCCGCGGCTGAGCCGTTATCAGAATATTTCAATATTCGCGGCCGGTTCCAAGAAGCGCTCGATTTGTTTGAAATGGGCAGTAAGGGCGTAGTACGCTACGCCCCTGCGAGTCAATTATCTGCACATTTTGCCATGCATAAGTCTCGCTTTTTAGTGCGGCTCGGCCGGTACAAAGATGGGGAGCAGGCGGCCGAGGAGGCTGTTAAACTCGCCAGAAGAGTAAATGACGATTGGTGCGTGGCGATGGCATACGTTTGGTGGTGCCAGGCGTTTTGGGAGCAGGGGCTGACAAATGAAGCGTTGGCAGTGTTGGAGAAAGGTGAGCCGTTTAAGGAAAAGGCGAGAGATGAGTATCTCAACGGCCGGTATTTTCATCATCTAAGTGTAATTTTTTCGATGCAGGGCCGTTCAAATGAAGCGCTCAATAAAGCTCAAAATGCCGTTAACATTTTCTCTGCTCTAAAATTTATTTTGCATCAAGCTTTTTCGCTTAATACATTAGGAGTAATCCTTCAGGAAAGAGGCGATTTTAATGGGGCAAATCTTACTTTCGATCAAGTAAAAGGCTTGATAGATTCTTCATTTATGCCATCATTAACTGGCATTGTATCTAGCAATCTAGCCTTAACGTTTCAAGAATTAAACAATTATTCATTGGCACAAGAATCCCTTGAATCAGCCTTGAAAATTTACGAAGATCTAGGGTTACGAGCTCGCAAAACAGCGATTTATGTCAACATGGCAATCTTATTCTGTGAAACAAATCAGTTAAACATGTCTGAAGCCATGGCTAATAAAGCGATTAATCTAGCAAATGAGTTTGGAAATAACCGTGCTGAAACGTATTCAGCCGTTACCCTTGGCAATATTAATCTCAAAAGAAAAGATTTCAAGAGTGCACTCTCTCACTATCTGAATGCAGCAGAAATTTCTGATCAAAATCATTTTCAACAGCTTAAAGCTGAAATTTTATTTGGGATTGCACAGTGCTTCATTGGCCTAGAAGATAAATTACAGGCCAAATCTTATGCGGAGAATGCGTTGGAGCTTGCAGAATCAACCCATCAGCTTGATTTGCAATACAAAATTGAAGAGTCTCTGCAAGCCTTGGTGTAGGGGCGTGGATGGGCCAAAATCAAAAGACAATTACGCTCAATTTCAGGCCCAACCCGCCTGGAGACATGCTAATATTTTCGAAAAACGACAATTTATCAATGCCGCCGGGCGGGTTGGCCGAGTAAGATTAATCACTTTGGACCTATTTTCGGGGCCATCCACGCCCCTACCAAGGAATAAAAAAGGCGGTGCTGAGAGTTTCAACACCGCCTATTGCGTTTAAGTCTCGATTATTTGAAATTACCCACCTACATGACCTGCACCGCTTCCTGCAAAAGTTACGGTTGGCTCTACCATCATCCAGAATTGTGCTAAGGCCAATACACCTACTGCGATCCAAAATGTGATTTTCTTTGTGTTCATGTTTTCTCCTCTACATGTAGTCATGTAGCTATAGGGTTAATAAAAAAAGCGATTTTGATCTAAGATCAAAATCGCTTTTGGGGCA
>JAHDGV010000444.1 GCA_020631655.1 Chloroflexota bacterium | reverse complement strand
GGATGCGTTCCGATTGTTAGACTCCGAAATTAGTTATGGAATGTGGATTACAGGCTCTGTCTCAAAAAAACTCTGGCTAGTTAGACCCCATGGTCATCGATAAACGGTTTTGTGTCTTCTCCATCTGGGGGCGCTTGGGCTGAAATACCATCAACTGATGGATCATTTCCGGCCGTTTGCCATGTATCAGATGCTGCTCCAAACTCCCCGCTCGAAAGCACAAGCTTTGAATCTTCGTATTTTCCCTGCAGGTCATCCACAACGGTCCCTTCCCACAGCTCAACCCCGTCTGAGTAAGCGGCCCGGCCGATCATGTGGGCCGATACTGGCGCAGTAGCCAAAATAAAGGCGAAAATGGCTAATGCACGGCCGGTTACACCGATATCCCCAAAGAAAATGATGACTCCGATCAGAATAAATCCAGAACCCAAAATCGTAGATTTGGTTGAGGCCGACATCCGCAAAAACGTATCCGGCATGCGAATCATCCCCAATGCTCCCACCAAAATAAACAGGGTTCCAATAACGATGAATAAAATGCTGATTAAACTGATCATTTTTGATTAAAGACGCCCTAGCGGGTCGTCTCTACAAGAATTACAAATGGTAGAGACGTGCCGGTGGCGCGTCTAAGGTTTATCGTCTCTTGTCGATGTAATACGCAAATCCGATGGTGCCAAGAAAAGTAATTAACGCCACAACCAAAGCGATATCGAGAAATACCATTTCACCCGTTGCCACCGCGTATGCCGCCATCATCGCAACCGCCACGCCGGACAACTTGTCTACCGCAACAACGCGATCAGACAGATACGGACCCTGTGTGAGCCTGTAAAAGGTAAAAACAATCGCCAACGCCAACAAAGGCACAATCACAAAACTGTTTACATTTTCAACAATTGTAGCTGCATCTTCTGGGTTCATGGGTTCATCAACTCACTCACTCGTTTTTCAAAGCCATTTTTGATCTCTTGGCGGAACGAGTCGGCATCATCCATTTGGATGGCGTGGACATAAATAACTTTTTTATCGGTAGAAACATCGAGTGTCAGCGTGCCGGGAGTAAGCGTAATCAGATTGGCCAACAGGGTAATCTCTGCATCACTCTTGATATCTAAAGGCACTGCAACCACACCCGGCCGAACTTCTGATGGGATCAAAATGAGCCGGAATACCGATACACCTGCAAACAACAGCTCTTTGAAGAAAAAGCCAGCAAAACGGATCAAGGCCCAAATATATTTGAGGGCGTTCCGCTCGCGCCGGAGGCTAATTACCGCCTGGTTTTCATGCTGTGAGCGCACCAAGTAAAGCAACCCGATCGATAAGATTGCAGCAAAACCAACGTTGCCCCAAGTCAGCTCACCGGTCAGAAAGACCCAGATGAAAATCATAATCGCTAGTAGAGTCATTAGTTTGATCCCCCTAGCACGGCCGTGATATAGATGTTTGGATCAACAAGCTGATTGGCCGCCTCGGTTGCCAAACCATACAGTGGCCCAGCAAAAATACCCATGATGACCGTAATCGCACCAATGGCCAACGTTGGACCCCAACGCAACCAAAACGAGCTGCTCGGCATCTCAACTTTCGGCCGGTCATAGTCGGCCGGCCGTTTGCGCATGTATGCGTAAGTCCAGATCTTGGTCATCGAGTACAGGGTCCAGACACTCACAAACAACGCCATCCCTACTGCGATGTAGTTTTCCGCTTCCAAGCCCGCTCTAATCACCCCAAACTTGGCCCAAAAGCCAGAAAGCGGTGGAATTCCGGCCAAAGCCATCGCCGGAATAAAGAAGAGCATCGAAAGCGCAACGTTGTTGTAGTAGATGCCGCCCAGCTTCTTCAGGTCGTACTCACCGTAGTTCTTGTTGACAATGCCGGCCACCAAGAACAGGGCTGACTTGGCCAAAATCACATGCACCAGATAGAAAATTGTTCCAGCGAGGGACGCGGCCGTAAAAATGGCCAATCCCAAAATTAAGTAGCCTATCTGGCTGACTATGTGAAATGAAAGCAAGCGGCGCACATCGTACTGAGCCACAGCCCCAAACACACCGGTGAGCATGGTAAGCGAGGCGATAACAAGCAACAGGGGCTGTGCGAGCCAAAGTACGTTGACCGTACCAAAGATTAAAGTGAACACCCGGATCAGCGCATACACACCCACTTTGGTGAGCAACGCACCAAAAATTGTGGTGATGGCGGTTGGCGGGGTGTGATAACTTGCGGGGAGCCAGCTAAACAGCGGGAAGACGGCCGCTTTCATGCCAAATGCGATTAAATACAGCATGGCGATAGCGGTCACCAAAACCGGGTGCATAGCGGCCAAGCGGTGAATGCGGCTTCCCAAGTCGGCCATGTTTACCGTACCGGAGATACCAAACAGCAATCCGGTTGCGGCCAAAAAGACGGCCGACGAGATCATGTTCATGATCACATATTTAACGCCACCCTCGGTTTCTTCCCGGCTACCACCCATGGCAAGTAGCACAAACGAAGAGATGAGCATGATTTCAAACCACACAAAGAGGTTGAACATGTCACCCGTCATAAACGAGCCAGATACACCGGCCAGTAAAAGTTGATAGAGAATGTGGTATCCGTTGGCTTCGTGATCTTCTGTGATGTCGTCAAACGCATAGATGGCGACCATCAGCCCCATAAATGCGGTGACCACCACCATGATGGCGCTGAGCAGGTCTGCCACTAGCGCAATGCCAAACGGCGCGGCCCAGCCACCAATCCCAACAGATTGGATCCCATCTGCCTGAACAACGAGCAACAGGCGGATGTTGAGCACAAGCGCAACGCCGGTTGCCCCGAGGCTAACCCAGCGTTGGAGCGGCCGGTAATTTCGTACCAGCCCGCAAATCACGGCCGCAATCAGCGGAACAAGTATTGGATAAACAACGGTCATTTAAACTTCCACATCCGTTATGCGCATCTCATCCACGTCGTCAGACTCGGTGAGCTGATACGCCCGTTTTACCAATACAACCGCATAAGCCGTCATCGCCATACCAATAACGATGGCGGTCAAAATCAATGCTTGCGGAATCGGATTTGCCACGGCACCTTCAATTGTAGTTTCACCTTTTGGGATGATGGGAGGAGCCGCCCGAGAAACTTCACCAACCGTAAACAACAATAAGTTCGTCGCGTTGCTTAACAGGCCGATGCCTAAAATCAATTTAACAATACTGCGCCGCATCAGCATGTACACACCGGTGGCGTACAGCACCCCGATCACGGCCGCTAAAAGCACGTTCATAAGGACCCTCCCGGTTTTCTTTTGATCCGCTCTTGATGGAGATTTTCATCTTCATCTGCCAGAGCAAAAATGATCGCGAGAACAGAGCCAATGACGACCAAGAAGACGCCAATGTCAAAGAAGAACGGCGTTCCCAATTTACCGATGGCCGGAACCTCAAACGTGGTCCAAGCGCCGTACATAAATGTTTCTCCCAAGAAAATCGGGGAGAAGAGTGCGCTTAGTATCGCAATGGTCAAACCAGAAATAATTAGTGAGCCCGGCCGGACCCGCAACAGCGCCTGTGTTTCTTCGACGCTGTAGGCAAAAATGTAAAGCACAAAGGCCGAAGATGCGACCAATCCACCGATAAAGCCACCGCCCGGATCGTTGTGCCCGCGAATCAAAACAAACACAGAGAACAACAAGATCAGCGGGATCAAATAACGGCTGGCGGTGCGGAAAATGAGCGATTGAATCATTAGAGTCGATTCATCGATGTCACCGGTGCTTTTTGAAAGCAGGGCCAAAATACCGATTCCAGCCACGGCCAATACCGCAATTTCCACCATCGTATCGATGCCGCGGAAGTCAACCAAAATCACGTTGACGATGTTGCGCCCTTTGGCCAATGTGTAGCTATTTTCAATGTAATATTCTGCGATGTGGGTGCTGTATGGTACAGAGGTGACGAATAGGACTAGGCCAAACATGACCAATCCTACAAAGCCAGCCACAATCCCGTCGCGATACCGGCCAACAGTTGAGGTGAGCGACTGATATCGAGGCAGTTTGTAAAGCAACAGCACAAAAATGATGACGGTCAGCGTCTCAACCGAGAACTGGGTCATCGCAAGGTCTGGCGCGTTGAAATAGAGGAACAGTAGCGCAATGCCGTATCCCACAACGCCCAAGGCCGCAATCGCAGATAAACGGCCGGGGAAGCGAACAACCCAGAATGCCGCCCCGACAATGATCAAGGCGATAAT
>JAHDGV010000040.1 GCA_020631655.1 Chloroflexota bacterium | reverse complement strand
TCCTGCGCGGCCGGAAATTCAATCTGTTCGATTGAAACATCACCGGCCGGTGGCATCTGAACTGGTAAACGTGGCGGTGTCAAAATTAAGCGGGAGAAAAACCAAGCCATCCCACCAATTAAGGCAGCCACGGCTGAGGCAACAATCAAAAATATGCGAATGGCTCGATTAAATAAGTTCATAGAAGAAAAGAGAGAAGAGACAGGAGATGAGAGCTTTCTTTCTCTCTTCTCAGATCTCTATTCTAATCAGAATGGGAAAAGGTCTGTGTCCTTATATCCTTTTGGCACGGCCGGATGGGACTGTTGAAAATGATCAACCCCAAACCATCGTTTTTGCAGAAAAGCGGGCAAAAAACGGAAAAAACTAGTGCCGCCACCTTGCGAAGCATGTTCAGCACTTGCCAACCTTTTTACATCCCAATAGGGTCGATAGTCAATCTCAAGATGGATGTCTTCGTCCTCTTGCCCCAAGATTGTCATATTAATGTCCTTGTTTCGACCCATAGCTGTGGGATCTTTACCCGTTAGCCGCATGAGGGTTGTGAAATATTTGATCCACCGTTTCGGCCGCACCGTGTAATACAGACGATCAGGCATCCAAGGGCCACCGGCCTCAACAAATTGAAACTCATCACCGGCTGCGTGGAAGGCAGGAGTTGTTACTTTCCAACACTGGATATGATCGGGATGAAAATATCCCCCCGTTTCATCGTGGGTCACAACCACATGCGGCTGAACATCACGAATCAGCTTAACGATCCGGCCGATCGCTTCAAATTCATCTGCGTTAATAAATGCATCAGGATGTTTATTCGCCTCGTCTCCCTTCATGCCTGAATCACGATATCCAAGCGTATGCAACTGCCCTCCTAAAATTTCAACCGCTTTCTCAAGCTCCACCGCGCGCACCTCAGCCAGCTTTTCACGATCAGCATCATGTCCCTCGGCCACAGACCCGGCCGCACCATCCGTAGCAATGGCGATGTGAACCTCAACTCCCTCGGCCGCATATTTTGCGATTGATCCTCCAATCCCGAAAGATTCGTCATCTGGATGAGCCAGAATTACTAGCATTTTCTTCTTCATAAATTTGGTGTTTCTGGGAACGCGACTAGTTTGGTGTGGTTATTAAAGCTTCCCCCTTATTATACTCACGAACCGATGGCTACCGCCATGCCAACTGCATGAGAATCGGTGTGTGAGATGCTGATCGACCAAGTCTCAAGCCCTTGGTCGGCCGCAATTTTGGCCGCATCCCCATGTAAAACCAGCACTGGCGCACTCCGCTCATCCTGCAAGATTTCGATCTCTACCCAGCGCATATCCCCAATGCCTGACTGAAACGCTTTGCTAACCGCTTCTTTAGCCGCATAACGGCCAGCCAAGCTCGGTATCCGGCCGCCAGAAAGCTCCTGCTCAGCAGGGGTAAAAATCCGATTTAGAAAGCGATCCCCGTTCCGCTCAATCGCCTCTGCAATCCGTTCATTTTCAACCAGATCAACACCTGTGCGTAAAATCATGCTGTGATTTTTCCTCGTTCCATGTCTTGCAGATTATTTAATACCACCTAATCCTCGTCTTCTTCAATCCCAATGATCGGGTTGAAGGGCTCCTCATCGTCACCCGTAGCCGCATCCACCTCTGCCATGATCTCTTCAAATGTTTCGTTCATTTCATCAGGATCAGGTTCTTGTGGTTCTGGTGATTGCTCGGGGTCATCAATCACTTCCGATTCAGCAACGATTTGATCTGGTGGTGTCACCGTCTGGACTTCTTCTTTAACATCTACTTCTTTACCTTCGGCCGCTTGCTCGATTCGTTTTAGATCCTCGTCCTTGCCTAAAACAATTAAGATATCTCCCCGATTCAGAGGCAGATCAGCATCTGCGCTCAGACGCACGTGGGGCAACCCATCGGCCGCTTCGTTCTCCAGCCAACCAATCACATTCACATCAAATCTTTGACGCAGATTCAGGCTCACCAACGTCTCGTCGTGCCATTTAGCAGGTACTGGCAACCGATGTATTGAGTAGCCGGGCAAAATTTGCCGCGTTTCATACTGGTCCCGTTGGGTGCGATAGATTGAGGTGTTATAGGCAAAGATGTTGGACACAACCATCGCGATGATGGCCGGAACCATCCAAACCCCACCAAATGCTTCGGCCGCAAACAAAATAGCGGCCAGAGGCACGTTTACAATCGCCACCAAGCTCGACACCATAGCCGGAATAATCAGATGGTCCGCCTGGAAACTAAAATCTCCCAGCCCAACTAAATCTGGCCCGTGAAAAAACACGGTGGCAATCATCGTGCCAAAAAACAGTGATGGGACCAACAAACCGGCCGAGCCGCCCGATCCAATCGTTGATAAAACGGCCAAAATTCTAGCAATTAGGGCGATGATCGCTACGGCCAGCAAAAGTTCGCCGCTTAAGGCACTGTCAATCACCGTCTCACCAGTACCCAGCACCAGCGACAGCGCATGTTTCGCCTCTGACTCCCCAATCCCAAACAGGTCGTTTTGTGCCGCCAACGTTAGCCCAAACAACACGATAATCGCAATCACACCGGTGATGATTGCGCCGGTAAAATGGCGCAGGTACACATTTTGTTGGTAGTGATGGAACCAACCATCCACCGCTTTGCGCAGTTTGGCGAACTGGATCGACACCAGCGAAATCACCACGCACATGATGCAAATGAGCAGGATGTAGCGCCAGTTAGCGATATCCGGCCGGGTAATTTCTTCGATGTGGAAGATCGGTTTATTTTCAAACTGGATGTCAAACTGCCGAGCCAGCGCTGTTTGATTTAGCAAGGCAGGAGCGGTTGCGTTCAGGAAAAATGCGACCAGTGCAGACACCAATGAGTAAACTAGTTTTTCGATGATCGGCCGACGGCGATACATCACCTCGGTGGCGAAAAAGGCGGCCGTAAACGGAGCTCCGAGCAATGTGGCCACAGCGGCCGCAATACCGCTCAATTGGGCCGTTTGCAGGTCATCTGGATCAGATGGACCAATCCAATCAAACCGCTTGGCCAGCCAGCCTTCACGGCGCAGGCGGGGTTTAAAAATTCCGGCCGCCACACTTTCACCAATCAGAGTCACACTCGCTTCAAGCCCGCCGCTACCCCCACTGCCTAACGTAGCAAGCGTGGCCACAAATTTGCGCAGTGCCAGCCCAAAGGACGGCATTTTCCAGCGGACGTCAACTCCAGCGACCCCACCGCCCGTGATTGTTTGTTCAAACGTTGGTTCTGACGCGTAGTAAAGCGATATGGCCCGCTCAAGACCGTCCCCCTCAACGTCGATCAATTCGTGAATATGGCCGTCATCATCCTCGTAGTGAATGATGGTCGAGCCAAATCTTGCGATGGTGGCAACGATAACGGCACCAACTAGCAAAAATCCGAGCAGGTAAAGCCAAACAATATTTAATGATGTTTCTTCTAAGAAATGTAGGGTTGCGTGCTCTACCTCATGTACGGCCGTTTTTAGGGTAAAAACGATCAGCCAAACAATGGCACCCACCACGGCCGAGCGGAAGACCAGCTGCCGTTCATGGCGGTCAAAGTGATTTAGTAATCCACGTAGCATTTTTTAGCTTAATCAGCTTATCAGCTTAATCAGCCTATCAGTTGGTTTCTCCCAAGCTGATAGGCTGAAAGCAAAGCGTGCTAATTAGCTGATTGGCTTTAAAACTAGAGCAGGTCTTTAACGATATCCCGTTCTGATTTTAGCTCGTCTTCAGTTGCTACAACTTTCTCTTTAGCAAAGTCGCTGAACTCAAGACCTTGAACCACTTCGTATCCACCGTTTCCGTCTGAACGGAGTGGGAATGAGAAGATCAATCCCTCAGCAATGCCGTAGTCCCCTTTTGAGCACACAGCGGCCGAGAACCAGTTGTCCCCTTCAGTTTTGGCTTCGAAGCTCATCACGTGGTCGATGGTTGCATTGGCGGCCGAGGTCGCGCTAGATTTACCACGAGCGGCGATGATAGCTGCACCACGTTTTTGAACGGTGGTAATAAATTCACCGCGCAACCATTCTTCATCATTAATCACATCCATCACAGGTTTCCCGTTGATTTTTGCGTTTTCGATGTCTGGATATTGAGTCGCACTGTGGTTACCCCAAATCGTAACGTTGCTGATGTTGGTGATTGGCTCACCAGATTTTTCAGCCAACTGTGAATAAGCACGGTTTTGATCCAAGCGGGTCAATGCGCTGAAACGCTCGTTTGGAATGTCTGGCGCATTGTTCATTGCAATTAAGCAGTTAGTGTTGGCCGGATTCCCAACAACCGCCACGCGAATGTCAGAAGCACCTTTTTGCAACGCTTTGCCTTGGCCTACAAAGATTGGTCCATTTTCTTTGATCAAGTCGCCGCGCAACATCCCTTTTCCACGTGGTTTTGACCCGACAAGTAATGCCCAGTTTGCTCCGTCAAAAGCAACATTTGGATCATCGGTCATCACGATTTCTTTCAAATTAGGGAATGCACAGTCGTTTAACTCCATTGCGACCCCTTCGAGCGCCCCAAGTGCAGGGGTAATTTCTAGCAATTTGAGGGTCACCATCGTGTCCGCTCCAAAGGTTTCGCCAGATGCCAACCGAGGAAGTAATGAATAACAAATTTGTCCGGCACCGCCGGTTACAGCAACAGTTACGTGTTTGCTCATTTTGGAAATACTCCTTAAAAGTACAGAAAGTTAGGTGTGTTAAATCAAGCCAGTATTTGGATCATGCAAGCGTAAATCCTCTATTTTAGAAGTTTCCAAACGGGGCTATCAGATTGGGAAAGATTGGGTTAAGTATTATATTATCCCACGGTTACACGGTTATGCACGCGGATTTACTGAATAGGGATAGGGATCAGTAGAAAGTGTAAAGTTTGAAGTGATAAGTGTTCAGACGTGCATATGCATATTGCAGGCGACTTCATACTTATAACTTTCTACTTCAACCTTCACCCTTAATCGGCCGCTACCGGCTCCGCCTCACGTGCCGCCACATCAGCATCTAAAACCCGCTGGAACGACGTGATCGCCACTTCGATCATGCTCAAGTCTGGCTCACGCGTGGTTAAGCGCTGTAGCGCCATATTGGGGTAAGTGATGGCTTTGATGAAGCCGTTATCCTGATGTTTGGCCGTAAAGCGCAAAAACTCATAGGCGATCCCAGCAATCACAGGAATCAGCAAAATGCGTGACAAAACGCGGATGCCGATATTGTCTAGGCTGGTGTTGGGGAGCGGGTCCGGGAGCGGAATGAGCGTAAAAATCAAAATCGAGATCAGAACCACTGTGAGCAAAAATCCAGTTCCGCAACGAGGATGCTCAAGAGGGAATGTTTGAACCGATTCCGGAGTTAGCTCTGCACCCGCTTCGTAGGCATTAATCGTTTTGTGCTCGGCCCCATGGTATGAAAACACCCGGCCGATGTCTGGAATAAATCCAATCGCCCAGATATAGCCAATTAGGAGTGTCAGCTTCACAACACCTTCTAAAATATTGCTGAGCAAGTGCGCTTCATTTCCCTCAATGATGACCTCAGCAATGGCGGCCGGTAGTGCGATAAAAATCCCAACTGAAAAACACAATGAAAGCAAAACCGCCCCAATCATCATCGGCTGCGCAAAGATGTCGCTTGCGTCACGCTCAACCGTCTCGCTTTGATCTGATGTAGCTTCCTGCACCACCACTTCCTCTATTACCTGAAATGATTCGGGAGATTCATCTTCAGAAGTTGCATCACCCTCTACTTCATCTTCCGGCACAGCAACTTCGGCCGAAAACATGAGTGCCTTCATCCCGATGCCTAACGCATCCCACAGCATCGTCATCCCTCGCAAAAACGGAGTACGGCTAATAAAGCTGTCATAAATGACTGGATTTAGTGGCTCTGTGTGCACCACGATACGATCTTCCGGGTCACGTACCGCAACCGAATAAGCGTTTTTCCCCCGCATCATGACCCCTTCGACCACAGCTTGTCCGCCATAAAGCGGTTTTTCATTGGTGTTTTTCATAGTTTTCAAATTCTACCAAACTACTTGTTCGGGAACAGGCACCTAGGTGTTACTCTATTCAAGTTGTTTAATTCTCAAATACAACCTGCAAAATATCATCCCCGATAAAGAGTTTGTTTAACGGCATTTCTTCCCCACCGCTACTGACAACCGCAATCTGCAACAAATTACGATTAATTTCATCTTCGGCCTGTTGCAGTGCATCTTCTAGCGGTGCAGCCCCCAGCGATTCAACCGACAAACCACCAACGTTGACGCTGACAATGTCTAAGGTCTTTTCATCCGGCCCAACAGCCACCGTAATCTCCAGCGGCTGAGCCCCCAAAATGCCGGTATCAAAATTCCCGTTTACCACAAGCGCGCTGGGTAATAAATCGATGCCGGTCAGCTCAACCTGCCCTTCAAACTCGGGCGGTAATTCTTGCACGATGGCAGGTAGCAAAACATTATTTAGATTGGCTTCTGTGTATTCAAACACAAAGCTCGTATCCCCTTCGGCCGTGGTAATCTCGGCAGCTTGGTTCATCCCCAGTGCCTCCGGGTCCACCTGAGCCGTTTGGCTACCCACACGTACACGCACGACATCAGACTCTGTCACTTCTACGGCCGGTGGTGGCAACGCAGATCCAGAAGCGGCCTGTCCGTCATTTTGTTCTTGACCAGCCTCTTCCAACACGTCCCAATCAATCGCTGGCTCAGCCGGATTCTCCGCCAGATCTTCCAGCACCTGCGCAGATTCATTTGATCCAAAGCGTTCTAAAACAGGGGCAACTAAATTAGGCTGGAAATATATCGCCACGCCGCACAAGCAAATGAGTAAAAGTGGTGTGGCACAGCCGGTTAGTAAAATTTTTGATCTTCGTGTCATGGTCGCCATTTTAAAGGGGTTCGGATGGGTTGAGAATAATCTTAATTGAGTTCTGAGACAGCTAGGCTAGTCAATTGGTATGAGGCAAAAAAAAGGGCCAGCTTTCAAAAAAGCTGACCCTGATCTTTTAATTTAATTACTAACGATCTATCGGCCGTTGAAATCTGTAACCGGTGGCTCCAAACCAAATTCACTTGGTTCTGGAATCGCCAAACCGGCCTGTTCAACCAACTGTGGCAAACTGACGGCCGTAGTTACAAATACCGCTTGATCCCCTTGTGATCGTAGAACAAAGTCCATATCGATCCCAGGTTCTTCCAAAGCCCATTTCATGGTCAAGGCATCTTGCAACGGCAAGCTGATCAAGATCACATCGATATCGAGCTGAGCCAAGCGATTACGTGCAATATCAATTTGGTCACGCAACGTTTGTGCCTGAAGCCCATAGTTCAACAACAGCGCTTCTTGCTCTTCAACCGATAGTCGTGCAACGTCTTCTTCAAGCTCTACCAGTTCGGCCAAGCGAACTTCTAGTTCAGCATTGGTTGGTCCTTCCCAACCCCCTTGTGCAGGATCAAACCAGTTGCCCAACCACAAGACTTCCGCCTGTTGGATGGTTAGCTGTGATGTCCGGCGTGGGATCTGACGCACGATCGAGGTTTCTTCACTACTGAGTGAAACACCTTGCGGTACAACCTCAACCACTCGGTCAATTTCAGGGATGAGTTCTAAGCGCCCTTGGCTGACTGCAGGAAACAGGAATGTTTCGCCAGCTTCAAGTGCATCTTCATCTACTAAACGTGCAATGTTTGGCAACGGCGTTTGGAATTCAAGATCAAGTTCAACCAAGTCGAAGCTCATCAATACATCCACAAAATCGCCCGGCCGCATTGCAAATGAGGCGGCTGACAACGCATCTACAGGGACTGCAATTGAAACGCGGCCGTTGTCGATGTGTAGCCCCAAATCTGATCCGATATCAGGCAGATCGGCCGCATCAATGGCCAGCATTGGTTCTAAAACCGCTTGCCCTTGCGCAATGTCCGCTTTCACAATCCGGCCGACAGCTTCGCTGGGTGCACCAAAGAAGTAATTACCGCGCACAGCGATATTGGTCACTGGGCGTAATTCAGTATCAAGATATTCAGCCTGAATGCGTGTGCCCAATGGGATCGGGACACGGGCAACCACAACTTCTACAAACTCGTTATTGCTCTCTTCGTTATCCCCTTCCTGAGAAATGGTTGGAGGGTCACCAGCGGCAAACAAAGTGCCTGCAGGCAAAGCCAACGCAAAAGCGATAACGATTAAAGCCAGAGTAAATTGTCTTTTCATTTTATTTCTATTCGCCATCGGTCGCCGCTCCCTCACCTTCAGTTGCTGGTTCGTCAGCCGTTTCGCCAATTGGTCTAAACGTATTTTCATCCGTGTCAACAACAAAAGTGAAATTAGGTGGAATCTCGATGTTAAAGCGCTCTAGAACATAGTCTAGGTTTACATTATCAATTGCGTAAAGTTGCCCATCACCCGCACCACGTAGTGCAAAATCAATTGCAGAGTTGGTTTCAACCGCATATTTCAAGAACACTTGCTGTTGTGGCGGGAGCGCGATCAAAATCGAATCAGCCTCTAAAGGATTCTTCAAGTCTGAAATCCGCTCATTTACATCGTTGGCCAAATCAGACAGAGTTACTTCAGAATCTTGTGGGGCTTGCCCTGTTTCTGCTAACTGTTCCTCTTCTTCAGGGGTAAACGTTGGTGTTGGCAACAATGGCGGGATGGGTGGAATCCACTGGCCGACTTCGATCACACGAGCATTTTGAATAACAAACGCAACGTGCTGACCACGGGCCGTATTTTCAGATGGAGCGATATTGGCCAAGTCGCCCGTTGGCAACTCTTCGTAACGGCCCTGCGGCTCGATCAAAAACGGTACACGTACCGATGTGACGGTTACGTTCCCTTCTTCGTCAGTTGATTCAATCTCTTCATTAACATACAAAATCGCATTGTTATGAAGTTTTGTTTGGAAATCTTCGTCTACGGGTGAAAGCAAGAAGCTGATCAAAATGTCAACCGAATCACCCGCTTCAATTCCCCCACCAACTCCGTGGGCCCGATCATAAGGAACCGACATCGCCACAAATCCTGATGGGATAAGTGATGAAGGGCCAAAATCATTCTGACCAACCGATTTCAAATCATCAACCAATGCTTCAACCGTTAAAGTTTCGCCTTGGAAAATCCCCTTGCGGGTGAATTTACCAACAATACTTTCAAGTTGTTCTTCCCGGATCATGTTGGGCGATACTTGGTCAGACAAGCGTTCTTCAATTTCAAGCTCCGCCGCTGTCAATTGGAACCCACGTGGGATTGTGTTGTTTGAAACAACGACATTAATCAGTTCAACTGTTTCATCTGGTGCAACAGTCACAACTGGGACCTCGGTCGGTTCGCCGATAACTGGTGCAACAGTTGGCAAACTTGTGGCTGTAGGTTCAGGTGCAGGCGCAAACGGATTGTTTCCATCTCCTAAAAAGAAGAATGCACCAATCAAAATTGCGGCCACAATGACCAATAATATTAGGAGTATTCCAACTACTCGTCTGTTCATACCATCTTCAGTGAGTAAACCAAATCAAACGCAGACCTGATTAGGTTTAATTTTAGATGCCTTGAAAATTCTTGGAGAAACACCCCAAAATAAATCAATGCACCATTTAAATTTCCGGTTTTGAGGGTACCGATTGAACTTGTCAATTTGAGCGATCTCCAGAGAGAATTTCTCTTGCCAGATTTTTCCCGCCAACAATATGTCAAGTTAAATGGGGATATTAGCATAGGCAGGTAGGGCTGACAACTCATAATGGACAATTATGGGGTGTAAATGTCTTTACAGTTGGCTAAATAGTACTACTGGATTAGCTGTTTTTTGCAGGTATCTGGATTGGGAAACAGAAAAGTCTCTTATTCTTTGATCCACGCAAATTCATCTTCGGGATCTTCAACATTCTCAAGCTCCTCTTCTCCGGCCGTTTCCACGTACTCTACGCCGGTTGGAAGCAGAACTGTAAATGCGGTTCCGTGGCCCACTTTGCTCTTGAACCAAATACGGCCGTCGTACGATTCAACAATCGCATGCACAATGGCTAACCCCACACCAATATTGCGCTCCGTTGGCTGCCCAATCGCATCCGGCCGATAAAATACATCAAAGATCTTTTTCTGATCTTCGGCCGCAATTCCCTCGCCATCATCGATAATGTTTAAAATCAAAAACTCCGTTTTTGACTCCTCATCTTGTTGGCTAACCGCCTTAATCTGGACCATCCCCCCCGGCCGATTAAACTGAATACTGTTTGTCAGTAGCTCTTTCAAAATTGTTTGCACATGCACCGGCTCCGCTAACATTTGCCCCAGATTGGGATCAACCTGCTGTTTCAACAAAATTTTCTTCGTCTCGATTTCAGGCTGAAGCCACGCCAGCGTATCGTGGATCGTTTGCTTCACATCGACCAGCTCACGATTTGCACCCTCATCGCTTTTTACTGCGGCGATCTGCATCGTGGTTTCGATCAGTTCAGTTACCCGGCCAACCGTCTCGTGCAATTTGGGTAGCCACGTTTTGGCATCTTGATCAGTTGAGCCAAGCATTTCTGTCACACTACCCATCGATGAAAGCCGTTGGCGTAGCTCAAGATTAATTTCGTCTAGCTGGCGTTGTTTTGAACGGAGTGCTGCATGCCATGTGGTCACATCATTTAAAATAGCCACTGTCCCCTGATCCATCCCATCTTTGCCGTACAGCACGTACATCGTCCCCTGAATGCGTCGGCCGTTGTAGTCAAAATCGGCCGGAGCTACTTCTGACTCTCCCACACTGTTAGAAATGAGCATCGGCAGTTGCGATAAGATCGACATGATTGACGCCCGCGTCATTTCAGTTGGATCCAAGTCGAGAATATCGGCCGCTTCTTCGTTGTGCCAAATCAAATTCCCCTCACGGTCACTGACGATCACACCGCCGGAGATAAAATTTAAAATCTGCTCAAAAGGGGGTCTTTTGGGTTTAGCCTGCCGCTGGCGCTGTTTTTTAGCAAAACGGCCGATCTTTTCAGTTAGGCGTGCCACCTCTTTTTGTGCATCTAAATAGCGTTTGCCAAGCCAAGCTAAGCCGCACAGCAAAATAAAGACAGCAAAAATAAGGGTCGGGGTAAGAATAGAGTTCATTGGGCATACACGGGCTCAAGCGCGGCCACCCTATCTACAAACTAACCACTAAGGCACAGGCTACTGAGTCGGTCGGGGGGAATCTGAAAGTAATTTCCACCAAGCCTGCCAAGGTTTTGCATCTAGGATCGGGTCACGCGTAACGAGCGGTTCAGGTGTTGGAGCGGGCGTCGCTTCGACAAACTCAGGTTTGACCCTGACTTCACCGTTTTGCAACAGGCCGCCTTCATTTCGAGCATAATCTTCTACGCTCTCATCACCAGTTCGATATTCTAGAGTAATAATCAGCTCAACCTGACGCGTGCTCTCCAATTCCACCTGTGCTTCAACAATTTGTCTTTCTTCTAACATCAACTCACCGTTTTGGTTCCGGCGGTTGATTGTGATCGTGAAATAAAGTATTCCAAGAACGAGTAAAACAATAATTATTTGAGGCAATGTTAGGAGCGGATGCTCACGGAAAGAACTTCGATTCATATTACTCATAGTACATAATCCATCAGTTGCGGGCAATATTCAATCAAACCTTTGGACAAAATTGTTTAGAAATATGGGAAATTTGGGGGAGCAATTTGGCTCCAATTAGTCACAACATCCCCTTTCCCCTATTTCTTAACCGATATTTTCATGGTTTTCGTAAGATTCAACCGCTAAACTTAAGAGCGCCTAGCAAAAACTACGCTCACACCTTTTTACACACTTATGTTTGAAATCATCGAATCTATTATTTGGGGCATCGTTCAAGGTGCCACAGAATTTTTACCTGTTTCCAGCTCCGGCCACTTGGTTTTGGTTCCATCTGTTTTTGGCCTGCGTCCACCTACTCTAACCGAGGCAGCCATCGCCCACTTAGGAACATTGCTGGCCGTGTTTATTTATTTCTGGAAAGATATTTGGGGCATCATCGTGGGGGTGCTCGATGGGCTTGTTAAGCGTGATCCGTTTGGAACAACTGAGTCGCGATTAGGTTGGTTCATTGTTATCGGCACAATTCCGGCCGCAGCCATTGGCCTGCCATTTGAAGAGCAGTTTGAAGAATGGTTTGGTTCCCCCACCATGGCGGCTTGTTTTCTGTTCCTCACCGCCCTCCTGATTGTTTTAGGTGAAAGAATGGCCTCTGGCGATAAGCCAATTGAAAAAATGACTTGGGTAGACTCGATCATTATCGGTATTTTTCAAGCGGGAGCCTTGTTCCCCGGCATCTCTCGCAGTGGATCAACCATTGTAGGTGGTCTACTACGCGGCCTTGATCGATCTACGGCCGCACGGTTCAGTTTTTTGCTCGGTATCCCAGCTATTTTAGGCGCAGGCTTAGGAGCTGTCGTTGACCTCTTTACGCTCCCCAATCCGGCCGAGCAAGCCGCATCAATGGTGACCGTGTTTATCACATCGGCCATTGTTGGGTACGCCTGTATCGCGTGGCTTCTCAATTGGGTGCGTAGCCGCAGTTTGATCCCCTTTGCAGTCTACTGCGCCCTATTCGGAGCGTTCTATCTCATCTTTTATGTAGCTCTAGCGTAACACCGGGTCGCCTCTGCAAGAGCATCCTAGGACAGTAGAGACGCGCCAGTGGCGCGTCTACTATTCCCTCTTCCTTGCAACTTCCTCATTGACTTTCAAATCTGCCTCACTATAATTCCACAAAACCAAACAACTTAAAACGTTGATCGGGAAGAGTAGCTGACCGTTTCGCTCCAGAGAGTTTTGGCCAAGAGCTGAAAGCCAAAACATCAAGACACAGTGAACACCACCCGTGAGTGATAGCGCAAAATGACTTTTACAAAGTAGCGTTATCCGGAACGCCCCGTTACAGGCGACAACAAGGATACCCTCTAATACTGGCTTTGCGTCAGGGGTGTCGAAGTTGGGTGGAACCGCGATGATTGCCACGCCATCGCCCCAACATTTTATTGGGCGATGGCGTGTTTTGTTTTATGGGTAAAAACCACCCAATTCTAGGAGTAACCTAATGAGTAAAATTCGTGCAGGTATCTTGGCCGCTACAGGTTCTGTCGGCCAGCGCTTTATTGAGCATTTGATCGATCATCCTTGGTTTGAAATTGCCGCTTTAACCGGCTCACCCCGTACGGCCGGCCGCCCTTATGGTGAGGGTGTCAACTGGTTGTTAGACGGTGATGTGCCAGCAGAAGTTGCCAACATGATCGTTCAGCCTACAGAACCAAATCTTGATGTAGACATTATCTTTTCCGCTTTGCCATCGGCCGAGGCCCGTGAACTTGAGCCAAAGTTTGCCGAAGCTGGCTATCCGGTTTTGACCAACGCGTCGCCGTTCCGCATGGACCCACTGGTGCCACTGCTGATTCCTGAAGTCAACCCTGAACACAGCGGACTGATCCCCTATCAGCAAGAGCAGTACGGCCGGAAGGGCTTTATCGTGGCCAATGCCAACTGTTCATCAACCAGCATTGTGTTGCCGCTAAAAGTATTGCAAGAAACATACGGCCTCGAAGCTAGTATTGTCACAACCTTGCAAGCAATTTCTGGTGCGGGCTATCCGGGTGTTCCTTCGCTTGATATTTTGGGCAATGTGGTCCCACACATCGGTGGTGAAGATGGCAAACTACAAACTGAACCGATCAAAATGTGCGGTACATTTGTGGATGGCAAAATTGAGCCAGCTCCGTTCAAAGTAAGCGCACAGGCGAACCGCGTCCCTGTGGTAGACGGCCATTTGGCCAGCATCAGCGTCAAGCTCGGCCGCAGTGTTTCGGTAGAAGAAGTGGCGGAGCTGTTCAACAGCTGGTATCCAAGTCAAGATATTCTAGACTTGCCCAGTAGCCCGGAAAAAGTGCTCATCTACCGGCCGGAAGACAATCGTCCACAGCCGATCAAAGACAAAGATGCAGGCAACGGTCTAGCCTGGACCGTCGGTAAAATCCGTGAGTGCCCCGTTTTTGACATCCGCTTTTTAGCCATCACCCACAACACGTTGCGTGGTGCGGCCAGCGGATCGGTATTAAATGCTGAACTATTGGTTAAACAAGGGTATATCAAACAGCCGGAAGCATTAGCGGCCGTTTCGTAACCGGTAAAACGTTAGAAGTGTGAAGGTTTAAATGAGAAGCAACTTAAACCTTCATACTTTTCACTTTCCACTTCAATCGAGTCTACAAGCCAGGGGCGTACAAAATCCTCATTCCATAAATCCTAAATCTATGTAAATTTACCTTTCAGGCAAGGTCATGCATGACACTGGTTCTGCATGACGAATAGGTTAGTGATAGGGTAAATGAGTAGGTTACAGACAATATCCACACATACGGTCGGCCGGGAAGTTCAGCTCGCGCAGCTCAAAGATTTGCTGAGCGAAGGAACCAAAACCGGGTTTATGACCATCGAAGCTCCCCGTGGGATGGGTAAAAGCCATCTGTTAACAAATTTGGGCAAACTGGGTGAGAGCTTTGACCATACCTTAGTTGAGCTTGATTTTGGGCAAGCAACCGAACTCGATACGCTGTACATTATTCGTCGCATACGCGATCAGCTGGAGCTGGCACCCAATCACCAAAATCAAGCGCAAATCGCCATGCTCAACAAGGCGATCAACGAACACACCCACTCAGCCAACACCCCCACAGCTATCGAGCTGGACAAACAAATCCAGATGGTCTCGGTGAATGTGGATGAGCTTAAACAAAATTTACAGCTGTTAGAAACCCGCAAACTGATTGAGATCAGCTCTGATCTGAACATGATGCTCCCAGCCTCTGGTGAGCCGGAAAAACTTCTACTGGTTGATCATCTGTTAAACGAATCAAGGCGACTCGATTTATTGGCAGATTTGGTTGTTCAAGCACAAACGGCCGACCCGAGCTTAACTTGGTGGCAATCAACCCCCTATCACCCCAGCGGTGTGGCCGATGTTGGCGGGACGCTGGTTCAAAACGACCTACCAGCCCGTCGCCGAGCCATTGCTGAAATTAGCCGTGCATTGTTCCGATTATTGCAACTTACAGCCACCACCAAACCGATTTTGTTATTGATAGATGGGTGGAATTCGGCCGGAGATGAAGACCAAAAATGGATGTTTCATTGGCTGATTAAACCCCTCTGCTCCGAGCAGCTGGTCCATGTCAAGATGGTTGTCGCCGGCCGAGATTTAACCGTACTCAGAGAGATTGATCTAAACGCCAGCCATACCCAGCTCGAGCCCCTTAATTCGGCTGAAACCCGCCAACTCCTAATCGACAAATTAGGCTTTCACCCCGACAGCGATGTCAACCACATTCACGAATGGACTCAGGGAATCCCCAGCGTTCTGGAAACCCTGATCGCCTTAAACCAAATTAAAGATGAGTCAGACTAAAAGCACCTCACAAACCGAACAAGAACTCATAGCCGTTTTACTGACTGAAATTATCGAGAAGGCTGAACCGGAGCTTTCGGCCGGGCTACTGGTTGCGTCAACCAGCACAGAATTTGACCTACCCCTGTTTACCACCCTACGCGGCAAAGAAGATGATGCGAGCGAGACGGTCTTTAACCAGATCCAGTCGCTCCAATTTGTCCAGCGTCCTGAAGAATCAAAGATCGGGCTTCCCAGCTTGCACCGCGGGTTGCTACACCGGATGTTTATGCAATTTAACCGTGAGGGGCTGATTGATACTCATCGCCGTGCAGCAGAATTTTGGCAACAAGATGATTTTGCCAACTCGTATGAGGCGACCTGCACCCAAATTTTTCATACCCTGTTAGCGGCCGCCGATATCACTGATCCAACCCAAGTCAACGGCTTTCCAGAGCTGTTACGCCTGTTTCAAGGATTTGCCCAAACCACCAACATTCCTGCCATCGAAAAGCTGATCGCATTTTGTATCTCAACTCGCTTTTACCTCAGCCCACTCGAGCCAACATGGCTCCAAGCGTTTGACGATTTAGTCAGCCTGATGACGGCTCGGCTAGAACAGCTACGGGGAGATTATGACTTGGCCTCAACCGTGCTGGCTCCGGTTATGGCTCGTCGCGACATCGTCCCCAGCTATGCCCCCTACTTGCTCCGCACCCACGGAGAAAATCTTGCATATCAACATAAGTTTTCAGAGGCGATTGATCTGTTCACCGAGGCGCTGTCTCGTTTAGAAAAAGAGGTTGTGCAACGGAAAGTAGTGAATCCGGCCGCTCGTGAATGGGAAATTCTAGAAGCTGAACAGGCCAGCCTGATGGTGGCGATGGGAGATGCTCATTTAGGGTTGGCGTTGGCCGCTCGTGGCTCAAAACTCCCTCGGCTACCCCGCTCACAATTTGATCGGGTTCGCAGTTGGTTCAACAGCTTGGCATCTCTGCCGCTTATTTTCTACCTCACATTTCGGCTCGGCCGACGAGTGTGGCGACCTGATTTTTGGGTAGCAATCGGAACCGAAGACTGGATCATTGTGCGGCTCATCTCAACCGCCTATCGCTGGTATCAACGCGCCACACCGCTCATGAACCTGCGTGGCACCCACCGGGAAAAAAGCCGGTTAGAAGAAAAAACCGGCCGCTTGTTTCTTGAATTGGGAGACCATTCAAAAGCGGTTGAAATCTATGAGCAACTGTGGCAGAAAGGGGCCAACGATTTAAGCGAATATCGGCGGGGTCACGTGGCACTGGGGCTTGCAGAAGCCACCTTTTTGGCCGGCAATACGGGTCATGCTTTTGTGCTGATCGAAGAGGCGATTCAAATCTTTGAAAAATTTAAAGATTTAGAATATGTGACCCAAGGCCAAGCGCTGTTGGCCCGCATTTTGGGAGAAATGCGCAATTATCCGGCCGCGGTTTCCTCATACAACAAAGCATTTAGGGGCTACGAAACACTCGAAAATTGGACCGATGCCACCCATCACGCTGAATATCTAGAAATTTTGGTACAAGAGGATGCGGCTTTTCCAGAAACGTTAAAAGAGCAGGCGATTCGGCTGAGCGACAGTCTGCTAAAACGGCAGTATGTGCGCCAGTTTGTTCACCCCGGACTAAAACAGCTGCGTTTCACCGCCATCGCCTCATTTGCGCTGATGGTGCTCGCCATCCCCCTGTTGGTGCTCAACACCAGCGAAGCGATAGGCATTTTGCCAATTACCGATTTTAATCCCGGCCATCTGCTTGATTTAGACCAACCAATCGAAATTGGCATTAGCCAAGGGCTGTTAGAAGCGGCCGGAGTCAAACCGGGCATCGTCCGAAGCACCGCTGTTTTGGCGCAGGGTGCCTTGCTGGCGGTAGTTGGATATGGACTGCTTTTGCTGTTTTTAGGCATCATCTTTTTGCGGGTCACCCCAATCGATTCAGTTGAAATCGATCAACCGGCCGATCGGATCACCTTGACCCGATCTGGGATTATCGTGGGTGATGAACACAGCAAAATTAAGTTTGATTGGGATCAAATCAAACAGCTGGTGCGCGCCAATCTCTCGTTTGTCCAACACATCCCCCTTTACTCATCCTCCTATGGGGTTCAAACTGAGCGATCAAGGCTGACGATTCGTGGGCAAACCGCATGGTTCTCATCTTTGCGCCGCCGCATCGAGTGGCAAGCGACAGATGCCAACGTTAAGCGGCTCGATTACACCATCGGCCGCAGTGTGATGCTGGTTCTGTACGTGGTTGGTGTACTGGGGATGGTCAGCTTTTTGCTGGCCGTGTGGCTTCGCGGGGATTTCCTGTGGATCGAATTGGGTGATCTGGCTTTACGTCCGGCCGATATCTATCCGTGGCTCTTTTTGACCCTGTTTTTGCCACCCGTTTGGTGGGGATTGGTTGTGCGCTGGCGTCAAAAACTTTCGTTACAGCCCGCATCCTTTTGGCCTTGGTCATTGCTGATTGGTGGATTGGCATTAACCGGCTTGCAGTTGTCAACGCGCCTGCGGCCGGTACTGACTGTGCCAGACATCTATGTCCCCCTGCTGACCATTAGCCTGTTGTTGGGAGGCGGTATTTTTATTTGGCAGGTGCGTGAGCTAAACAGACGGGTATACAAACGGATGCTTCGCTACCCCGTGCTGATAATCGCCATCATTTTGGCCAGTTTAAACGGTGCCAGAATTGTGCGCGACACTCAAGCGTGGAGCCATCTAGTCACCGGCCGATCGTTCATGACAGAAGGGCAAAGCCTCCCCACCCTAGAGCGGGCAATGCCGGTCTACCAAACGGCACAATCCCATTTTATGCAGGCACGTGATCTACAAAATATGCCAATCGCATGGCTGGCCGAGCAAGAGGCGGCCCGCATGCCGTTTGGACTACCGGCACCTGAAGCACTTGTCTCGACCCAAGCGACCCTCGGGATCGGTGCTACCCACGCGATGTTGGGTGATTATGAAGAAGCGATTGTAGAGTTTAAGCAGGCGTCACGGGTCTTAAAAACGCAACAGCAACAGGGGATGCTAAATGCTTGGGTCGGTATCGCTCGGCAAAGTGAACGGCCGGATACGCTGCAAGATGGGGAAGTTGCGGATCAGGATCGATACGTAATTGTGGCTGAAAATTATGACACAGCCCTAGAAGATTTTGGCTGGGCGCTTGAACAGGATCCGGCCGGAGACAACTACCTGCTCTACCAAGCGCTTTCCCATCACACATTGGGGAATCTGACTCAAGCGCGCGAAAACTATTTACGAGCCCTAAACCGAGAAGATGGACGCGGCCTGACAGAACAAGAGCGGGCGCAGGCGTTTATCGGTTTGGGCTGGGTGCTGTACGAAGAAAAGAATTATGGGGGTGCGCTACTCCAGTTTGAGCAGGCGATTTTAGCCTCTCGAAGCGTCAATCTGCAGAACCCAGACAATCCGGCCGCCGTGCGCGAACTAGCCGATGCGGAGCTTGGCTTTGGCTACACGGCCTACGCGCTGGGGCAATATGATCTTGCAGATCGTTCGTTTGCCATCGCTCACGAGCTGTTGCCGTTTGATCCGGTTCCGCTGGTAGCCTTGGGAACGGTTAACCTCAGATTGGGAACCTTCGCCCATGATCTGACACGGGGCAACGATGTCTGTCTGCTGAATGATGCCAGCCCAGAAGCCAAGGAAAGCGCAGAAAATTACTATGTGAAGGCGGCCGAGTATTTAACCCTCGCAGCCGAAAAGCTCGATCAGACCGATGCAGAGATTGCGCATACCTTCCGCACTCGTGGGCAGGTCCACTTTTTGTTGCGCAACTGCCCCAACATGGTGCTCGACGAGCAGCTTGCGGCCGGGTCGCAGAGCTACACGCGCGCCATCTCATATGCCCCACAGGATGATCGGTATTGGCAATTGCGGGCCCGGTTCGGCATGTCACGCTGGTTAAACAGCCAGCAAGATCAGGCTTTGGAGCCGGTATTATTCAGAGCGCTGGCTGATATCCGCCAAGCGATCAAGTTAAATCCAAACAACTCAAATCATGAAGATTGGTATGACTCTATTTTTGAGCAGGTATCTGAAATTACCGGGGAAACGGCCGTGCTAGAGTGGGAGGCGGCCATTGATGCAGACATCGCTGAAAATGGAGAAACCAGCAACGGCTTAACCCCACTCGATTTCACTGGCTGTTACGCGGCCCAGTTCATCGGCCAAGAGGCATCAACCTATCTGCCTAAAGCCAACCAATTATTCAGGATCACGTGGCAACTGCGTAACCGGGGTAGCTGTGTGTGGGATGATGAGGTCCGTTTTAAACATGTGGGCGGAGATCGAATGGGGGCTCAAGAGATTGTAAACATTCCGAACACAGCAACAGGTGGAACCGCCGAGATTACGGTCCCGTTTGTGGCCCCATCAGAGCCAGGTAACTATCGTGGCGAGTGGGTACTCATCGATGAAAATGGGCTAGAAATCTCTGGTAGGCAGTGGTTTGTGATCGAAGTGAAATAAGTATCAAGCTCCGCGGAAACAAAAAGGGCAGTGCTGAAAAACAGCACTGCCCTTTTTGTTTGATTTTTAGTACCTTGTGTAGGGGTCGACGCCATCGGGGCACAAATCGGTCGAAGCGTCCAACACCCACACCGATGGCGTCGACCCCTACGGCGATATTTAGTTATTTAAGCGATTAGGCTACAACAGCAATCGCTTCAACCTCTACCAAGGCACCCAATGGCAAGTTGGCCACTTCAACGGCCGACCGTGCAGGTGGATTGCCGGTGAAGTATTCAGCATAAATACCGTTCACAACAGCGTAGTCGTTGATGTCAGACAAAAAGACGGTGGTTTTTGCCACGTTGTCTAAGCTGGACCCGGCCGCTTCTAGCACGGCCGACAGGTTTTTCAGAACCTGGTGACATTGATTTTCTAATCCGTCAACCATCCCGCTTCCATCAGGATTCAGGCCGATCTGACCAGAGGTGTAAACCATATTCCCAATTTTAGTTGCCTGTGAATAAGGGCCAACTGCGGCCGGTGCATTTTCGGTTGCGATAATTTCTTTTGACAAAACTTTCTCCTAATTTCTTCTTTTATAAAACGTCTTGATCGCCTAGCAGTCCTTTCTCCTGCGCGTCTTCTAGCGATAGTAGATCCTCATCTGTCTCATTTTGGGTACCTAACATCCCTTTGACCACTTCCCAGCGCTCATCCCGAACCCCGGGCTCTTCTTCGTTTTCTGCCTCTTCCATCGCCTGGGCGATTTCGGCCGATTTTGTGTTGCCCAACAGGCCGGTTTCCCAGAACGTATCAAGCTCTTCATCGCTTAACTCGCTATCGTCACCCAATCCGTCGATAATATCGACCAGCTGTTCATCCGTAGCAATTGGATCTGGGTCAACTTCCGGTTCAGCCGGTTCAGGTGCGGCCGGTGCTTCTGGCTCCGGTAGCGCTTCAGCCACCTGTTCAGGAACGATCCGTTCACTGATTTCCGGTTCACTGACCTCTGGCTCGGGCAAAATTGTGGGGTCACCTTTCAGCCGCACGGCCAAATCTGCCACCGTCCGTTGCATGGCGCCCCAAACGGTGCTCAGCTTTGTCCCTCGCTTTTCACCATCAACAATGATGGCCAAGCAATAATCCCAGTTCCCTTTTACATGAGCCAAAACAATCTCGTACGGATCACCGTCTAACACGGTAATCAGGCGGGATGGGGCACTGCCACTGCGCACCAGCATTTCAAGACCACCTGTGATAGATGAAATGGCCGGTTTCGCCAGCTTTTCAGCCTCGCGCCGTTGGGACTCATCAAACAGGTAGAGCATTTCACCGTCTAATGCCCACAGAATTACCTGATGGGCGTTGGTCGTAGTTTGCAATCGTGCGAGCCGTGAAACAGTCTCAGCATCTAATTCTGGATGATGAATGTCTGAACGAGGCTGTTCCAGCGCGGCTAGCGGTGATGATGGTGCAGCATCCCCCCACAATGTTTTTAGGATGATGTCGGTCACTTCATCCGGCCGATAAGGCTTCTGCACGTAGGCTTCAATCTCGATCCCGTTTAAATACTCATCAGCAAAATCACGCTCAAGGCCCGACATAACAATGGCGGGCAAATCAGGATTTTTCTTACGTGCATGGGTGACCAATTCAGCCCCAGACATGCCGGGCAAACGCAAGTCCACCACCAGCAAATCAACGTTTACCAGCTCCAACATCCCTTGCTCGGCCGACATCGCGCCGATCACGTCTAGCCTTGAATCACGCAGATTCAAAAAGTAGGTGATCAACTCTAACATCTCTCGGTTATCTTCGATTAACAGTACTTTTTTCCGCGTTTTTGATTCAGATGCCATTTTGTTTAGATAAAGTGATTGAGGGTCGGAAGAAGTCTAAATTATAGGTTGAAACAGGCTCGTTGCATAGTTCTATTTTTAGGAATGAGTGATTTCTCGGTACCGGTCGATGATCTCCGCGGTTGATAATTCATCCCGTTGATAATCGGCCGCGATTTTGCCTTTGTTCAAAATCACGACCCGCTTACACTGGGACAACCCGTGCACAAAATCGTGGGTAATCATCAAAATGGTCCGGCCGGCCGCATGTTGCTCCGCTAATAATTCATCCAATAGTTTAATCGCTGAGCTGTCTAATCCCGAATACGGCTCGTCCATGAGCAACACATCTGGATTGTGCAACGTAGCCCGTGCAATGGCCAAGCGCTGCATCATCCCCCGCGAAAAAGTTCGAACCGGATCATCTATCCGCCGTTTTAGCCCCACCTCGTCCAGCAGTTGCAAAATCCGTTCTTCAGGATTTTCGATCCCATACAAGCCAGCATAGTAAGTCAAATTCTCAACCGCATTCAGATCCCCATACACCATCGCCTGATGCGAGATCATTCCGATGTACCCTCGCACCTCATCTGCATAGTCGGGCAGCGGCCAACCACCCACCTTGACGCTACCCCCACCCGGGGCCTGCAAGGTAGCGATAATGCGCAACAGGGTCGTTTTGCCCGCCCCGTTTGGCCCCACCAACGCCACAAATTCATTCTCATTAATTTGCAGATCAACCCCGCTTAAAACCGGATTGAGTCCATAATGTTTGGTAACACCTTTGAGTTCAATCATCTAATTCTCGATTATGATCGGCTCTGGTGTGGCTTCAGGCGTCGCTAAGATTTGCCACTGGTTCCCCAGTCGAATGCCAAGCTGACCCGTGCTGGCTTCGATCCCTAGTTCAACCGGTGGAATAGGGGTTTCAACATAGTCTGGTACCAAAATAACTTCATATCCATCAACCTCTACCACTTCGGTTGGCATGATGGTAGGTGGCATGGGCAAAGGCATATCCTGTCGAGCCACCGTTTTGCACGACATTTGGCCGGGATCGGTACATTCAACCAGCATCAGGGTTGTTTGGCCAAAGCTTTCTTCGCGCAACAGGTTGAAGTTACCCGCATTAAAATCTTCGCTTTCCAAATGGGTGTGGGTCACCATAAAAGATGGGATCATGGCGATAACCGCGATCACAAGGCCGATTCTGAGCAACCCGGCGATGTCAAACATTCCTTTGCCACCATCATTCGCAACCACTCGGCCGATGTAGCCAAACAGCCAAAACAAAATCAGCAGAATCAGTACCACCCCGGCCGTGAGCGGGGTGATGAACGAATACAGCCGGACCAGCCAATACGGCGAGCTTCGTTCACCGATACGAAAGAAAGGGCGCCACGCCCAGCCGTACACACCCAGAATGAGCGCGCCCACGTTTACAAACAAAATAATCGATCGAAGAACTCGCAGAATTGACATGTTGTTACTTCTCTAAAACAGGTTGAGTTGCTTGCTTGTTTTTGGGGAATGACAGGAAGAAAGTGGTTCCTTCACCCTCGGCCGACTTAAACCAAACTTTGCCATTGTGCCGCTCCGCCACCAGCTGAACAAACGACAATCCCAAACCGTGACTCTTGCCACGCTGGTAGCCCGGTTTTGAAAAACGGTAAAACTTTTCAAACACACGGGGCTGAACCTCGGCCGGAATCCCCTCCCCTTTGTCAGCCACACTGATAATCACTTCATCAGCCGTCTCTTCGGCCCGCAATAACACATCCCCACATTCAGGCGCATATTTGATTGCGTTTGAAACCAGATTAGCCACCGCCTGCTGTACAAAGGTGTGGTTCAAATCGATTTTTGGCAGATCATTTGGCACATCGACCACAAGGGTATTGCCCGCATTGGCGGCTAAAGATTCAAACGTATATGCCACGCTTGAAAAAATTTCTTTAATCGAAACCGGCACCATTTCTAGCTCTAGTCCAGCTTCTAATCGAGTGATATTTAGCAAATCCTCAACCAACTTTTGCATTTGGTCCATCGCCGCCTGCATCCGGCTGACATGACCCGCTTGGGACTCGCTCAACTGCGGGTCCATCTGCAAGATTTGGATGAAGCCATTCACAATCGTAATCGGGTCTTTTAGGTCGTGCGACGCCAAACGGACAAACTCAGATTTGAGTTCGTTGATCTCGGCCATCTTTGAAATATCGCGCAACACCGCCACCCGGCCGACGCCCCGGCCGTTTCGATCTTTGATCAGCGACACGTTGACGTCAAACGTTTTGCCGTTCTCAAGCGTGATTCCCTCGGCCACATTTTGGGTGCTTTTGCCGGTAAACAGATCGGTCAGTTCCGGCTGTTTGATCAGCGCAGTCACCGACTGGTTCAACACGTCAGAATCAGACGCAACCCCAAACTCAGCCCGCCCGGCCGGATTCATCATCGAAATCTTATTGGTGGCATCGATCACCACCATCGGGTCATCAGTCGCATTTAACACGGCCGAAAGCTCGCGCCAGCGCTTGTCAAGGTTGATCAGATAGAACCAGTTGGCCACCATGATCGACGCCTGCTCAGACACTGAGCGGATCAAATCACGCTCTGACTGCCGGAAGGTGTGCGGCTCTGGATAGGCCAACCAAAGCACCCCGTAGTTGTGCTTGGCCCCTTGCAACGGGTAAGCGATGGCTGACTGGAACGGCAAAATTGTGCCAGCCAGATGCGGAGCCAACCGGCGGACCGCATCTGGCCCAGACAAAATCAAATCTTGATTGCCGTTCACCTGCTCAAGTACCAACTTGTCCAGCGGCCGCATATCTTTTTGGATGGGTCCCGCCCCGATCTCGATTTCATTGCTCCCCAAAACGGTGAGCACCACCCGGCCGCTGACCGCTTTGGTATCGTTCACCAACTGCTCCAACAGCGTTTGCATATTCGGCTGAATATTTTGTTTTGTTTCAGCCACAAGGGTGCTGATGTTGAGCAGCAGGTTCAGCTCCCGCATGTTCTCATCCAGCTGGCGTTGCATCTGTTCAAAGGCGACACCCAGCTGTGAAATTTCATCATCTTGGCTCGTAATCCCGGCCGGAATCACCACGTGGCCTGGCTCCAATTCTGGGATTTTTTCAACAGAGGCCAACAAGTTTTGCAAACGGGCTCCCATCGCATCCCCCTGGCGGGTCAATATCCAGCCAAATACCAAAGATGTAAACAGGGTGATGAGCAACACACCGGCCACCAAACGGTACGCTTGTTGCAAAATCACACCCATCGGGACTTCAGCCACAACGTTCCAAGGGTGTCCATCATCCGGCCGCGTGACATACCGAATCTCACGCGAGCGGGTGGCTGAGTCTGGCTCAATCGAAAAGCTTCCGTCAATCCCATCGGGCGAGGTCAATACCACCACGTTGTTGCGTATTTCTGATTCAAAGATCGGTTGATCGATCCCGGCCGAATCGGCAATCACCAGCTGATTTTCATCAATCAGATAGCCGCGCCCATCGGCATAACCGGCCGCCAAGCCGTCAACTAGCTCGTGCAAAATTTGGTCAGGAATCCGGCCGATCAAGTAGAGCAATTCCCCATCGTCTGACACAGCTTGTGCCACCAATGAAAGCACCACCGGATGGCCGTCTAAATCGGTGGAGAGAGTTTGACCCGGCCCGTTCAGCAAAACCGCATCGGCCAAAGCGACCGCTTCCGTGTTTGATAATTC
>JAHDGV010000443.1 GCA_020631655.1 Chloroflexota bacterium | reverse complement strand
TACCCATGAGCGATAACAACAGTTTGCAAGAAATACTCAACCAGGCAACAGCGGCCGCCAACCAGGCGGTTGCCAACCGCTTGCCGCTAAACGACAAAAGCGACTATAAAGCGGCCAGTCGAGGTTTAATCGCCCCACCGCCCGAAGGGGGGATTCAAAGCGCCAACGGCCGGAAAGTTTGGAACATTGCAGACTTTGATTTCCTAGATGGGGACTGCCCACACACTGTCAACCCATCTTTGTGGCGCTTGGCCCAGCTCAACAAAATTTCAGGACTGTTTGAAGTAGCTGATGGGGTTTACCAAATTCGTGCTTTCGACATCGCCAACATGACGATTGTGCGCGGCAAAACCGGCTGGATAGTGATCGATCCGCTGATGACGCGTGAGACATCTGCGGCCGGGCTAAAACTGGTCAACGACACACTGGGCCACCACCCCGTTAGCGCAATTATCGTCACCCACACCCACGCAGATCATTTTGGTGGTCTCAAAGGGGTAACCGGGGATGATCCAGATGCGTATCCACCCATCTATGCCCCGGCCGAATTTATGACCTATGCCGCATCAGAGGCGGTGATGGGGGGCAACCACATGGCCCGCCGCGCCATTTACCAGTTTGGGCTAACCCTACCCGCCAATCCCGAAGGGGTGGTTGACGGTGGCTTGGGTAAGGGGCCGGCCAAAGGGAACCGGACGTTCGTAGCCCCCAATCATTTTATTGGCGAGACGGGTGAAGAAAGAACAATCGACGGGGTTCGCTTTATTTTCCAAATGGCATCAGGGACTGAAGCCCCGGCCGAATTTACATTTTTCCTGCCGGACCACAACATTTTGTGCATGGCCGAAGTCTGCACCCAAACGATGCACAATCTGGTGCCGCCACGGGGAGCTCAATTGCGTGATGCCCGACTATGGGCCGACACAATCGACGAAGCGTTGACCCTGTTTGCCGACCAAACAGATATTTTGATCAACTGTCATCACTGGCCCGTTTGGGACAAAGCCAATGTGCGAGCCTATCTGGAAGAGCAACGTGACGTCTACAAATATACCCATGACCAAACGTTGCGTTTGGCCAATTTGGGACACACCCCGCACGAAATTGCCGATGCCATTGAAGAACCAGATTGGCTGTCTGAAAAGTTCCACGGCCGAGGATACTACGGTTCGCTGACTTTTAATGCGCGGGCCGTTTACACCAAATATTTTGGCTTTTACGATGGGAATCCTGTCAACGTAGATCCACTACCGCCAGAGAAGCTGGGTAAGCACATTGTAGACGCCGTTGGTGGCCCAGATGCGGCCGTGGCGGTCGCAAAAACGGCCATCAAAAATGATGAGTTGCAGTGGGCGGCTACCATGCTGAGCCACGTTGTTTTTTCTGGCGCAGACGCCCCGGAAGCTCGCGACCTATTGGTCGAGGTGTTTCGCCATCTGGGCTATCGGTCAGAGTCTGGCATTATGCGCAACGTTTATCTGACCGGCGCCAAAGAGCTGGCAGACGGGGTTAATCCGCTACCGATGACAGGCGGCCGTAACACAGATTTGGCCGCAACCTTACCGATAAAAGATTGGCTAGATGCGTTTGCGGTACGGCTAAACCCAGAGCGAGCGCGCGGCCATAACCTGATGTTGAACTTCTCGATAGATGGTCAGACCGCTTGTGTTTCAGTTTCACGCCAAACAGAGTTTGCCCGCATCAACTTTCAGTGTGACTCACCGGATGCGACGGTTGAGATTCAGCTCCCCATGCTCGAGGCAATCATCAGCGGCAACCAAACGCTTGAAGAGGCAGAAGCGGCCGGGGCAACAATCACGGGTGATCGTAACAAATTGTCTCTTTGGTTCGATATGCACGATAAATTTAACCTTTGGTTCAACATCGTCACCCCGTAAACCCGTCAATGCCGAATCTGTAAAATTTCCTTTTAAACTCAAATCTTATGACCCACACCAACCTGCTCGTCATTTCCTCTGACCAACACAACAAACGTTTTTTGGGCTGTTACGGTCACGATGTGATCCAAACGCCCAATCTCGATAAGTTGGCGGCGATGGGAACCATCTTTACCAACGCCTATACCCCGTCCCCCATTTGTATGCCGGCCCGAGCCGCCCTCGCCACCGGCCGGTATTTGTACGAAATCGAAAATTGGGACAACGGCACCCCGTATCGCGGCACCGAAGCGGACAGTTGGGGGCACAGGCTACGGCCGCAGGGGTTTGATGCCCCAACTTTTGGTAAATTGCATTTTCATCCAGATGGTGATTCAGGATACGAGGAGCATCTGGCTTTGCATGCCAAATCGGCCGAGCAAGGGTACGTGGGGGCGATTGGAAGCTGGCTGAACGAAGATCAACCGCCCACTATGGGGTTGGCTAAAGAGATTCGTCGGGCAGAGATCGGGGAGTTTGGCTATACCCGCTACGACCGTGCCACGGCCGAAGCCGCCAGCAACTGGATCAAAAACCGTGAGCCAAATGACAAGCCGTGGTGTGCATTTGTCTCGTTTACCTACCCTCACTATCCGTTCTGCGCCCCGGCCGAATTTGTGAATTTATATGACCCAGCAACAGTACCGCTACCCGTTGGCTGGGAAGAAATCGATTGGGACATGCATCCAGCCATCCAGGTGAAACGGGACAAGATGGGGCTAGGCGGAGGCTTCAGTGAAGAAGAAGTTCGCTGGGTAACGGCCGTCTACTTTGGGATGATTAGCTTTATGGATGCGCAGGTTGGGAAAGTGCTTGATGCGCTTGAGGCCAGTCCATACGCCAACAACACCCGCATCGTCTACTCAACCGATCATGGAGATATGTTGGGGGAACACGGGATGTGGTTCAAAGGGACGATGCATGAAGGATCAGCCGGGATTCCGATGATTTTGGCGGGGCCGGGGGTTCCCCAAGGGCATTCATGTGCCACGCCGGTTAATCTGATTGATGTCTATCCCACGGCCGTTGAGTCGGTTGGGGCTGATTACACCAAAGCAGACAACACTATCCCCGGTAAAAACTTGGTCACAATCGCCAATGAACCGGATCAAGAGCGGACCACCTACAGCGAGTATCATGCCCTCGCCAAAACCTCAAGCACGTTTATGATGCGAACGGCGCAGTACAAACTGATCGAGCATGTGGGGTACACGCCGCAGTTGTTTGACATGCTGGCTGACCCAGAAGAGATGCACGATTTGGCCGAAGATCCGGCCCATGCGGAGACACTGGCGGCGCTTCAGGCTGAAATGCGGGAGCTATTCTCGCCGGAAGAGGTTTGGGCAAAGGTGCAGGCATACCAGTTGGGACACATTGAGCGATTAGGCGGTGTTGAGAAGATGCTTGAGATTCTGAAGAATTCTCCGATGAAACGGCCGTACACTCCCGCCCCGCCGGAATTTAGGTAACATTGATCCCAGTCACCGGCCGAGCCCAGTCACATCATGAAAGCAATTACCGGCCGGTGACTGGGATATCAAAACTCAAACCTCACAGTAAACTTATGCCCACAGCACGACGTCATCAAATATCTTGGCTCTCCGGAAACTATTATCACATTTACAATCGTGGCGCGCGCCAAAAATCAATCTTCTTGACCGAAAAAAACTATGTTTTTTGTCTGCGTGAGATTAAGAAATACGCTCAAAAATACAACTTATCTCTAATTGCATATTGCCTGATGCCTAACCACTATCATTTTTTGGTTAGGCAAAATAGCGATGCCCCAGCAGGTAAATTAGCACAATATGTCTTTTTAAATTACACGAGATCATTCAATGTGATAAACGGCAGTTCAGGGACTTTGTTTGAAGGCAGATACCAAGCAAAACATGTTAATGAGGAACCGTGGTTGTTGTACTTATGCAAATACATCCACTTTAATCCGGTCAAAGATGGAATTGTCTCATCACCCGAAGCTTGGCGATATTCAAACTATTTAGAATGGATCGGTAAACGAGAAGGAAGTTTGGTAGATCGTAGTTTTGTTCAAGAACATTTTGGTGGAGCCGCAAAGTATCAACAAATAATGGACAGTTTTTTAATTGAAAGAGGTTTTGATACATTTGATTGAAAAAATTTGGTTCGGATATCCCAGTCAAAGGGGAGTTAATTTTAACGCAACGTAAGTTGGGACACCCTTTGACAGGGATTTAAAATCATGGCGACGTTTGTTTTAATGGACGATAAACGATCCCATCTCAGCCTCCTTCAAATTTCGCTCCAAACAGTTGATGTTTTAAATCAGTGGAGAAGTTAAATGGCA
>JAHDGV010000442.1 GCA_020631655.1 Chloroflexota bacterium | reverse complement strand
CATCGACAAGCGGCACCAGAGTATGCGGGCGGTGTTTGAAACGTCGTGGGAGATGTTAGCTCCTGAAGAGCAGGAGGTGTTGGCAGCCCTAGCCGTCTTCCCGGCCACATTTTCGGCCGAGGCGGCAGAGGAGGTCAGCGGCGGGCAGTTCTTTGATTTGGATGCGCTATGCGACAAGTCGTTGCTCAACCAACAGCAGGAGGCGGAGCGGTACAGTATGCACGGTTTGGTGCGTCAGTTTGCCGTGGAGAAGTTGGGGGAGAAACGGCCGGAAATAGAGCGGGGATTTGTAGACTATTATTTTCGGTTTGCAACGCTAAATCGGGAGGATTACGGAGAACTCCGGCCGGAGTGGCAGAATCTGCGCACGGTGGCTGATTATCAGTTTGGGCTGGAAGATGCTGAGGGGCTACTCAGTTTAACCGATGTGTTGCACGATTCGTGGTTTAGGTTTGCTCGGTATCATGAAGCGAATCAGATCTATGAGCTGGCTGAAATCGGGGCTAAAAAATCTGGATCGGAGCAGAGGCTGATGCAGACGCTTATCCGCTGGTCAGAGATCGGGCTGGAGCAGAGTCAGTATGACTCGGTTTGGGGGCAGTTGGAAACAGCGTTGCCGATTGCTTATAAGCTAGAAGACGATTCAGCCGTGGGGCAAGTTCGTTTTTTGCAGGCGAATATTCTTTTTGATCAGGGGGAATACAAGGCGGCCGAGAAGGCTGTTTTGGAGAGCATCGATCTGTTTAAAGAGCAACATAATTTATACGGCTTGTCCAAAGCAAAAGATTTGCTGGGATGGATCTACTTCTATTTTTCGCAAAATATGGCAAAGGCGGAGAAATGTGCAAGCGAAGTCATTGATTTGATTGGTAAAAACCGTCACTCAATTGAGTTAGTTTCAACAACGAGATTATTGGCTGCAATCGCTTTTTCCAAAAAGGATTATCAAGAAGCAGAAAAACTGTGCAAACAATCAATCGATTTGGCTAGAACACTTTCAACATCTAGCGAAGAAATTGCAAGTCAAGTTTGGCTTGTAGGTGTCTACAAACGTATCGGTGAAGTCGATTTGGCATTGGAGGTAGCACATAAAAGCCTCAAAATTGCTCGCCGTAATGGAATTATTCGCTGGGAAGCTCTTTTATTGAATGAGCTGGGTGAGGCATATATTAAAAGTAAGAAATTCGACTTGGCCAAAGAATCGCTTGAATCAGCATCAGAAATTTTCCGAGACCTCGAAGATCGCCCAAATTTTGGATTTTCATTAATGCTATTAGGGGACATCTATCAGATGGAAAACCGACCTGATATCAGTCTAAAAACTTGGAGAGAAGCCTACGATATTGCAAAGCATATCAACCATACTTTTTTGCTAGACCAGCTTCGAAATCGATTGGAATCAATCTAAACTCCAATCGTCCCCCCCCCTCGCGGCCCTTTATCACCCCAGTTTTTAATGTACTGCTTTTCAAAGAGACCGACTAAATCAATGTTATCTGCACCGATATCAAATTTAGGTTCTCGTTTTTTGAACGGATTGCTATTTACATCAAAATCAACTAAGTGGGATTTTAGGTGGTCCGAAAGCTGTGAAATTAAGTCGCCCAACCCTTCAGTTGGTTGTAAATCATTTTTCCATGGGAAAAGGGTAGCGTCTTTACCGGCCGACTTTGAAAGTACGCTTAAAATATTACCCTGACTCGATGCTGGTGCATGAGCGGCGTTCAACTGTTTCTGAACATCTTTTAGTGCATCGATGATTTTGTCGAGTACCGGATCAAGCTCTTTTACGATTGTGTCGTACGTTAAGGTGGTCGGTTCCCCCCATTTCACATCTTCTCCCGGCTGATCCCGGTGCATGTGATTGATCCACTGCCCTTTTACCCCACCTGGGTTTGACCCACCAACGGTTATCGTTCCCTCTTCAAGTGAAAAGTCCCACGTTTTTAGGAATGCGTTCCAATTTGAATTGAGTTCGGCCAAGGCGTTGGGGAATTTGCCCGGAGCAAGTTTTTCAACAATTTTGCTCGCCACAAGCGGCCGGAATGCGGGGATTGGATGGTAGCCGTTGTTGTGAAAAAGCTGTTTTTTGTCGGCCGCATCTGACAACATGGCCTGCAACCCTAACACAGCCACCGGCCCCATAAGCATACATTTAAATGCATCAGCAAAGAGCTCTTCTAACCAATGGTATCGCCAATCAGTCTTGGCGATGTTTAGCTCTGTGACAAGTAAGTTGCGCAAATATTCATCCATGTCAGTATCAGCCACACGGCCGTTCCAGAACAGATAATGGCCAACTTCATGTGGGATAGAGAGAAACTCCCACGGCAATTGTGCGACTTTATCGACAGATTCATTGCTGATACTGAGGCTTTCCAAAAATCCGGCCGAGTATGGCAATCCAACCAAAATGATGTCTGTGTAGTAGGGCAAAATCCGCACGCTGACATTATTTTCCGTAAAGTAAGTCACCACCTCTATAGAGCTTGATGATTCAGGCTGACTCACTAGGTTTTGCGCAGGAAGCAGGGCGTAATTTGCCAAAATGTCGGCATAAATTAACGTCTGAGTCTGTTTAGAGCGCACTTCCACATCTAGAACCGCACCGATTTTTGAACCGACAAACTCAAATGCTTCATGCTCAAATACTGTATCAATGGCGGTATCTAGCGAGACTGCGCCTCCAAGACCAGCAAAGGCATTGATAGCATTGTCCCCAGTATCGTCTTTCAAGCTTCCAAAAATACCCCCATTTTTTCTATCTTTTTTATCTTGCCGATTGGGTTTTTGCGTTGCAACTGCCCCAACATTTCCACTCGATTGAGCAATCTCTTCTTTTAGCCATTTCTTCAAATCTTCTACGAGCCGATTACTGGTTTCTTGACTCAGTTTTTCCTCGTCTGCAGACAGTTTGACCGCCCAAAGCCGCTGGTTAAGTGCCCGTTGCACAAGATTGAGATCAGTTGACAGCTCGTGAAAAGCGGTGCGTAGCAAATCTAATCTAGGATTACCCGGCTGTTTAACAACGGCCTTAGTGCTTTTTACAACGATTTCTTCCCCAAATGCCTTCATATGTTCTAACATCGATTTCAGGCTTTTAATTTGCAACAGTTGAAATTTAAACATGCCAGAGGCTTCGCTTACTTTTTCGCGAATCTCAATTTGCATGTCGGTTTGGTCAATCGTTTCGTTGATGGCTGTCACAATATTCTGCAACCGGCCGAGCCACAATGAGGGGTCTCTAAATAAATATGTTTTTTTTTCGTCTGGCATAATCCTCACCTTTTAATATCCTAAATTTATAAGTGTCACTTGGCCAATCTCCGATTAACCTAGAAACGGTGGCTGCATCAGCTCAACATATCACATCATCGGCTCGGCCAAAAGTATAAATCAATGACTCTTCTTGGACACACCGTTTTTTTTTGAAGCGTTTGCTTATTTTCCAGAAGTAGTCTGCCTATTCTGAGCCTTCACTACCCCATATCAATTCAAAGTATACCCAGCAAACGCCTCCAACTCTTTTTCCCTTGGAGGCGTTTGGGAGGCGCATGATCCATATCATTGCCAGCAAGTGATCAGACTTTTGTACATCTTCTCTGAACATGTACAGATCTTAAGGAGAAAATCATGAACATTTTAACTTTGACAATGGATAAACTGCGGACCAACAAGCTGTTCGCAACTGCGCTGCTTGCCCTGCTGGTTATGGCCTCGGGCTTGTCAACCGCAAGTGCGAGCGGGCAGATGATAGATAATGGAGATGTGCTATCTATTTATAGAGCGGGCAATGTCTATGTAGCTACCCACACCTATGGTGGAAGCTTTTTGCAAACGGGTAATCCATGTGGTGCCCAGCGCATCGTCACTGATGATGTAGGTAACAACGGCCGGAACTTCTACCTCTACTATTTTGACAATGGGACAAACAGTAACTGTGGCGATTCTCTCGCAGGCACGGCCGGAAATCCTTATAGTTGGGATATCCGAGGGCTATCAGCTCACCTCGCTGAATTTACTGAACCAACCATTAGGCCATTAGCGGCTGGAGAAGGGCTTGCCACCCACCAAGTTCCAGGTGGCATTTCGCTCAATAGCTGGGATAGCGACTCATTCTCTATTCTGATGGATACCAGCGTGGTTGTTCCTAATGGAGCCGTTGTTGGCTATGAAGTCGGTCTTCCTGAAGCGCAAAACAGCTGTGACTTGCGGGTCGGTCAGATCGAACAGTTAATCACGGCAGTCATTAACAATGGTGTTT
>JAHDGV010000441.1 GCA_020631655.1 Chloroflexota bacterium | reverse complement strand
TGATTCGATGGCCTACATGCCGCTGGCAAACTTCACCGGCCAACCGGCCATCTCTCTGCCGCTCGGCATGAGCCAAGACGGACTGCCATTGGGCATGCAGTTCATCGGCCGGTTTGGGGATGAGGCAACTCTTCTCCGTTTGGGGGCTCATTTTGAGCAGGCGATGCCGTGGGCCGGACGGAAACCCGGAGTTTTTGCTTCATCCTAGTGGCCAAGGAGCGAGATTCAACTAACTTTGTTGATCTTTAATCGTTGGGATACTATTCGATCACAATAGCCACACCGCTTTCTTGAATGATGCATATTTACCTGCAAACTTGGGGTGCAAAATTCAAATTAACAATCACCAAGAAACAATGCCGCAAAGCCAAAGCCACGTAGTTGAACAAGATTATCTGGGCCTGATTGATACGACTTTAAATCATGTCAATTATTTCAATCAATTTGAAAAAGGACCTCGTCAAGCGTGCTGTTTTTAGTGCTCTCTCTCGCAGTCGGTTCCAAGCTGTTGAGGCCGATGAGATCCAGAAAATCGAAGACAACATCACCGCACAGCTTTCTCAGAATGGGTTACTCCTTGCTCCGTTGGCAGAGCTTGAAAATGAAGACAATTTTACGAAGCTGACTAGTGCATTACAGGGTGAATTTCAGCAAGGTGTTGAACGTTTATTGCTGTTATTCTCGTTTATTTATGACAGTAGCACCGTGCGGCAGATTGGTGATTATTTAAATTACGGTAGCGGCCAAGAACAATCCCGAGCGGTTGAAATGATCGATTTGCTCTTTGAGCGCAAACACAAACTCCAGTTGCTCCCGATGGTTGATCCTGAGCTAACCACGGCGCAACGGCTGACCGGCCTACCAAAAGAGTCGCCTGTGCCGGAAAAAAGTGGAGAAGAGTGGGTGCAAACCATCATTGAAAATAATGCAGGCCGATATGACGATTGCACTCAAGCCTACGCGATTTTTGAAGCGATGGGGGCTGACTCGGCCGCGTGGCAACCGGTGGTTGAAGCGGGATTCGAACGGCTTACCTCAGAAGCCCAACCACTCTCACATGAAGCAACCCAAAGACTTTTAGCAAAAAATTTGAAGGATCAAGCGATGTTGACGATTGAAAAAATAGCGGTTTTGAAAGAAACAAATGTGTTTAAGGATTTGCAGGATTCGGTTCTGGCCTCGATTGCTCAAATTGTGGAAGTTTTAGAACTGCCAGCTAATCTTCGGTTTATTCAGGAGGGGGAGATTGCGAACGAGATGTTTGTGATCGCCGACGGCCGGGTGCGCGTGGTGCGCAACGATACGCTTGTCATCGAGCTGAATCAGGGAGATACGGTTGGGGAGCTGGCCGTGTTTGATCCAGAACCAAGATCGGCCGATGTTGAGACGGCTGAGCCCACCATTTTGCTAAAATTAGATCGTGCCCTATTGCGCGATGTGATGCTGGATCAACCTGAAATTAGTGAAGGGATTATCCAAGCCTTGGCTCGCCGCATTCGTGAGCAGGGGCGCTTAATGACGGCCGAATAGGGGCCAGTCTCCGTAACTACCTTTGCTGATTAAAAGTATGAAGTGATAAGTCGAAAGTCGAGACTTTCAATTGCAAGGAACCCTGAGCTTGTCGAAGGGTGATCTCGCAGTCACTAAGAACACAACTCAAACTTCAACCTTATCACTCCCCAAAAAAGATGTCTCAATACAAAAAACACCACCCCGTATCCGCCATGGAATTCCCCCGCTACTCGGGAATCCGAACCTTTATGCGTTTGCCCCACGTCACCGATCTGAGCGATGAGGTTGATATCGCCATCGTCGGTGTGCCGTTTGATACCGGTGGCACCTACCGGGTAGGGGCTCGCTTCGGCCCCGGCGGCATTCGGGACCAATCGATGTTGCTCCGGCCGTACAACCCTGCGCTTGACGTGGTGCTGTTTGAACACGCCTCCTGCGTTGACTATGGGGATTTGACCTCAGCTCCTGGCTATCTGCCGGAGTCCCATGGGATGATTACTGAAGGTGCGGCCGAGGTGCTGGCCCATGATAGCGTCACACCGATCTTTTTGGGCGGAGATCATTCGATCTCGCTCCCACTGTTACGCGCCGTACATGCCAAGCATGGCCCTGTTGGATTGGTTCACTTTGACTCCCACAGCGACCTGTGGCACAGCTATTTTGATGGCAAAGACACCCATGGAACCCCGTTTCGCCGGGCGCTAGAAGAAGGGTTGATTGATCCACAACGCTCGTGCCAAATCGGGCTGCGCGGCTCGCTGTATGACAAAGCGGACTATCAAATGACGGTTGAAGAGGGGATGCTGATGGTGGATGGACCGCAGTTGCACAAACAAGGCATCCCCAAAACGCTGGAGCAAATTATCGCCAAAGCGGGTGAGGGGCCGCTTTATCTGACGTTTGACATCGATTTTGTCGACCCAACTTTTGCCCCCGGCACAGGCACACCGGAGGTAGGTGGATTTAACAGCGCCCAGTGCCAGCAACTGCTCCGTGGCCTAACCCCGCTGGCCCGCCAAATTGTCGCTTACGACATGGTTGAAGTCATGCCGGCCTACGACCCGGCCGATACTACCTCCTTGCTCGCGGCCAACCTCGTCTATGAAATGATGTCCCTTACCGCATGGTCGAAGAAGAATGCGTAGAACGTATTGCGTGATGCGTAAAAATATTCGCATCACACACAACCACCCGTAGATTCTCTCGCTAAAAACAAGTAGAAATCAAGACTTTGCAGCCGCTAAGGCCGGATCAAAATTACGGCCTTGTGGTGCTGACGAGATCCTGCAACGCCGCATCGGTCATCGTGCCACGATACACCCGGAAATCACGCATCGACATCTCCGGTTCCGCATACCACGGATCACTGCCCAAATAAATCGGTCCGTTGTTGGCTACCGCCGTGCCACTTACCGTAAAACTCGAATCCAACTGCCCATCCAAATAAAGCGATAGCTGATCACCTGATTTAACATACGCCACGTGAACCCATTCCCCAATCGGCAGTTCCCCATTGCTGTTGCGGGTTTGGTTCGCGTTGCTGGTGGTGCTGATCGTGTAATGGATCCGCTTGGAGCGGGGGGTGAGCCAAATGCCAAAGGTCCGATTGAGATTGATGTTCCCTTTGTGGATGATCGAACGCCACTGGGTGTAGCCGCTCTGCTCCAAGTTCAGCCAGAAGGTGATCGCAAAATCGTCGGGGCCAACCTCTAGCTCCTGCCGGTTGTCGATCCTGATCTGGTCACGATCCCCGTCAAAGGAGCCACCGCTGTTTTGCTCAACCAAAGTTGGTCCGCTGCCACCCCCATCAACCAGCTCACCGCCAGTTACTACGGCCAAATCCCGCACCAGCATGTAGCTGTAAATCTCGTCTGATGGGGCGACCCACGCCCGATCTTTGTAGTTGTTGTCCAGATGGGTCACAAAATTATTGACGGCCGTCCCATCCGAGGAATGCATAAACATGTTGTACCAGAAGTGCTGGTCCGGCCCTGAATTGGCCGCGATCCAATCGAGCGTGTTGATCGTGGTCTGGTAATCGTATTCGATCCGCAAATCACGGCCGATCGGATCATCCCGATCCACCAGCCAGAAATCGCTCGAATTGCGCACGGTCAAATCGAGCGGCCGGGCAAACTGACCGTTGTTGGCGCTCACATAGCTCGATGCGCCGGGATCAACCACCATCAGCGATTTATCCCCGCTTTCGTTAAACAGCACGTCATACTGACCCCCGTCCCGCAGGCCGAGCATCACCGGATGATAGTCGGCGATAAAGCACGGGGCGGCGAACGAGGTCACCACGTAATCGGGGCGGGTTGAGCCAGCCACAATCCCTTCGATCCGGTCAAACGCGGCCGAAATATCAGTAGGGTTGGCATCGTCACAGGTCGATTTTTTACCGTGCGGGGCCAAACTCCACCCCTGCTCCACATAGCGGGTCAGGGCCGGTTTGTCCGCAATCCAATCCTCTTCACGGGTTTCATCGATGAGGTCCGTAATGGCAAAAACCGATCCCCGATACCCTTTCTCGTTCATGACGTCGATGGCACCCTTAAAGTTGACGTTGTCATCAAACCCGATCGACCATGCAAAATCACGGTTGTCTTTCAGCGTTGCAACAGTCACCTCACCCAGTCTGGCCGATTGGGCCGGATTCTCGAGGTGCACCGTCACGCTGTTGCCGCTGGTCGAGACGGTCACGATGCCGCTGGACGCATCAAACGTGTGCGGGATTCCTGTCCCGTCTGCGCTGACGCTGATGTCATCGGCCGACCCGATGT
>JAHDGV010000440.1 GCA_020631655.1 Chloroflexota bacterium | reverse complement strand
GCTATCTTAACCGGATGCTCACCGCCGATACCATTGTACCTGATCCCACAAACCCACAAAGCCTTAATCGTTACAGTTATACTAAAAACAATCCTGTTAACAGAGTTGATCCAGATGGACATCAAGACGTTCCACCAGACCAGACAACTGAAGCGATCTCCTTAACACAACAAGCTGTAAATTACTTTTCCCAATTTGGATGGAACGTAGTTGGTAATTTTAAAAATATCAAAGCTGGGTGGAATGGAGCCGATTTAGTATTTACTCAAGGTAAGGGAAAGGATTTGCAAGTTTTGACTGTTGAGTTAAAACAAACAAAAAACGTTAATTTAGGTACATTAGGTAAAAATGCCAAAGGACAAGATTATGGCGGAAGCATTAGCAGAAATGTAAGAAGCGCTGGGCGATATTATAATTCAAAAGCGATGACATTAAGAGAAATGTCTCGAACCGTGCGAGATGCATATACAAATGGGAATAGCATATCTAATGCACTGTTTACAGATTCACAAGGGTCGATATCAAACGGAGCTAAAGATCAATTTAACGGTGTTTATCGCGCTGCGCAGAATGGGGTGAAAACTGTAAAACAATCGGATGCAGTGGAAACTGCCAAACGCACAGGCCCTCTAGCCACAGCCGCAAAACAGATATGGCAAGGGGTTCAAATGACAGGCGCTTCACTTGTAAACTCACCTATTTTGCCACCCTTATTAATGACGGAAAGCATGCTCAACAATCCGCTAACTGTTTCAGAACCACTTGTTGATGGTTAACACGATACACAAGTCATGGCATCAAAAAAAACAAAAACAGGTTTATTATCAATCTTAAATGAATACCCAACAATAGGTGCTTATTACCTAATATGCCGCGCAATTTGCCATATTTGTTTAGGTGAAAACGAAAAAGCTTTTGACAGTTTTAGACAAGTTTTATTTGGATATAATCCAAAAGCTAAAAAACCCATGTATTGGGACATATTGGGGCTAGGCAATGAAAATGGAGAGTACTTTCCAGAAACGTTTATTTTAGTAAATAGTCCCAAGGGTTTTGAAAACACCCTTGTCAAAGAAATACTTCAATTTCAGGCTATTAGTTTAAAATCATCAATCCCAACCGCCTATGTGGTGAATTTTCTACAATTGTTGGATACAAATCAAAGTTCGATACCTCAAACTTTCAATTTCGTTGGAACAAACAAGAAATCATTTCCCAAGAGATATAAAGCTATCAATCATCTGCTTATCGCCATAAAAGAGAAAGATGATGAGCTTTTCAATGAAAATGCAAAACTTCTACTTGAACAACATGAAAAGAGTGCCAAGTATGGAAGTCTGCGAGGCACACCAGAAGGATATTTGTCATTAACCGCTATGGCTTTTTTGAGACTTGCCGAACTAAATGGTATGGTCGTTAATGAAATTCTCTTTGAAAATACATATGTTTCAGAAGAATATTTAAAGTTTTTATCAACTCTCTAGCCCTCAGTTGTGTGCCAGTCTTTATGTTACGCTGTGGCCTGCGTCCCGCAGCGCCACTTGTGGGCCTCCGGCGGCTCTTTCGCAGAGGGCGGTCGGACTCGCCCGACAGGCGAATGTAGGCTTCCTCGGTTGGTTCGCTAGTTGGATTGTTTGAGGGTTGGTTAGGATTTGTTTTCCCAAACAACCCTGTCAGATTATCCAACAGGTGGCCCAGCGGCAGTAAGGTGCTGCATCATCTGAAACATCTCATCCCGCATGGTGGTCCAAGTCTGGTGAAACTGTTCCAGCGATGGTGCTTCACCCAGCTCATTCATCTGGCTCCAACAGTTTTCCATGCGTTCAAGGTTCTCGTTAAAGGTGTCGGTGGGGCTGTTGCCCGTCATCCGGGCCTCAATCTTGGCCATCGCTTTGAAATAATGTTCAGCCACCGTTTTGTCATGCACTCGGGCGTAGACCATCGTCGAGCCCAACCTGCGGTGGCCCAACAACCGCTGTATCGTCGTGATCGGACAACCGGCATTGACCAACTGGGTGGCAAACGTATGTCTTAGCCGGTGCGGGCTGACTTTCACCCCGCAGGTTTGGCCCGCTACCTTAATCCGTTTCCCAATCATCCTTCTGTCTGCACCTTTAAAGCGGTATAAAAAGAAATGATCGTGCCATTTGCCAATCCCTTGTCCCCGTCTGGCAAGGTACGCTTCAAGTGCCTGGCTTGTGTCCGGGGTGAGGTAAACGACGCGATCTACCGTCCCCTTACCCGCTTTAACCGTCACCTGTCTGCTGGCTAGATCGACGTCCTCCACCAGCAGTTCTTCCACTTCACCCAATCTTAAGCCGCTCTGCCACATCAGGTAAAAGATGGCTCGGTCGAGCAACACATCCCGTGACTTCTGCGGGCTATGGACCGTCTGGACCCGCTCCTCATGGTAATCCCGCAGTTTGGCCACATCTTCATCCTTCAGAAAACGGGGCATTCGGTCTTTTTGTTTTAGCCCTTTTATGGCGAGCAAACTCGCAGGAACCAACACATCCTGATCCTGCAAATGGCGCAGAGAAGACTGGAACATACGTAGTTCGACGTTGATAGAAGCGGTGCTCATCCTATCATTCATGCGGGCATCAATGTAGTCATAAATCTGCTGACGACGAATCTCTCTAACCCCTTCTGGCCCCTTGTCTTGGTCCAAATGTTCGTTAACAACCAACCAATCCCACAGCACCGTGTTGATGCGCCAAAACTTAAGCAATAATTGGGAAACCCGCGTTTGTCGCCAGTTGGCTTGGGCCAAAATCCGTATCTCGTTCAGGCAATCTACAAGCCAAAGCGGCAGATTGCCCGTGTAGCGGGAGTGGTCAAACATCGTCACTTTTGAAAAGGTGACCGTTCCCCGCTTGAGCTGCATAAAACTGCGGAAACGGTTCAAGGCTCGGCGGCAGTTGGCCGTCCAGCCGTCACTCATCTGCCTGGCAACGATGTACTCTAACGCCTTGTCTAAATCCTCATCCAGAGAAATTTGGGGATGGGGGACCCGGTTTAGCCCGAGCACATGCCCGGCCATCGGGACATAGATCTGGTAGATGCAGTTCCGGCTGACTCCCCCATTGAGCAACCACTGCTGATATTCTTGCAATAGCAGAATATTCTCTTTCGGCCATGCCTCGGTCGGTTTTGGCAACGAAATCCTCTTTGGTGGCGGATACATGCGGCTACTTTTATGCAAAGCCCGGTCATACCGGCCAGCGGCACAGACCAGCGTCTCAGCGGTAACATTTAGTTCCGGCATGACCACACCTCCTGCTCCGCCGCGGCGTTGAAAAAATCCTTAGCCACCTTGTTGTCACTGACTAGTAGATACCCTTGGGTCGTCGTGATCCACGCATGACCCATCAGCTTCTGAATGGTGGGAAGAGGGACATCTTCCTCAACCAGATTGGTCGCAAACGTATGGCGCAGCTGGTGAGCGGTGAAACTGACCCCGGCCAAATCCCGATAAACGATAAGCCGTTTGTGGATGGCGGTGGTTGACATCTTCTTCCCTTGGTAGCTCAAGAAAAGCTCTTCTTCGTCCTTGGCTTGCTCACCCATGGTGAACCGCTCGACAAGGACTTCTTTAACCATTTCTTGGCTAGGAATGGAGAGGTAGACGGTCCGTTCAATGTCGTTTTTGCCGGTGACAACCATGCGCGGCCGCACCTCATTGAGCTGGATGTCGGCCACTTTCAGGCTGGCCACCTCGCAGATGCGCAGGCCGCAGCGGAGCATGAGCTGGAACATCGCCATATCCCGTGGATTATCTATTGCGTCAAAAAACTTCTTCACATCTTCCAGCGGCACCGGCCGAGGCAACCTCTTTTTCTCTTTCCGGTTGTGGCGACGGGGAATGACCGGGCACAAGATTTCAGGATCCGTATCTGAGAGGTAAACAAAAAACGAGCTGATGGCAGTTAGCCGTCGGTTGATGGTTTTGGGTGACATCCCCCGTTCTGACTGATGATTGACAAAGCCATCGATGTCACGCACAGTGACTTCTTGTGGCTCTTTGCTCCCCACATATCCGTGAAACTGGGCCAAGTCGTAAGAGTAGTCTCGCCACGTGCGGGCTGAAGGATTACGGCGGCGGTGCCATTTGACAAATTCGTCTATCTGCTTGAACATTTTTATCTCCTGTAAGTTTGGAATGAATATTTGGCGATAAACATTCTACTTGCAGGAGATTTTTTTGCTCATTAAAAACGAAAAACCAGCCTGATTATGTCAAGTTCTGGTTAAGATAAGGGCATCTGGCATAGGTAGCTTTATCACTCCAGATACGATTGTGCCAGATGCGACAAACCCG
>JAHDGV010000439.1 GCA_020631655.1 Chloroflexota bacterium | reverse complement strand
TTATTAATTCTCAGCAAATCCATAGCCTGCTGCTTCTAACATGCTTACAGATGCATCTTGTAATGAGCCGTAGCTTGCAAGGCCGTAGTCAAGATCGTATGTAAACTCACCAAAGCCTGCAATCGTTTCGTTTACACCTGCAGAAGGGTTGGTTGGGAATTCATAGTTACTTCCAGGGAAGCAGGTCAAGTCCCCACACTGATTTTCAGTGGCGGCCAAGAACTCGATGAATGCAACCGCATTGTCAAAGTTTTCTGCATTTTTAACCACGCCAGCACCATTAACGTTGAAGAAGACACCTGACTCATCTTGGTTCATCCATTTAAGCTGAACGGAATCAAATACCGCTTGTGAGTCCGCATCTCCATTAGCCAAACGGCCCATGTAGTAGTGATTCACGATGGCAAGGTCACATTCACCGGCCGCAACCGCTTTGATTTGGCCGGTGTCACTGTTGATGTAGCGAACAACGTTGCTGGCGATTCCTTCAGTCACGGCCGCCGCCTCGGCTTCGCCAAGATGGTTGATGAGACTGCTAAAAAGTGAAACGGTGTAGATATGGCTTGCCGGGCGCATACACAATCGGCCGCTCCACGTTGCATCAGCCAAGTCGCTGTAGCTGGTCACAGCGGCAATCTCGTCTTCGGTGGTGTTGGCCGGGTTGTAAACCAAGGTGCGGGTACGAATGCTTAGACCGGCCCAGTTTCCGTCAGGATCTTGGAATTCTGGAGCTACGCTTGAAGTGATCGCATCAGAACCGTGCGGTTGGAGCAATCCTTCTTCAGTTGCAAGTGAGAGTACACCAGCGTCGATGGCTAAGAACACATCCGCCACACTGCGATCACCACGAGAGATGTCTGCGCGCAGACGGTTCAGCAAGTCACGCGGACTACCGGCCGATACGCGAACTTCGATGCCGGTTGCGTCTGTAAACGCTTGAAATGGCGCTTCCAAGTCACCATAGTGGCGTGATGAGTAAACATTTAAAACTTTGCTTTCAGATGCGACTTCAACCTCTCTGACAACTTCAACTTCTCGGGTTACCTCAACCGTTTCAGTGATTACTTGTGGTTCACAAGCGATGAGGGTTAACATCATTAGCGCACCAAGCGCAAAAAGCACGAGTTTGGAATTAGATTTCATCTTCCTATACCTTCCCTAAAAAATAAGTGAATCAATTTATGTTCTGTAAATAGGTTGTGTTTCACGGAACGGTAGATTTATAACAAAGGTCATCTGTTTGAATCTACGAGGAGGGTTAATCTGTAAATTACCCCCACTTAACCGATCAGGTATAGCCGTGACAAAAAATGATTGAACAGGGTGATACACAGTTTTTAACCCGTGTTAATTTGCGTTTGATCAGACAGAAATCCTTGTGGTCTAGCAGGCAAGGCCGAAAAGAAATAAAGCTGGATGCCACTGGCATGCCCCCCATTCTTCCCAAATTTTCATGAAGACTTATTGCTTTAGAAAAGGGGGGTGTTAAAATTTTTGAACCACTTCTGTATACAAATTGAAGTGGTTTGACCATATGAACATTTTTCTCATCATCCAAATCCTCGTCATCCTCTTCTTTTTTGTGATGTTTTACAGGCGCTCAGATTTTACTTGGGCCGTCGGCCTGTTAACCGTCACCTCGGCCGTATTGCTCAATGTAGTTTGGGCCATATTTAGATTGGGCGATTTGGCTGAATCGGCCGGATTGTGGGTGCAAATTTTAGGGGGATTGGTGTTTGGTGGGGCCGCGATATGGCTGGTGGGGCTGTTACGGCCGCATATGGGGGATGGATTTATCCCCAGCGCCGGAATTGCCACTTCTCAAAATGGATCAAGCATGAAAAATGGGGATAGCCCATCATCTAACAATCCAAATATCGAAAGCTTGTTGTCACGTCGGGCCGTGGGTATGCAAAACGAAAGCTCTGAGTATGATCGGCAACTCTTGTTCGATCAGATTTTGCAAAACCTGAGCAACGAAGATGTGCGGGATTTGATGTTTGATTTGGAAATTGCTGAAAACGAAGTTGTCGCCCCGATGCGCAACATGAATCAAACCATCCACAATATTATTGATTTAGCCGCTGACCGGGATCAAACGGCCGATCTGGCTCTGGCAGTAGAACGGATCTTGACCCCGGTTCCGCCCGATCATTTCCCCCGCTTGTCTCGCATCAATACAGAGACCCCGCCTACGATTTTACGCCGCTATCTGCTCACGTTTTATGACCTAAAAATGCTCGAAGAAATAACCAATGAATTAGAAATTGATTGGGAGCGTTTGGGCATTGGCTCGAAACAACAAAAGGTGCGAAACTTGCTATTGTGGATACGCCGTAGCAACCGAATGGGAGAGCTGATCGAGGCGATGCACGCCCGGCCGGTTGTCAGCGGTAATGTCGAACTCAAGTAGAGAGAAAAGAGTAGAAAGTAGAGAGGGAATTCTCCTGCTAGCTACCATCAACTTAAAACACCAACCACTCATTTTAAACATCTAGTATCTAAATAATTATGTCCTTGCGTCGAATGCTCCCTTTCTTGCTCCTCAACATCGTTGTATCTGCGTTGGTGATGCTGGGCATTCTTTACTGGTGGGATGCGCGGAGTCCACAGCCCGAAGCTGTCATTTCATCGGCCGAGGTGCCGATTACGGCCGTTGACCCCGGCGTTGTTGAGCTTGCACCCACACTTCCCCCAACCGAAACCCCACTGCCTGCTACAGCCACCCCCACTCCTGCGCCGACGTTCCATACCGTTCAGGCGGGTGAATCGCTAAGTGCTATTGCGGATCAATATGGGGTATCGATGCAGGAGATCATGGATGCAAACGGGTTGCTGAACGAAAACTTTATTCAGGCGGGGCAAGATCTTTTAATACCGATTGGTGGTGTGGTTGTGCAACCGGCCGAAGAAGTGGCTGATGCGGCCGCAACGGCAACCCCAGTGGGTGCCCCTCCGACACCTATCCCAACTGTTCCTTTGGGAGATGGGGAAGCTGAATTGGTTGTTAGCACCTTTAACGGGATCGGGGTGATCGAAGCTGAAAATATTCTGATCGTCAACAACGGCGATCGATCCGTAGATATTGTGGGATGGCAGGTGCGTGACACAAACAACACTATTTACACATTTGGGCAAGGTGCAACTTTGTTTGGAGGCGGGGCCGGTATCCAGCTGTTTTCAGGGATTGGTGAAGACACGACCACCCAGCGCTATTGGGGGCAAACCACTTCGGTTTGGCAGTCGGGCGAAATTGTTCAAATTTATGATGCAGAAGGGACACTGCAAATCACGGCGACGGTGCCGTAAAGGGCTTTTAGCTCTTGGCTTTTGGCTGTTAGCTAAAAGCTAAAAGCAAACGGCTAATAGCTAAACATGGAACGTGGATTAATCGACAACAAAGGTGAATTGTTTGCCATTTTAAGGGGCAAGGATTTATACACCCTGGAAGGGGAGCTAACCGGCCGGATTGAAGGAAATTTTGTGGTTGATTTAGTCGGTAAACGGATTTGGCGCGTGGTAGGCGACGCTGTTTATCGATTAGACGGGTCGTGGCCGGTAGGTTACTTTGGTGCGGGGCGCAGTATGGACCACGAATGGAGAGATTAACGGAGTAGAGAGAAAAGAGGTGAGAGGATTTTTTGTCATCAATCTCTTGGCCTCTCATCTTTCAACTATCAATGCTGATGAGCTGAAATGCTGATTGGCTGACAAGCTAAAATTATGAGATTAGGTGCACAAGTAAGCGTAAGCGGCGGATTATTTAACGCCTTTGGGAATGCCAAAGAGATCGGAGCGGACAGCATGATGTTCTACACGCGCAGTAATCGGCAGTGGAAAGCCAAACCGATTAGTGAGGAAGATCAAGAAAAATATAAAGCGACAGCCGAAGAATATGCGGATATTTTCCCGGCCGTGGTGCATGCCAACTATCTCATGAACCTGGCCTCGCCAGAAGAAGAAAAGTGGGCCAAGTCATACGATGCGATGGTGGATGAGATTACTCGCACCGGTCAAATCGGCGTTCAAAACATGGTTGTGCATCCCGGTTCGCATATGTTCAAAGAGAAGAAGGCGACCGAACAGCAAATCATCGAAGCGGAATGGGCCGGTTTAGATCGCATTGTGAAAGGGGTTAAGCGAGCGCTAGACGAAACGGCCGAGACATCACCCGGCGTGGTTATTTGCCTCGAGACAATGGCGGGACAAGGGACCAATCTTGGCTTTAAGTTTGAACACTTGGGTTACTTGATCAAAGAAATTGATGGCGGTGATCGGGTTGGCGTTTGCTTTGACACCTGTCACGTCTTTACGGCCGGATACGATATTCG
>JAHDGV010000438.1:1817-4343 GCA_020631655.1 Chloroflexota bacterium | reverse complement strand
ATGCGCTTTGGTCTGAGCGATGGAAAAGACCACACGCTTGAAGAAGTCGGCCGTCAGTTTGGTGTAACCCGCGAGCGGATTCGCCAGATCGAAGCCAAAGCGTTGCGTAAGTTACGTCATCCAAGCCGTAGTAAGGCACTGCGTGATTATTTGAGCTAGTGCCGCTTTGCTAAAAGGCTAATCTGAGATTAGCTGGGCGTTCAAGTTTTAGTTTTTAGTGACCAGTAATTAGTGACCAGAAGAGAAAATCTCTGGTTTCTAGTTACTGGTCATTTTTCATTTTAAGTAGGTAAAATCGGCGTATGATGTCACCGTTAAAACAATACCAAGCGCTGGAAAAAGAGCTGCTATCCCTGATCGGGCCTGTGAAATTCAGTTCCGAGATCAATCTAAGATTGGAGCGGATGAGCCAATTGCTCGGCTTGCTCGACAATCCTCATTATAAATTTCGCTCGATCCACGTGGGTGGCACTTCGGGCAAAGGGTCAACCAGCACCATGATCGCCACCATCTTGCAAGAGGCCGGTTTTTATGTCGGACTACACACCTCTCCAAATTTGCAGATTTATAACGAGCGACACATGCTAAACGGCCGACCGGCCGCAACTAGCAAACTTGCAAAGATTTATGCAAAAATGAAACCGGCCATCGACGAAGTTCGTGACACATCTCCGTTTGGCGCACCCAGCTATTTTGAAGCCCAAGTTGCTTTAACCTTTATGCTGTTTGCAGAAGAGCAGGTTGATTTTGCGGTAATCGAGGTGGGATTAGGTGGAGATCGGGATGCCACAAACGTGTTACCGGCCGAAGTTGCCGTACTCAACAATGTAGGGCTCGATCACACTGAAATTTTGGGAGATACGGTTGAAGAGATCGTGCTAGACAAACGGGGGATCATTAAACGTCGGCAGCAAGTGGTGAGCGGGGTCACCCAGCCCAGTGTGATCAAGCTGGTCGAAGAAAAATGTTTGGAGCAGGATGCCCGTTTGTGGCTTTTAGATCGTGACTTTTCGGTCCAATCGGCCGGAGATGAGGTCTCGATCTCGATACCCGATGTGACCTACGACGGCATCACAATTAAAATGGAAGGGGAGTTTCAGGCGACAAACGCGGCGGTGGCCGTGGCGGCCGTTTCTTCTCTGCATGAGGTGACGATACCGTACTCAGCCATCTTGCAGGGGCTGGCAAAGGCATCGCTTCCGGGGCGGGTTGAACAGGTGCAAGCTGATCCGCTCGTTTTGTTAGATGGAGCCCATAACCCAGACAAAATCCAAGCGGCGGTCAGCATCATTAAAAAGAAAACGAGTGATCAAAAAGTGATTACGATTTTGGGATTAAAAGCGGGCAAAGCGGCCACCGACATTTTGCCGCCGGTCATGGAGTTGTCAAGCGAAATGGTGTTTACCATGTTTGAGCCTAAAGGGCTGTGGAACGGGGTTGATCCAAATGAGCTGGCGGCGCTTGCGGCCGAAATCGACCCTGATATGCCGGTGACGGTTGATGGTAGCGCAATGAGTGCGCTAACCAACGTTCTGGAACGTGCGGATAAAAACGATATTATTTGGATCACCGGGTCGTTATACTTGGTGGGGGAATTGCGGGATTATTGGTATCCGGTCGAAGACCTTTTGGCAGAGCTGGAGTCTCAGTAAGTTAAAAATTACCCGTCACAAAATAGTTTATGAGTAGAGAAGAATTTGAAAAAGCGCACAGCTGGCTGTTTTCGCTGGTTACTGATCCTGAGGGAAAACGGTTTAACGTGCCAAAAACGGCCGAGCAACGTCGCAAGGAAATGGTTGAGGCGATGGATCGGACGGCCGATTTCTTGGCCTATGCTGGCTATCCTGAGCGGCAGTTCCCGGCCGTGCACATCACCGGCACCAGTGGCAAAGGGAGTGTCAGCATGATGGCGGCGGCTCTGTTGCAGGGGATGGGGTTAAAAACGGGCTTGCACACCAGCCCGTACTTGCAAATGCCAACTGAAAAACTGATGGTGAATGGGCAAGCTGTATCGCTTCAAGGGTTTGCTGATTTGGTCTATCGATTTCGCGATCTGCATGCAGAATGGGCGGCCGCAGACGGGCCGTTTAACCAGCTGCGATATACCGAAGCGTGGACGGCGATCACGTTTATGTGGCTGGCTGAGCAAAACTTAGATTTTGGTGTGGTTGAAGCGGGGATGGGCGGCCGATTGGACCCAACCAATCATATGGCATCTGAGATCGCTATCATCACCAATGTAGCTTTTGACCACGTCAAATCATTAGGGCCAGAATTAACCGATATCGCTTGGCACAAAGGGGGCATCATCAAGCCCAATAAACCGGCCGTGACTGGTGTGACTCAGCCGGAACTTTTGACCGTGATAGAAAAAGAGGCGGCTGAAAAAGGGGCAACGCTTTATGCGCTAAATCGAGACTTCGAATTTGAGATTCATGACCCACACACAATCACAGTTCAAGCACCGTTTAATCGGTACGAGAACGTCAAAGTGGGGCCGATCGGTCGCTATCAGCTTGGGAACGC
>JAHDGV010000438.1:0-1717 GCA_020631655.1 Chloroflexota bacterium | reverse complement strand
ATCGGTACGAGAACGTCAAAGTGGGGCCGATCGGTCGCTATCAGCTTGGGAACGCTGCTTTAGCCATCACCGCGTTGGATGTACTGGTAGGTACAAGAGTCTTGAGTAAACCGATCCAAACAGCAGCTTTGGCAAACTTTGCCTGCCCCGGCCGGATGGAGCTCGTTTCTCGCAAGCCGTTAATTTTGCTCGATGGAGCACATAATCCGCACAAAATGCAGGCGTTGGTCACCAGTCTGCAAGAGGCGTACCGAGGCAAAAAAATCACGGCGATTACCGGCAGTATTGTCAACAAAGAAGTTGAAGACATTCTGCAGGTCTTGGTTCCGGCTGTGGATCGGGTTGTTGCCACTGCTCCCAATGTGCCCGGCAAACCGGCCGTTGATCCAGAGATAATCGCGCAGAAAATAATGCAACTAAGCCAAGTTCCGGCCGTATCGGCTCCTGATATTCAAAAAGCGGTTGAAAAAGCGATTGAGCTGTCAGATCCGGATGATCTGATTTTGATCACTGGCTCGCTCTATTTGGTAGGTGAGGCTCGCGAGCTGTGGTATCCGTTAAAAGGGTAACGCTGAAGGGATCAAGGATAAATTCTATTTGCAGGCCTACCGTTTTTCCTTTCCCCTTTATCCTTTATACTTAAAAAATGTCCCGATTTAAATCTCGCAGAACTGAAGGCATTGTGCTTCGGCGCAAAGATATGGGTGAGTCTGACCGCTTACTCACGATTTTTACGCGCGAGTACGGCAAGCTTAAAGCGTTGTCAAAAGGATCACGCAAGCCAACCAGCCGTCAAACGGGGCATGTGGAGCTCTTCGGCCGGTCAGCATTTTTGATTGCTGATGGGAATACGTTTGACATCATCACCCAAGCAGAATCAGTTGAGATGTACCCTGGTTTGCGAGACGATTTAATCCGGACGATCTATGCAGGTCATATCGTTGAGCTATTGGATCGGTTTACAGAAGAGGAAGACAAAAATAGCAGTCTATTTTATCTGCTCGCAGACGGTTTAAGCTGGTTTGCGAATGAGGACAATCATCTACTTGCGGCCCGATATTTTGAGCTACGGCTCCTGAGCTTAACAGGGTTTCAGCCACAACTGTTCACCTGTGTAATCAGCCAAGAACCCATTGAACAAGAGGATCAGTATTTTAGTGCGGAGATTGGTGGTTTACTAAAGCCAGAGCATTTAGCGGCCGAAAAGCGGGCCCGGCCGGTATCAGCTTCGGCCGTTAAGGTGATGCGTTTTCTGCAAACCCGGCCGTGGGAGCAGGTACGCGAACTGAAGTTAAGACGGGATTTACATCAAGAACTGGAAGATATTTTGCACTACTACATCACCTTTCATTTGGAACGTCGCCTACAAACGGTTGATTTTCTACGCCGTATTCGCTACGAAAATCAATAACAAACTCACCTTGTGTGCTAACAGACCTCGGAGGTTTTTCCTTTCCAGAAGTCACTATTGTCTTGAGAACAGAAACCTCCGAGGTCTTTGTCACGAGGGCGCGTAACATCAGTATTTAGCGCAGTTCAACCGTAATTGGCCCACCGGTTAAGCCATAACCACGCACCAAAAGGCTGTATGTTCCAGCTTCTAATTGGATGTCTTCAAGCCGTTCAGCCAAGCCTGCCCCAACACTGTCCGCAAACGCATCCCCCAACAAAATCGACTCGCCAGCTCCGTTTAACAAATCAATGGTTAAGTCCAATC
>JAHDGV010000437.1:1661-4372 GCA_020631655.1 Chloroflexota bacterium | reverse complement strand
GTTCCGGCCGCGGCGGAGCCTGAGGCAGAACCAACCGTTGTGCCAACAGCTGTTGCTGAAACAGAGGTTGAAGACTCAGCGGAAGATGACAAATTCCCAGCGACATCAACCCCCATCCCACAAGAGGCTGAACCAGAGCCACCCGGAGTGCTCACTCCGGCCGACCAACTTATCGCATCGTTTACAGACCCCATTCAAACCAATGGTGAGTCGCTCATTTTGCTTGGACAGGTGTTAGATGCAAACGGAAATCCGGTGCCAAATGCGACAGTTGAGATCTGGCAGACAGATGCAGGTGGTGTGTACGATCATCCTGATGACCCAAGCACCAACGGCCGAGACACAACGTTCCAATTCTACGGATCAGCCGTAGCTGATGCTGACGGCTGGTACGCGTTCCGCACCATCGTTCCGGGCGAATACGAGCCTCGGCCCCGCCACATCCACTTTAAAGTAAAGCAAGATGGTTCTACTTTATTAACTAGCCAGTTTTATTTTACAGATGATGTTGCTGACGTTGAAAACAACAACATCTTCCAATCGGCCGGTGATGATGGGGATTTATTGTTGCTTCAGCTCCTGCAAGGGGATGGCACCTTACTGGCAAACGGCCAAATTGTAGTTGATACAGGCATCGGCTCCGGCCAATTACCGTTCACCCCGTCACAGGCAGAAGGCCCCTACTACCCGGTACAAGCTGTTGCTGAGTTCGACAACGATCTCACAGTAAAATAGATATTGGCAGAACATTATTCTGCGTATAAGTGAAGCAACGACCTATTGCTGATCGACTGCATTAAAACTGCGGTCGGTCAGCAAATGCAGTAAAAATTCGAAGTCTACAATACCGCCTTCACCCTCTTTCGCATCTACAACCCCATTCCCATCAAAATCTTTTCCGGTCAGGATACTCACCATCTCATTTGATCCTTGACTAGCAAACGGCCCTGCCTCTCCCACCGTGTCGGTTGAGAGTAGTTTTCCGATTAGCCCAAGCACTTCCTCGTACTGGCTAGCCTGATTAAAGAGGGTTGTAGGTATAACCGTTGTGCCGTAAAAGCGCGAGCGTGCGTTTAGGCTTTCAGGCTCGGCCGCATAATTCAAAAGCTCCGCCTCCATTTGATTGTGGAACACCATCGCCCCCACACCGGACTCACTCGGATTTTCAACCGTACCGTTCCCGTCCACGTCACCAAACCGCTCATCCGCTTCACCAACCAAAATGTTGTTCACATGCTCTGCATGGCGTCGGGCCAGAGGCAAATCTCCGGCCTCAAGAGCGGCAATCATAAAATCAACATGCTGGTTAGCTAGGTCAGATTCAAAAACAGTGCTGGCCAAAAGCGGTGTTTCCCCATCATCGCTTTGAACCACTTTAAACAGACTGGTTTGTTGTTCCACGCCAAAGCTGGCAGAGTAAACGACAGTTGTCGGTTCGGCTGGTCCTGCTCCATCCCCCAGCGGCTCAATGGCGATGACAACCTCATCAAACTTGGCAATGAAAATGTCCCCGGCCGGGATCGTTTCGTCAATGCGGAAGTTATCAGGCACAACCTGCCCTAGGTTTGCAACCTGCTCTCCTTCGTTTGAAATCAAGTACACAAAATAGCCGGTGGATGGGTCGGCCACGGCCGGAACCGGATACAGGTCAAGCGCAATCCCGCTGAGCGGCGCATCATTAACCGTGGCGAGCCGTACTCGGCCGATTTGATCTCCATTTGGGTTCAGCAAATGATTAGGGAAATAGCTCCCTTCTATCCACTCAATCGCCAATGTCTCAACCGTTTGCAAGCCGCCTTCACCGGCCAGCGGATCAATAAAGTTATTCTGATCCAGATCAACCCCATTGATACCGGCCGCAACAGATGCCTGTAAATCATCAACGATGTTGAGCCCTTCATCAGCCGTGTCTACCGCAAACATTTTCAGAGCAAGATTAACAGCTTCATCCGCATAAACGTTGCTGTTCGCAATCGAACTGTCGATCCCATTTTGCACAAAAAAGATGGGGGATGATGGGTTGATCGGTTCAGCATCGGTCAGCAAATCGCGTGCGCCCAATAAATAGCCAAAGACCCCAACTCCGTTGCCAGGGTTTTGAGCCTGCCCATCATTATCTAAGTCGCCAAAATTAGGCCCAGCTTCCCCTTCCAAAATGTTAACTACATGCTCAGCATGTCGCCGTGCCTCGGCCAAATTGCCTTGGGCCAGGCTATCGGCCGACAAGCCGGAATGCTGTACAGCCAACGCATATTGCTCCAATCCCGGCCGGACGTTGCTACTAAGCAACTCCGTCTGCACAGCAAATGTAGCCGGATCAATCACCCCATCCAAAATGATGTCAGACGGCCCATCTGGAGAACCGCCATCTAGTTCAGCGCTCAAAATTATCCGATCAAACTGTTCAAGAGAAACGGACGTATCAAGGGTTCTAAAGTAATCGGCCGCCAAGAAACGATCACTGCTGACTACGCCTAAGTTAATGAAGTTGTTTTCGGCCGTATTTGCCAGCCAAGCCACATATTGTGTGCCCCCAGGTGGATGGTTCAAATCATCAAATTTAAGCCCTATTACAGAGTTTGTGGCATCGTAATTGATCTCGCACACAAATGCCAGAGAAGCCTCAAAATCAAAATCAGCAAACACAACCGGCACGGGCGTGGGTTCCAAAGTTGGTTCTTCTGTCGGCACATCGGTTGGTGCCAGAGTCG
>JAHDGV010000437.1:0-1561 GCA_020631655.1 Chloroflexota bacterium | reverse complement strand
CCTTCTTTTCTTCTGCCTGTTGCTGTAGCGCTTTCCCAATCGTTGATGGCTGTTGAATTGTGTGGTCAAAACTTGGCCCGGTTTCTTGCCCCACCATCGCTTTTACCGCATCATCAAATTCGCGTGCGTTTTGATATCGTTTTTCCGGCTCTTTTTCAAGCGCTTTAAACAGCGTCTCCTCAACCCCAAACGGCAGGCCGGGAGCAAGATCACTCGGACTGGGCAGCGGTTCGCTGGCCAGCTTCAGCAAAACCCCGTAAGGGGTATCAGCCTCATACGGCAACTTCCCCGTAACCATTTCAAACAGCACCGTCCCCATGCTGTAAATGTCGGCCCTCTGGTCCGCCTCTTGACCTTTTGCTACCTCAGGAGCCATGTAGTGAGGTGTCCCCAGCATCATGCCGGTGGCCGTCATTTTCTCCCCATCAAGCAGTCGAGTTACCCCAAAGTCGGTGATCACAATCCGCTCTTTCTTTTCATCCACGAACATGATGTTGGCCGGTTTAATGTCACGGTGCACCATGTTTTTGCCGTGCGCATACTCCAATCCGGCCGCCAGTTGTCGAATGATGTCAATCGCTCGATTAAGGTCCAGCGGGCTATTTTTTTGCAGATAATCTTCGAGCGTCCCCCCTTCTACAAACTCCATCACCATGTAAGACAAATTATCTTCGGTATCAAAATCGATTAGATTAACAATGTTGGGATGTTGTAGGTTGGCGGTTGCTTTGGCCTCGCGCAAAAAGCGGCCTTGGAAATCGGCCGATTTTGCCAAATGGGGATGCATGACTTTAATCGCCACCGGCCGTTCGAGACGCGTATCGTGCCCTTTATACACCTCGGCCATCCCGCCGCTCCCCAGCAGTTCTTGTATCTCGTATTTTCCTAACGTCTGTCCGGTTAAATCCATAATTTAGCTTTTAGCTTACTCCGCCAAATCGATTAGTGGTTTCCAATCCCCATCACGTAGTTTTGGCATCATGGCAGAAACATCAACTTCTGATTTGACCGCCTCAGCCACACCGCGCGCCTCATCTGTATAGCCTATCAAAATTGCGCCCACAATTTTACCTTCGTTTACAATCAGTTTGCGATATTTGAATCCGGCTTGGTCTTCAAACACAATCAGATCGTCACCCGCTTCATCCACAATCCGGCCGATGCTGGTGATATCGATCCCCACCACTTTAAGCATCGTGACCGGCACAATCTCTTGATAGGTTTCTTGCCCACCAGCGACAACCGCATTCGCGGCCGCTACCTCGGCTTGAGCCACAGCCACTGTCCAGAGCCCCAAAATTTTATCGTTAAACTCCGCCGCATCACCGGCCGCAAACACACCCGTTTTCGACGTCTGCATCCCTGAATCGACCAAAATGCCGCGGTTAGTCTCTAATCCCATCTGCTCGGCAAGTTCATTATTGGGGCGAATACCTGTCGCCACCAAGAAAACATCGCAATCGAGCATGCGTTCATCAGTCAAGCTAACCCCATTCACATGGCCGTTCCCCTGCACCGCTTTTGCGCTGGCTTTGGTCACAATCTCTAACCCCAATCCTTC
>JAHDGV010000039.1 GCA_020631655.1 Chloroflexota bacterium | reverse complement strand
GTTCAACAACTGCGTTTCCAGCGGGGGACTAAGTGTCCCTGGCCTGTCGAATTTGTTTATCATTTTCGGCAGGCCGTTTCTTTTATCTAACTAGAAAAGAAACTGTGCTTCGCCCAACTTTTTTTGCGAGATTGCTATTTGAGAATGGCGAAGCCTAAAGTGTTTGGCATGAATTGACACCTTGCAATCTTTGTTTGGTCAAACACTAGGAGGAAAACAGATCATGGAACTAACATTTGAGAAAAATTTAGATGGGGCAGCACCTTATACAGCTACCTTAGACACAACAGAAGAGACCGTTCATCCAAACAGAGTCTTCAAAATCCCAGTATTTAAAGATGCTGTAGAAAGTGGATATTTTGCAGACGTTTGTGGCTTTAGAGCAAAAGCAAAATCAATCGAAGGTCTTGAGAGCAAGATGCTTCAGTTGACAGAAGGGTTGATTAACATGGCCCGTTTGCCACGACACGTTTTTGTTGCTCGACGTGCTCGTAAAGTATTCCCCATTTACACAGTGGGCGATGAAGTTATCACGACTACACCAGGTGGGCCGATTTTTCAGCATGTAGAACTGGCTAAAGTTCGTGAATACTTAACCGATTTTCTGCATGAAGCTGACGTGCTGGGCGAAAAGGGTGTAAGCGACAAGTTGCACGTTCGTGGAACAAGTCTTTCAACTCTTCAACTTCGCCGGCCGGTTTTGTATTTGAAAAAACGGAACCTTGGTGAGAAAGAGTTTTGGGCCCCTGTGTTTGAAACTGAAGATCTTGATGGCTTGTACACCTATGCAGCTAGCGGCCGACGTGAAGTTAAAAGCGAATACGGCGGAAAAGGGGTTTTGGTCTTGACCCGCATTGTGGCAGAAGCCTTGAAAACAGATAAACGGCTCAATGACATTTATGATCTACGGCCGGATCGTTTACAACCTGAATTTTGGGAAAAATTAAAACCCAACCTAACCGACGCTGGAACAACGGAAATTAAAGGTAAAACGATTGATCTTTATACAAGTGATGCACTGCACATTGGTGTTGAGTATCGTGAGAAAGAAGAGCGTTACGGTCTGTTTTTAGACGAGACCGCATCAAGCCTAACAGATCGCATTTCGGCCGACTTTGGTCGCCGTGGAATCGGCTAATACGCAACTGTATTTACAATTTTTGATTAAAAAGACGTCAGTCATTATAATCTTGGCCAGTGCGCAAGCACTAACAATAAGATAAAAAAGACTAGGACGTCATCGCCTTTCCCAACAGAGAGGTCGATTTTGACGTCCTTTTTTTGTGTAAATTTTTAAAGAAATTAAGGAGTGGTTTAACCATGAGTGGAAACGCAGCCCGCTTAAACGCCATCGCAAATGTGGCAAGCTACGAACTCCCAGAACCAATCGGTTATGAAGAGATTCCTAGTGGAGATTTATTTGCAATCAATGCATTTACCTTCGACAAAATGAAGGAAGCTTTGCCGAAAGCGGCTTATAAAGCTTTGATGAAAACTGTACAAGATGGAGCTCCTCTGGACCCATCTACGGCCGATGCTGTAGCTTCAGCCATGAAGACATGGGCAATGGAGCGTGGAGCAACGCACTTTGGCCATATCTTCTATCCGTTGACCGGATACACGGCTGAGAAAAATGACGCCTTCTTTGACCCAGATGGCATGGGTGGCATCATTTCTGAGTTCACCGGTTCATCTCTGATGCAACAAGAGCCGGACGGTTCTTCGTTCCCATCAGGCGGTATCCGTCAAACACACGAAGCGCGTGGCTATACACAATGGGACGTTACCAGCCCAGCGTATTTGGTCGAGAACCAAAACGGTCTAACTCTAACCATCCCATCTGCCTTTGTTTCATGGTCAGGGATGTCTACCGACAAAAAGACCCCGCTTTTGCGCTCGATGAAAGCTTTAAACGAGCAAGCTCAACGCGTACTTAAAGCATTAGGTCACAAAGATGTAGGCTATGTCTCATCTACTGCTGGTTGTGAACAAGAATACTTCTTGATTGATCGCAACTTCTACCTGGCTCGCCCAGACCTTTTGAACGCTGGCCGTACCCTCTTCGGTGCTGCTTCTCCAAAAGGGCAAGAGTTCGACGACCACTATTTTGGTGCGATCAATGAGCGCGTTCAAGCGTTCATGTACGACTTTGAGCGTGAGCTTTACAAAGTTGGTGTTCCTGTAAAAACCCGTCATAACGAGGTTGCTCCAGGACAGTACGAAGTAGCACCTGTTTTCGAAAGCGCAAACGCCGCGGCCGACCATCAACAAATCATCATGACCGTGTTGCAACGGGTCGCTCCAAAATACGGCTTTGCTTGCCTCATCCATGAAAAACCATTTGCTGGTGTAAACGGATCTGGTAAACATGTGAACATGGCTTTGGGCAACTCTACTCAAGGTAACTTGATGGAGCCAGGACCAGAACCACACAAAAATAAACAGTTCTTGATCTTCACCGCGGCATTTATCCGTGCGGTACACACCTACGCACCACTCTTGCGTGCGGCGATCGCTTCTGCCAGCAACGACCATCGTTTGGGTGCTAACGAAGCACCACCTGCGATCATCTCAATCTTCTTGGGTGAGCAGTTGAACGATGTGTTCCAACAAATCTTGAAAGATGGCGAAGCGACCTCATCATTGCCAATTGGCGAAATGAGCTTGGGCTCAGACGTATTGCCAAGCATGTACATCCATGCGGGTGATCGTAACCGTACCAGCCCATTCGCTTTCACCGGTAACAAGTTTGAGTTCCGCGCTGTTGGTTCTAGCCAATCTGTTTCTGGTGCAATCACCACGGTTAACACCATCTTGGCGGAGTCTTTAGATTATTTCGCGACCCAACTTGAGGGTGTGAAAGGTGCTAAAGCTGTTAATGATGCAATTAACAGCATTCTAGCTTCAACGATGGAAAGCCATCACGCAATCATCTTTAACGGTGACGGTTACTCAGACGAGTGGCACCAAGAAGCTGAAAAACGTGGTTTGCCTAACTTGCGCACCACGGCCGATGCCTTGCCAGCTTACCTCGAACAATCAGCCATCGACCTGTTTGGCAAATACGGCGTATACAACGAAACTGAGCTCCATGCGGTTTACGAAGTTGCGCTTGAGCAATACAACATGACGGTTAACGTTGAGGCGAATCTCGTTTCTGAAATGGGTAAAACCTTGATCTACCCAGCTGCAGTTCGTTACCAAAGCGAGTTGGCCGCAGCGGCAGCTAACTTGTCAGCGGCCGGTATCGAACCAGACACCGAGTTGCTCCAAATGCTCACCGGCAAAATCGGCGAGTTGAAATCAGCTTTGATCGCTTTGCAAGCAGCACATGCAGAAGAAGCGGCTGATGCAGCGGCTGAGTCATTCCACAACAAAGATGTGGTTCTACCAGCTATGTTGGCCGTTCGCGAAGTGGCAGACTTCCTCGAAGGATACGTTGCAGACGACCTCTGGCCGCTCCCAACCTATCAAGAGATGCTCTTCATGCGTTAATGGCTGGAGATTAAATTAATCTTCTCCTTGAGAATTAAAAAAAGCCCTCGATCAAATCAGTTTGGTCGGGGGCTTTTTGTTTGTCTATTATTCTTAAAGCAACGAGGATTACGCTTGAACAAGCATTTCTGCTCGAAGCACCTTGATTGCGTCTGGCGACAGGCCCCCTTGGTTTAGCAAATAGGGTTCTACACCACCGTAATTTATATCTAAGTGATTTAGAGCGTCCCGCATCCATCTGGGGTCTGCGGCAAACAGCGGCCGCAACTGCTCGGGGGGAATTCCAAATCGTCCGATCGTTGCGGCACTGCTGGACATAAAGTCGTGAAACAGATCATCTGAAGCCAAGTTGCTAAGCGCATAGTCTGAAATCACAGTCTCTCTGGGTACGCCTAGCAGACTCAAGATCATAGCAGCCGTTAGGCCGGCCCGATCTTTACCTGCCGTGCAGTGAAACATCGCCGGCAAGTTATTTGCTACCAAACCGATAATCTCTGCAAAACGTGTCGGCCGTTCATCCAACATTCGAATATAGCCGGCCGCAAGTTGATCTCCTAAAGAAGCGCGATTGAACAACAGTTTTGGGAAAATGGCTGATAGCTGATCTTCTTCATAAATCGAAGTTTCTAAATAACGGGCGCTTTCAGGCACCTTATCAGGATTTTCTGTACGCTCGCGCAAGCTGCGTAAATCGCAAACTAATTGAATCCCATACTCATTTAAAATCTGTAGCGAATCATCCGTAGCACCAGCTAAATGGCCCGTACGGTAAATTTTGCCCCATGCGGTTAAAAAGCCATCGCTCGTTTTGTAACCTCCCAAGTCTCTTAAATTGATAATGCCCGGCAAATCCCAAGTTCGCAGAGCGCAGGAAGTTTGTGGCCCTTTTTCAAATTGAATTGAGTACAGGTATCGATTAAGCCGATTTGGGTTTGTATCAGTCGCTTCCGTCTCTCCTGAAAGTTTCCCCATGTCGAGCTCATCCTCTTTGCCCAAATCTTTTCGTAAAAGATGAACCGAGTTCGGCCGATCCCAACAAATTTTGACGTCTCCGTTTTCAGCTCTGTTTGCGACGGCCTGAAGGTTTACTTGTTCAATCAAAAATGACGCTGGATCTTGTATCTCTACACCGCGCCCCCCTCGAATTACCAATAATCGGAAAATGGCAATAATGACGACAATAATAATTACTACGCTTGTTAAAATAGTCCCAATCATAAGGGCAGTTTACCAGTTCCTGTCATTTTGTCCTCCAAAATAGCTTTGTAACTCAAAAAAATGATACGCACATAAATTATCGAGAATGTCTATCTTATTGTTTATAGAAAATTGGAACTATTTCAGAAACAATAGCAGGTAGGTTGCGTAAAGCAGTTCCAAAAGGGAAAACCTCTAAGCAGAAGGATTTATTTTTATGGCTAATAAAGCATTTTTTGATGGCATGATTTACGACGAGCAAGAGCGGCTCGTATCAACCGGATTTGTGGGCACAGAGGCCCAATATATCGTTGATGATGACGGTTTTTTAAGGCACATAGATGCAGAGATCGTTGATAAGAAGATTCTGGCCGTCTTTATTGATCAGCTACAAGGGAATCAAAATTTGGCCGTAGACCAAGCGATGAACTTTTTGGGCAAGGATGATTTGTTTACAAAAGCGGCCCTTGATTCTTCAATTGAAAATGTGTCGGCCGAGCAAATTTTGTCCCAAGGTATGCCAGAGCAAGCTCGCCACATGTTAGCCATGATGGGGTTACGCATTACGATTAACCTGCATGGCGAGATTGTGAATATAGATGCCCCGTCAGCTCCAGAAGATGAAGGGCTCTAAAAACTGTGGCCTAATACGCTCCACGCCCAAACAGAGTATAGGGGAGTGTTTGAACCAAAATTCGCATATCTAAGCTCAGCGACCAGTTTTCAATGTAGTAGATATCCAGTAGTGCCTGCTCATCAAATGTCAGATCAGACCGGCCGCTTACCTGCCACAAACCGGTAATACCACCGCGCACTTTTAGCCGTTGCTTATGCCAAGCTTGGTATTGCTCCACCTCATCCCGGATTGGGGGGCGCGGTCCAACAATGCTCATATCTCCACGCACAACGTTCATAAGCTGAGGGAGCTCGTCTAAACTCAAACGGCGAATAAATCGGCCGACTCGGGTTAAACGCGGATCCTCACGTATTTTAAAGATAGGCCCTTCCCGCTCATTCATCTCTTGCAATGCGGCTCGTTTGTCTTCAGCATCCACAACCATCGACCTGAACTTGAACATCACAAAGTCTTTACCCCCTTTTCCAACCCGTTTGGCTCTATAAATGACCGGGCCGGGGGAGTCTAAGCGAATCGCGATTGCGATGAACAGACACAAAATCAAAGCTGGGATAGAAAACAGAGTCACGACAAAAAGATCAAGTAACCGCTTGAAAATCTGCTCGAGAAACGAAATACGAATCTCTCGCATACTCAGCATCGGTATACCGCCCATACTGTTTGTCTCAACACGGCTCAGGCTAAGCTGAAACAGGTCAGGGGCAACCTGAACCGGTACGCCACTATTACGGCAAATCCGAATTAAGTGCATGATCTCTTCATACATATTTCCGGGCAACGCAATAAATACAGAATGGAGATTTGGGTTCTCTTGAAGCGTTTTGGGCAGGTTCTCAAAGGCCCCTAAATCAGGATAACGCATCCCGATCCCGCCTAAATCATTATCTTCCCCGTCGTGCATGTAGCCGACTAGCTTAAATCCTAAGTCTTTGCGTGCGATAAGTGTGCGCAAAACGCTACGGCCGGTTTCACCTTTGGCAATCAGCAACACATCGTCGGTTGCTCGGCCGGATGCATACAGGCTCAGCATAATCACTTTGCGCACAACCCGTGCGAAGAAGATCATCAGCAACAGAATAAGCGGAATAAATGCCCAATAAAGTCGAGAAAAAGGCTCTGGTAACCGGACGAAGATAAAAATAATCATGACGGCCGTGCCCATACTGACCGCATTCAAAACCCGAACCATTTCGTCTGCAAACAACTCCCCGCGCTGTCTCACCCAAACCAAATTTTGCCAAAACGCTAAAACGAGCAACACAAAATAAATAGCTAATTGCGGGAAATAGGCTTCAAAAGAGTGAAACGTATCGGCTCCCCGGATCCACTCTAGCTGGTAGCGGACAACCCATGCCAAGTAGAATGACACAAGAATTAGGCTAACGTCTATAAAAAAAGTAATGATCCGAACCGGCCTAGTGACTCTGCCCATAGTGTTCTAGTCGAATTGGTTTGTTTATCGTGAATAGTAATTATTCACAATACATAGTATACGCTAAACTTTTTATTGGAACTCTTAAGCGAATTACAATCTGGCGAACTTACATTCCGAGCACGTCAAGGTAAACGGCCAGCGTCTCTTCTCCAGCTTTTTTCCACGAAAACTTTTGTGCCTGCAGAATGCCCTGCTGACTCATTTCCAGCAATTTAGCTGGATTACCTAACAAACCCTCTAGCGTTTCAGCTAGTTCGGCCGTATTGGTTGGGTCAAACAACACGCCTGCATCACCAACAGCTTCTGGCATCGCAGATACGTTTGACGCCATAACAGGGGTGCCACAACTCATCGCTTCGACAATGGGCATTCCAAACCCTTCGTAAACCGAAGGAAACACCAGTAAGTCGGCCGCAGCATACCATGATGATAAGTCTGAATCTGGGACATAGCCAGGAAAGTGAACCTTATCTTCGATCCCTAAGGCCTGCACAGTCTGAAAAATCTCTTCATAAAACCACCCCTTTCCACCAGCAAAGACCAGGTCAACATCTTTAGGGTTGGCCTGATGATACGCCTCTACCAATCTTTTTAGATTTTTACGCGGCTGCAATGTGCCCACGTGCAACACAAAACGAGCCGGCAGATTTTTTTCTCTTCGAAACGCTTCAACCTCTGCCTCTGAGGGAGGGGCAAACATTTCTCTCGATCCCGGGTAAACAACAGCTATTTTCTCTTCTTCAATACCAAACAGCCTGATGATATCTCGCCGGGAAGCATCCGAAATCGTGATGATTTTCGTCGCTTTTTTACAGGCAACCTGTGTTGCCCAGCGTAAATACAGCCGTCTAAATGTAGGGAAAAGTTCTGGGTAGTAGATAAAGCTTAGATCAAATATAGTCACAACGGACGGTAAAAGACTCATCACGGGCAACGAAAACGCAGCTCCATGAATCAGATCACATCCTGAAAAGCGAGAGCGAAGGGGCCAAGCCAACTGCTCCCACAAAATGCGACCGATTGGGTTTGTTGTGACCGGGTTTGTCTTAGCCCATGCGATATCGGCCCGTGCATCTGCCGAGGGGGCAAACGATGAAAATGCTTTGTACTCTAGGCTCTCATGAGGCGGCAGGTTGCGTAAAACTTCACTCAGATACACATGGATGCCAGCTTTTCGGTAGTTGTTTTCTTCGGTTAGTAGCTGAGCATTGATTCCGCAAACGGCCATAAACACAACAGGCGGGACACCCTGTTTGAGTGTCCCGCCTGGAAATCTAACTAACTAAATCTGAGACTAGAATTCGCGTGAGCGACGATAGCCAACTACGGCAACCGCTGTGGCCGCCATCAATACCACCAAGATAATCAGTAAGATCGTCTGGTTAGTTGAGGCTTGAATCGCTTCGAAGTCTTGCATGGTTACTGCTGTTGGGGTGAAGTTGAGGAAGTAATCTTCAACCTCGCCTGAACAAGCGTATCCAGATGCGTTGCCTGGCAATAGAACAAAGTCGTTGTCAGGTGAAGCAGTTACGGCCGCACAGTCTGTTGGATTGCCTGTACCGTCGATAACTCGGAAGCGAAGATAAGCGCCACGGTTACCACCGCTACCATCAAAGAATGCATCACGCTCAGCCGTCGCTGGGAAGACGATTGTCGCCTCACCATCGGCCGTTACATGTTGAACACCCGTGCTCATTACGCCGGTAGTGAATCCGTCACCTTCCCAATCGATGAATCCGTAGACACATGCGCCAAGAGTTGGATCAACGTTGCTGACATTAACCCGGATAAAGCCGTCTTGGCCGTTATCCCAACGAGATGTGAGGATAGTGCTTTCAGAAATGGCCCAACCGTCTTCATCATCACCGTCTCCGCCAGTGTTTGTATCACTATTGCCTGAAGAAACTTGGCCATCAAGCTCAGTATCAACAAGCGTTCCTAGGCGAACTCCGCCGGGGATCACAATATGACGAGCACCACCTGCAATAGTTGCCGGATCAGTGGTGTCTTTGAAGTCACCATCTAGTGTCGATGGAATTGTTGTCTCATTTGAGAATGGATCAGTTGGATCAACTGTCTCTGGACGGTCGCCAAAATCCCAGCCATAAACGGGCAGGATGTAGTCTTCAACTTCACCGTTGGTAGCTTGGCCAAATGGAGCATCGCCACCTACACCGGTTCCACCCGTAAAGCGGAAGCGGAAACCGATATTTTGGCCAATCAGTGCCTGATCACAAGGAATTTGCAATCCGATCACCGCCTGTACCGTATCTAGCGGATCACTCGTACCAGCTTGTGGTGCTGGGAAATTGAGTGGTGTTGTTGAATCTACAATAGCACCGTTAACTACGTTGTTTGTAACAAATTGCTCCGCTGAGCTGAATGAACCATCAGCATCAAGGTCGGCCCAAGCATTCAAAACACCATCTGCGCTAACTGATGATGGAACAAACGCTGTCACAAACACATCGATTTCGGTACAAATAGCCACGCCTGCATCGTTTGGTGTAAACGTGCGGAACAAAATGCCGTCCTCGTCATCACCGAGCGGATCACAGACGCCCGAACCGCCAGCTGTCGAAGGTGGTTGATTTTCATCATCACCCAAAGCCGTAGCGGATGGTCCACCATCTGCTTCTCCGTCAACACATGCGCCCATCCGCAAGCCATCAACCAAAATGTGGTTTGGCCCGTTTAGGTTAGCAGATGTAGTATATGAATCGGGCAAGTCACCCCAGTCGCGGAAGAGCTCTGCAACTTCGACAGGTGAGAAACCGATATCAAACGAGTGATCATTCTCACCAATTACTCCTGTTGTCAGCGTAACTTCTAGAACTGGAACACTTGCAGCAGTTGTGCTAATTCCATCACTGTCGCGAATGTCACCATTTGTTCCAGACGGTGAATTGGTCAAGGTTGGGAATAAGTTCTCGATCGGTGTTCCAGCTTGATTTTGAGCAACCCGGATAACATAGTCCATTTCTGGGAGCAGATCGGCAATACCGTAAATTGATGAAGCGGTATCTGTACCTACGCCTGAGCTAAAGTAGTAGTTACCATTTGCATCGGTAGTAGCCGTTGCGATTGGTGTAGTCAAATCTGGGCTTTTGAAGAGTTCAACCACTACGCCGGCCGCACCAGGTTCACCGGGGTCTTGAACACCGTTTGAATTCTGGTCGACCCAAATCAAGTTACCAATCTGCAATGGTGCAGCTTGGCAAATCGCTTCAAGGTCACCAATACCGTTACCTTTACCAGCTAGAAGCCCTGCATCAGTTGGGGAGGCATCAATGCTACCATCGCTGAAATCAACGACTGAGTCGTATAGCTTCACCCGCTTATCAGATTCACCAGTGGTGTTATTGAAGTAGATGAAACCAGCGTCATAGAACTCGCTCACATCGACAGAAGGAACAACAACTTGGTCTTGTCCTGCAACTTGCATCAACATACCCAAGCCGCTCTCTTCATGTCCGGCCGCGTTATCTACTGGATACGCGTTTGAAGCGGTATTGTTTGGACCACCAGGAGTTTGGTCGTTCCAGTAGTATTCACCACCACCGGGGCCTTCATTTGCACCAGCACCTGCGGTTGTGACCGTTCCACAAGTTCCGTTATTTTCAAGTGAGAAGCCAGCACCTGTAGAACATGCACGTAGCGTATCACCAAGTCCGGCTCCGCGGAATGTCTGCGTCGGTGGGAATCCTGGGGCTGGAATTGCGGTTGATGGAGCACCGGCCGCATGTCCAGTACGGTCACCATTGATATCACGTAAACCAAGGATCATGTCTTCGCCATCAAATTCAATGTCTGACAAAATCGGTTGCGGATACTCAACTGGGTTTCCTGCGCCATCGTTTGAAGTGTCACCACTGCTGAATGCATTGTCAAAGACTTGCGTCCAGTCTGACTGCCATGGGCGCCAGTTTGCTGTTGCACCGGGGCCGAAACATTCAGTAGGAGAGAATGCAACAACGCCTAACCCTTCGCGGAAAATACAACCGCGTTGATAGGTCAAATCTACGGTCAAAACAGGTGTTGGGTTAAATGCTTCCGTCGCTAAATCATATTCAAAGACTTCCGCATAGAACGTGTTTCCAAACAATGCATCAAATTCAGCAGAGTAGGTAAACGTAATATCGTTTGTGACAGTTGGATTAGTCAATGGTAGGTCATCAACAATAGATTCAGCGCTACATACTGACCCGACGTACATTTTGCCGTTGTTGTAACCCAACGCCATTGGGCGTGCGTCACTAGCATCTGTACAAGTGTTTGGAATAGCTACAGCCGTAACATCGCTTGCCGGAACCGGAACAGTGGCTGAATCAGCCGGCATAATGTATAGCTGTTTATCGTTCATGTTAACTGCAAACAGCGTTTTATCATCGGGTGAAAGGTCAATATCACCGATACCGGTTGTACCTGCCTTCAAGTAAGCATCGGTATCAAAAAACAGATGTTTTGCAGGGCTCACCGAAGATGGCCAGCCAGAGGTTGGTACAGCATCTGGACGGTTATTAACCACACCGGCCGGTGTTCCCGGCAGTGAGTTCACGTCAAAGTAAAGCTGTGTAGTGTTTGTATCGCGGTCAATGACATAAATCGCACCAGCACCATCGGGACCAAGTTCTACATGCCGTTTTACCCACGCAGAAGCGAATAATTGCTCATCTTTACCGTTGTAAGCTAGACCCAAAACAGAACCAACATCGGCCGTTTGCGACTCAACCGTATGTGGCTCAGCATCTACCCGAGAACCTGTAGCCGTAATAATAATTCCGGCCGTGTTGTAGTCGATCGAAACAACCGCATCTTGAGGTGTCGTAATGGCTGTAGAAACCCCATAAGCGAAACAGGTTGTGCTGAATTCAAAGTTAGCTTCACAAAAGTCTGCAGGATCGTGGAAAGCAACATCGATACCACCAGAAGCCGCATTTACGAATTGAACCGTCGTGCCACCAGCAGGGCCAGCTTTCAAATAAGTTTGAAGTGATTCAGGAAGCGCAAACTCCATCCGAACCGGATAAGATGCCGGTTCAAACGTGTATTGTCCCTCAGAACCGGCCGTTGCAACCGTTAGACACGTTGTGCCAGCAGAAGCTGTGCCCGTTGTACTGCTTAAGTACCCCGACACCTCAACACCCGGTATTCCGGGCTCGCCAGCATCTTGAACACCGTTGTTGTTGTAGTCGTTAAAAACTGTACCAGTGATTGATCCACCAGCTACACATTCGGTAGCCTGAGCACTACTGGTATCAACAAAAACAGAGAAGTTAACCGCCATAACAACGGCGATTGTGGCTAGGAGCGCAGAAACACCTAACAAACGAAAGCTATTTCGTTTTGTGTTTCGCAAATTTCCTGTATTTCCGATGCGCTTTCTCATTTATTCACTCCTTTGACTGACCTACAATTCAAACTTATGATATTCGGGTAGCATGTCGTTGATAAATAGATGTCAATGTTTATATATAAATTTAAATACGTACAAAGCGAAGCGAAGAAAAATTAATTTTCCTTCGCTTCGCTTATAAATCGTTTTTAGAGTTCAAAATTCATTTAACTCTTTTTCCAGCTGGGAATTCCTTGATTTAAGTAACTGGATCTCTAATCAGATGGGAAGAGATCAATTGCATTATCTTCGCTTGGAGGCTCCATTGAGTCCCCTCCAAGTATAGGAGAGCCTGCCCGCGTTGAAATTACATCTTCATAGATGATTGCAGGTGGGTCATAAGGATTTTCTTCGTTGATTTCGACTTTTGTAGGGTCGTCTAAACTCATTTTCGCCTCCAAAATGACTAAAAAGTTGGTGTGTCTATTTCGCTACACTAGTTAGATTGGGTGGGAAAAAGATTTAACTTTCTCCGCAAGCTACCTAGACTTATAAAAGACAATGTAATCCACCCGCTAAAATCACTCAGGTTGATTGTAATTTTGAAATAGGAGGGTGGATCCCGAGAGGGTTTTGAGGGGTTGGCTTTATTGACTTCGTACGAACGAGATACGACTGGTTGCTGTGATGATTATTCTACTCTTCTTAAATGTAACGATAGATTGAATACCTAACAGTTAATCTTAAGTTAATGTTTTAAGAAATACAAAATTCCAGAGAAAAAATCAACTTTTACATCAATTTTTGTTCCAAAATTTGATCTCTATTGTATCGTGATTAGTCGTTTTGGAAAGGATGTTAGTACTACATGCCCATTATCGGTTACGAGAACGTCATCTTCGATGCGAATTCCAACCTCATCAGGAATGTATATACCCGGTTCAACTGTAAAAGTCATTCCTTCCACAAGTTTGGCTGTATTACCCGTAATCATAGATGGTTCTTCATGGATTTCTAGACCAAGCCCATGCCCAGTTCTATGGATAAAGTATTCCCCATAACCTGAATCATCTATTTCTTTACGCGCGGCTTCATCTACCGCACTGCAATCATTTTCTGGGGAAACTACACCTATACCCGCCTCATTTGCTGCTTTGACAATGTTGTACTTAGCCACAAGCTCATCCGACACGTCACCAATCGCAAAAGTTCGAGTGATATCTGATGGGTAATCATGCACGATTGCTCCCCAGTCGATAATCATGAGTTCTCCGGCCTGAATCGGCCGATCAGTAGGAACCGCATGTGGAGATGCCGCATTGGGGCCAGATGAAACGATTGGGCCAAACGGATTGCCTTCGGAGCCACCTTCGATCATGAGTTGACTGAGCATTCCGGCAATTTGCTTTTCAGTCATGCCGATTTTGATTTGGGGCAACAAATCATGCATCGCTTTTTCAGCAATACTGATTGCTTGGCGCAAGTATTCTATTTCTTGATCATCTTTGGTTAGGCGTAATTGATTTAAGATGGGATCTGCGTATTCACGTTTTACCCCGGCCGAGAATTCCTCTAGCATGTCCCATTCCAGCATACGCATATACAGCTTTTCAACGGCAATGGTTTCACCAGCTAAGCCAAAAGCCTGACAAGCCGACTGAAACGCTCCCATATACCCTTCGTCATCCCCCCAATTAAAAATCAAATTTTCAGGAATGCCGGACGCCTTAGCCTTTGGCGCTTCAAGCGTTGGAATCACAACGCCGGGTTCTCCCTCGGCCGGAATCAGCATCACAATCGGCCGTTCACTCAGATGAGTATGCATCCCGCTGACATACAGCATATTGGGGCCGGGGACCAAAGCCATCGCTTTAAGCCCATTTTGTTTGAGCTGATCTTGAATTTTCAAAAGGCGCTGTTGATTCATTTTAGATGTACTTGAGAGATTTTCTTTTGGAAAAAGGATTTTGAATGATTAGCTGGACTTTGACACAGCCTCAGAGTTTTGAGCTGCAACTTGAATCGTCAAGCCATCTACTGATTCTACCCGCACTTTCTGATCTTTGGCTAGCGCGATTTGTGATTCTGCTTTCCACAAAGAACCATATACAAAAACGGTTCCAGAGAAAACATCGCCATCGGCCGTAAGTGGTTGGCGTACCCGGCCGATCTTGCCAACAATCCCCTCGGCCCCTGTCACAACTTTGCGCCGTTGTGCACTTAGCCCTAGCCACACAAACAAAAACGACATACCGGCCGTCAAAACGCCAATCGAAATTGCGCTCGGAACAGAAATTCGGGCAAATTCTGGGGTTCCCGGGGAATTAAACAGAACAAGGAATCCGATGATGAGCGTAATTGTCCCCGTGGCGGTCAGAGCCCCATTGGTTGGGGTAAACAGCTCCATAATTAACAGGATGAAGGCTACAATGACCAAAGCCAAGCCAAAGTAGTTTGCAGGCAGTTGCCCTAAGCCAAACAGAGCTAAACCGATGCAGATAAAGCCGATAAATCCGGCCACCCAGCCACCAGGATTCGAAAATTCAAATATGATCGCCTGCACACCCAATCCAATTAAAGCACTAATCAAAACCGGATTCATCAGCGTTGTAGCCAAAGCATAAAGCGACTGCTCAATCGATGTCATCGACAGATCACGAATGCGCTTATCATCCAGTTGCAGTGATTGGGACTGCTCTAGGACGATCACCTCTTTGTTATCCAACTGAGCTAGTAAATCATCTAGGTCGCTGGCAATCGCATCTGTAAAGCCGATTTCGAGAGCCTCGCTAGCGGTAACCGCTTCGGCCTCAGCAATCATCGCTTCAGCCAGCTCCACGACATCTTCGCCACGGTCATCGGCCAAGTTGCGCACCACCGCCTGTGTGTCTTCAACTACTTTTCGGAAGAGGGTTTCAGCGATGTCGGACCCATCCCCCGATACGGGTGAGGCGGCCCCTACCACCGTGTCGGGTGCCATCCCTGAAGCGTGGCCAGCCAGCATGATGAGGCTACCGGCCGAAGCCGCCTGCGCACCGGCCGGAGTAATGTAGACAATCACCGGAACGGATGAATTTTGAAACAGTTGAATGATTTCGAGCGTAATATCAAGGCTTCCACCCGGTGTATCGAGCTGAACGACCAAGGCGGCCGCATCGGCCGCTTCTGCCGTGCGAATCCCACGCTCAAAATAGGTTCCCATCACCTGATTTACAGGCCCTTCGACAGACAAAACAATAATTTCAGAATTGGAAGATTGAGCGTAGGCAGGTAGCAGGCTAAAAAAAGCAAGTAAACATAGGGCGAATGCTAACCAGCATCTACGCCGGATCACAATCTACCTTTTTAAGCACTACAAAGAATTCGCTCCCTTTTCCTTCGGTGCTTTGGGCCCAAACACGCCCTTCGTGCAGCTCAACCAGCTCTTTCACAATCGACAGCCCAATACCCATCCCTTCAAAACGGCGATGGATATGGCGTTCAACTTGGTAGAAGCGGTCAAAGATACGTTCTAATTGATCTTCAGGAATGCCGATGCCGGTATCCCTTACATAGACCCAAATTTCATCGTTCCGGCTGGCGGCACCGATGTCAATGCGCCCACCGGCCGTGGTGAATTTAAACGCATTGTCGATCAGGTTGTTAAACACAACCTCCATCATTTTGGGCTCAGCCAAGGTGCATAGTTCATCTTTTGGCAGGTGCAGACGGAAGATCAACTTACGCGCCTGCGCCATCTCTTTCCGTTCGCTGGCAATTTTGCGGATCATGCGGGTCACATTGACCTGCTCACGCCCTTCGATACGATCTGAAGAATCAACATACTGTAGATTCAACATATCCTGAATCAGATTGCGCAAACGGATGGCCGCTCGCATGATGCTGTCAACTTGTGCGGCCTGGGTGCCACGCACGTCTGAGCGCAAGAACGACATGTATCCCAAAATGACCGAAAGCGGTGTCCGCAATTCGTGAGAGGCCAAAGCGATAAAGTCAGATTTTAAGCGGTCTAATTCATTAACCCGATCATAGGCTTGCTGTAGCTCTTCGAATAATTGGGCCCGACTAATCGCTACCCCAGCAAAGTCGGCAAAAATCGAGAGGACGGCCACGTCATTATCATCAAACGTGCTGGTTTTATGATTGATGGCTTCTAAAACCCCAACAACTTTACCAGAGCCATCATGCAATGGAACGCCTAAGATGGTCTGTGTTTGAAATTCAACTTCATCGTCGTATGAAGATTTCCATTCTTGGGATGAGGCAACATCATCGACGATCAAAGGCTCATTATTTTGAAAGATCCGGCCGGCAATACTCCCATTCACAGGCACGCTCATGTTGATTAATTCGGCTGATCGATCTCCGGCCGCGGCTCTAAATTTCAAGTTCCCCATCTTGGGATCAAAGAGAAGCAAAGATGATGCTTCGGAGCCAATTAGATCTGCCGCTGTCTTGATAATTTGGTTCAGCAAAATATCAATATCGGTAGTTGTATTCAGTTGCTGGCTAACTTCAATAATACGTATTAAAGTTTCGGCCGAAATATTTGATACATCGATGTTATTCATGAGCGTCCCGATTTGAGTCATAACTGTGGGATCTCCTTCATCACGTATGATTATAGGCAACAGGGCGAGCAAATCAAAAAGAAACCAATTGCTCCTTTTTTAAAGATTATAATTTCTAGATTACCTTTTGGGAGATTTATTCACATCTGTTGCACGAAAAGCTTACGAAATTTTAGAAGGGATTAACTATTAGGGTATAAATTAGATTGCTATTTGCCTGAATCTCTGACAACAAACTCGGGATACAATTACAGCATGACCCAATTAAAGCCAGTTAGTCTTTATCTGCACATACCATTTTGTACCTACCGTTGTTCATATTGCGATTTCAACACTTACACAACAATTGGTGATGTGCAGGGCGATTATGCGGATGCGCTGGCGGCCGAAATTGCTTTTGCTGGGCGCGCGAGTGATGTTAAACGGCCGGTCCGCACCATCTTTTTTGGTGGCGGGACCCCATCTGTGATGAGTCTGGCAGATCTTGAAAAGATTATGCGTAGCGTTGATGATCACTTTCATCTGCAACCCCGGGCCGAAATTACGCTAGAAGCCAATCCTGAAACAATTAATCAAAGCTACGTCGATGGGCTAAAAAACCTCGGCATTAACCGCATTAGCTTTGGCGCACAGAGTGCCTTGGCTCAAGACTTGACCGTGTTGGGACGGGAGCATACCTTTCAAACCGTCATCGATGGGGTTGACATGGCTCGCACAAGCGGCATAAACAACTTAAGCATCGATTTAATCTACGGTGTTCCGGGTCAAACTGTTCAATCGATTCACAAAACGCTAGATGAGGTACTTGCGCTTGAATTACCCCATCTAAGCTTATACTGTCTGACGGTTGAACCCGGAACTCCGTTACACCGAGATGTCAACAATGGTCAAATACCGCATCCTGATCCAGATATGGCGGCCGATCAGTATGATGCGGTGACGGAGCGTTTAGCAGAAACCGATCTAGAACAGTATGAAATTTCGAACTGGGCCAAGCCTGGTTTAGAAAGCCAACACAATCTTGCATATTGGTACAACGCAGAATATTTGGGATTGGGGGCTGGTGCTCACGGCCATGCGGGGAACACGCGCTACCACATCGTCCGTCGGCCGCGGACGTACATCCGCCGATTGACCGAAGCATCTGAGAGTAAGGCACTACCCTATCCGCTAACCCCGGCCGTAGCTGAATCACATCCGATCGATAATTCAGAAGAGATGGCAGACACCATCATGATGGGGTTGCGCCTGCTAAAAGAGGGTTTAAATGCAGACAAATTTGAGAGCCGCTTTGGCAAAAGCCTAAACACCGTGCATGGTGACACGATTACGGAGCTTATCGACTTAGAACTTTTAGAATGGCAGACTCTCTCAAAAGATTTAGGCCCATCACTACACCTGACTGAAAAAGGGCGTTTTTTAAGCAATCAGGTGTTCCACAGGTTTATATAAACCATAACTGGCTTACAAAAATTCAGTCTGAACCAAATTGTTATTTTGTAGCACCATTTCTGCAAATCGGGTGGATTGCTCATCGGCATCGGCCGGAATCTCTTCAACTCCGTCAGTTCCGCCAGCCTCCGCTTCCCACAATAAAGTGGCTTTGGCAGATTTTTCATCGATATAAATCGCGACCGGCCGTTTAATAGTCACCGGCTTATTCAGGGCAGATTGAGCGATCTTGGCGGCCGATTTCCACGGGGCGACTGTGTCAGAACACGTGCCAAAGGGTAATTGTGAACGCCCATCCTTTTGAACCCAAACCAAATTATTTTGGCTGTCACGCACCGCGATTGCGGCTGAGATATGGAACTGTGGTGGTGGTACGTATGCCGGTTCACCTTTAGCCTTCCGTTGTCGATCAAAGCGAGGATAAACGACAAGCTTGAGCCACAAAAATTTAGGCACCAAATACAGCGGAATCCCGTTGTCTTTAAAAATTACATCCCCCGTGTGGGCAATAGCATCTTGAACACGCTCACGACTAAGCTTGATCATGTTTTTGGGAAGCTCATGCGTTTTGACATAACCAACCTCAAGAGATTCTTCAGAAGTAGCGATTTCCCCACCCGCTTCCATACAGCGATAGGTAAATTGCAAAAATGAGCCTCTAAACGGCAAACGAGTAAAGTTGATTGACACCAGACGCACAGGCATTACTTTCAATCCTGTTTCCTCTTTTACTTCCCGCTTTACTGCGTCGGTTGGCAATTCGCCAGCTTCCATGGCTCCGGCCGGTGCCGACCACGTCAGGGTATCGTTTCGTTTAATCAGCAAAATCTGATTAAATCCGTTTATGACTATTCCTGTTACACCTAAGTTCATACATATAATGGTCTGCTAGATTAACTTTGATGACAACCATCGTTTACTCAACTATTAGCAGATGCCCATTAAAACATGGTTACAATCAACCACCCTTGCGGTCAAATAGAAGTCCGAGGCTACCGGATTTAGCCACAGACTTCAGTTGATCAGCAGAAATACGATTGCGAAGCAACAATAATCCCACTTCCTAAAGATTATTGCTTGCGACTTTGTGAAGGCTATAATTTACACCAATATTATGTCTAATTCTGGTCATACCTCAGCCCACACCACAACTTTCACTCAAAAAATCTGGCTTCCACTTATCTGCATCGTTTTGATGGGTTTAGCCGTTGCCTGCTCTGGGTCCGAGCCCGATGTTCCGGCCGATGTTATGACTGCGGCCGATGCGGCCGAAGAGGCTATTCCACAGTCAACAGACATTCCCACGCCAGAACCTGATCCCCCGACCGCAACACCTACCTCTCCTCCACCGACACCAACGCCACCCTTGGCCGCGCTGGTAAACGGAGAAATGATTACAAAAGCGGACTATGAAGCAGATTTAGCCCAGTTCACGGAAGAGATGGCAGCGTTAGGACAATCTCTGCCCACAAATTATCAAGCGGATCGATTGAATCAATTAATCGAGTTCACCCTTATGCGCCAAGCGGCCGCTGAGTGGGGAATAGCCGTATCTGATGAGGCGTTTAACGCAGCCTTAAATCAAGTAAAAGCGGACGCTGATGCAAACGGCGGATACGATGCGTGGTTGCGAGCAAACCAATACACGGCCGAAGAGTTTGAAGCCGTCTTGAATGAACAGCTTTTAGCCAGCGCAGTGATTGAGCAGGTTGTACGCTCAGTTCCAGCCACAACAGAACAGGCCCGGGCACGCTACATCGTCGTAGATGATCAAACGCTGGCCCAATCTCTGCTCGATCAAGCGCGTGGCGGGGCTAACTTTGCTGATTTAGCCGTTGCCAATTCATTGGATCAGACGACAGCGCCAGCCGGAGGCGACCTTGGGTTTATCATGCGCGGCTGGTTATTTCAGCCCGTTATCGAAGAGCTTATTTTTAGTTTACAACCAGATCAAATCAGCGAAGTGACTCCAGTAGATTTTGGGAGTGGGCAACTCTCGTATTACATTGTTCAAGTTATCGAAAAAGACCCGGCGCGACCGCTGTCAACCGTACAGCGAGATGCTATGACAAAACGGGTGATTGAAGAGTGGATCGGAGAACGTTTGGCCACAGCTGATATTCAAACATTTGAGTAACCCTTATGCGTGATAGACCCCCATCTTGTTTACAGCGAATCGCAAACATTCTGACCAGTGCACTCCTGATCACGATCGGAGTTCTTGTCGTTGTATTTGTCGCTTTTCTAGCTTTTCCTGACCTTTTCCCTCAAGTTAATGGTGTGTCGCTTACGGAGCCCCAAGCGGAGGTTGTTCAGCTGCCCACAGTAGCTTCTGTCCGTGAGGTCCCCACATTAACCAACACCCCAATCCCACCTGTTCAGGCGACAAATACCCCACCGCCAACAGAAACGTTTGCCGCACCTACCGCATCTCCAACTAAACAAGCGGCGAATACCGCTACCCCAACGGCCGTGCTTGAAGGTAGCGAGTTGATTCCACCAACGCTAACGCCTACTCCCACGCGAACCCCAACCCCAACGCCAACACCGCGTGGCCCAACCCCAACACCTACGAACACGCCTTCTGCATTTCCATTTACCAAAACGGCTGATAGCCCCATTTACTTACGCAATTACGCCAATTCGGCCGGATGCAATTGGTCCGGCATCGCGGGTGAAGTTCTAGATGTAGCGGGCAATCCGGTGGCTCTGGGTCTCTATCGAGTGCATATTTGGGATGGCGGGGTTGATGTCCGCATAGACACATCGTCTAAACAAGAATACGGTCCTTCTGGATGGGAGCAATTCATCTTTAATGCGCCGGTTGAGCGTTTCTACAATATCCAATTAGAAACGGTGAGCGGTACGGCCGTGTCTGAAGTTTACCGGGTGCAATCGCAGAATGACTGTAACCGAAATTTACTCTACTTCATCTTTCTACAAAACAGATAAAGCCCCGCATCCTGTTTCAATATGCTTTATCTCGTAGCAACACCTATCGGTAATTTAGAAGATATGTCGTATCGGGCGGTACGCATCTTGCAAGAAGTGAGCCTAATTGCGGCCGAAGACACCCGTCATTCGGGAAAGTTGCTCAAACATTTTGAAATCAAAACGCCGCTAATCAGCTATCACGATCACAGTGACGAGAGCAAGATCAATCAGCTAATCGACCGGCTCCAGCGCGAGGATATCGCCTTAATTTCAGATGCGGGGACCCCCGGTTTATCAGATCCTGGCTACAGATTGGTAAAAGCGGCCATCGAAGCCAATATCCCGGTCAGCCCAATTCCCGGCCCCTCGGCCGCTGTTGCCGGATTGGTCGCCAGCGGACTCCCCACAGATCGCTTCATCTTTTTAGGGTTCTTGCCCCGTCAGCTCACCAAACGGCAGGCCGCTCTGCAAGAGGTGGCTCAGCTTACCTGCACCCTCATCGTCTATGAATCCCCACATCGGGTACACGCCTTGCTCCAAGACATCAACAGTGTGCTAGGACAACGACAAATCGTTGTTTGTCGGGAAATCAGCAAAATGTATGAGGAATTTTGGCGGGGGGATTCAACTCAGGCGGCCGAACATTTTGCCACCGAAGCTGTACGCGGAGAAGTCACGATCATCATCGGTGGAGCTGAAAAAGATCAGATTGAGTGGGATGATGACGCAGTTCTACAGGCATTAAAAGAAGCCATCGACTCAGGGCTTTCAAAAAAAGATGCGGCCGCACATGTAGCCGCTATGACGGGCAGAAAAAAAAGGGGCGTCTATCAGCTCTCCTTAACGCTTTAATTCAAACAATTTCGTTAAATCAATAGGACTAATACGTGGGTTCAACCTTTTCCGTTATTCCACGTACAGGTTAGAATTGTGACGTTATTTGTGGTGCTCATTTGGGCGCAAAACAGTTTTTATGGATGGAGACAGATTACCACAACCGGTTGACAGGTACGGGAAATGGATATTAACCGCCTCAATTTCTGCGGCGGCCATGGCCTTTATCGATGTATCAGCCCTACATGTCGCTTTACCCACCATCCAAGCCGATCTTAAATCTACAGCCGCTCAACTTCTCTGGATATTAAATAGCTATGCCCTGATGCTCGCATCCTTGCTACTGGTTGCTGGGGCTTTAGGGGATCGATTCGGCCGTAAGCGGGTCTTTGTCATCGGGATCGCCATTTTTGTTATCGCGTCTATTGCTTGCGGGCTGGCTCCTACATCTCGTTCTCTAATTTTTGCCCGCACGGTTCAAGGGATTGGGGCGGCCGTCATGGTGCCCGGTAGCTTGTCTCTCATCATTGCACTTTTCCCAACAAGCACACAAGGTAGAGCCATTGGCATCTGGTCCGCATCTACTGCACTTGTGAGTGTGGCTGGTCCGTTATTGGGCGGCTTGATGGCCGACGCTGGTTTGTGGCGCTTTCTGTTTTATCTCAACGTCCCGCTTGGCCTAGTCGCACTTGCCGCCTTAACACAGGTGCCTGAAAGCAAAAACGACACTGCTGACGCTGAAATTGATTATCGAGGTGCAACTTTAGCCACCATTGGACTGGCCGGTATCACCTACGGGTTTTTGTCTGTCCCAGAATTAGAAGCTGGCTTTGCTGATCCGCAGGTATGGCTGTCTCTTATCATCGGGTCATTCAGCCTAATCTACTTTGTTTACTGGCAAACAATCTGCAAGTATCCGATGGTGCCGCTCCATCTGTTTAAGTCTAAGGTATTTTCGGCCACCAATATTGTTACGTTTCTGCTTTACGGGGCGATGAGCATTTTCTCGTTTTTCCTCTCTTTAAATTTGGTCCAGATTCAGGGATACGAGGCTCGAGAAGCTGGTTTGGCCTTCCTCCCGTTTGCAATTCTTGTGGTCATACTTTCCCCGCTGGCCGGCCGTTTGTCGGATAAGTATGGGCCGCGAACCCTGCTAACCATCGGCCCTATCATTGCAGGATTGGGCATTTACTGGGTCTCGGTCATCGGGGTGACCAACGGCATTTCAGATGTTTGGACAACCTTTTTTCCCAGCACCTTAGTCTTTGGCATCGGGATTTCTTTAACTGTGGCTCCTTTAACGACCACAGTTATGACCGCGCTCCCAAATCACTATGCAGGAACCGCTTCTGGGGTAAATAACGCCGTTTCGCGCACGGCCGGTGTGTTGGCCATAGCCATCATGGGGGGGCTGGCAATTGTGCTGTTCGAGCAATTCTTTGCCATGCGGGTGGCGGATCTACAAATTACGGCCGCAGAGCACAGCCAGCTGATTCAAAATTCTAGCCAAATGGCGGAGACAAAGATTCCATCCAGCATTAATAGGGATGTGCGCCAGGAAATTCAGCAGGAAATCAAGTGGGCATTTATCGATATGAATCGAATTACCATGCAGATTTGTGCCGCATTGGCCATCCTAAGCGGGCTCATTTCATGGTACTTTTTAGAGCCCGGACCAATCAAGCAAACAAGTAGCCGGTCACAACCATCAGTCCCCGTACACTAACATTCAAGAATTGGGTCACGTAAGATGAATTGGTGCAGGCTAGTCTAAAATATATTCACTAAACTATTTGGAGATCGAAATGGGGTTATTCGACTTTTTATCTGGAAACAAACGAAATTGGGATCAAGTGATTGAGGTTGGCGACGACAGCTTTAAGCGCCAAGTTATTCAACGGTCACACAAAGAGCCGGTTGTGGTTGACTTTTGGGCTGACTCCTGAGGCCCTTGCAAGCAGATGACTCCCGTGTTGGAGCGCATAGCCAGTGAAAAAGATAGTGGAATTATGTTAGCCAAGGTAAATACCCGCGCTAACCCGCAAACGGTGATTAAAAACAGTGTCCGTAGCACCCCAACGGTTAAGATTTATCACAATGGCAAAGTGGTAGAAAGCTTTGTGGGCGGCCGTCTAGAGCACCAAGTTCGCAACATCATCAGCAAAGTTAAAGATGGAGAGCCCCCCGCACCAAGTGTCAAGTTGAGCAGTGATCCCAAACAACGTTTTTCACAAGGCAAAAGCCATCTAAAAAAAGGACGGGGCTTTGAAGCTACCATCGCCCTGCGCGACTTTAAACCGGGTGAACCCATGGCAGAACAAGCGGCCGTTTTATTGCCTCTGGCTCAGTTTATGTGGGATCTTGATGATGGGGATCGTTGGACCGGCAAGCGGAAAATTGATGATCTATATCACGCATTTTTAGACGATATAGACGACCGGCAACTGGCTGACAGCGTTGAGCATTTGCGTACGGTCCAAACACTTTTGCCCAAGACAGACCAGCCGAACATGGACAAAATCATCGCAGGGCTCGAGCTATTAATTTCAAAAAAGTAGTGTGTTCTATAGACTCAGGCTTTTTGTTTGGCGATCTAAAAATCTACTGAGTTGTGTTCCAAGTTTCGTCCACAACTTCACCACGCTCACCCAAACGGCCCAAATCAATATCGTTAATTGACAACAATACGCCTGCTCCATTCCCCGTTCGGACATTGATAGACTGTGTACCTAAATAAGTCTGCACATCCCCTCGATTAGCCTGCCCCTCAAACAGCGTAATATCATCAACGATCACACGAATCCATGTCCTGTTTTCGATGATCTCGATCTCCATATCAAGCTCAGACAACGTTGCTGGGAGAGGATTTCGCGTTGGATCGATAATTGGAACGCTTGTTTCGGCCGGCTCAATGGCGACGCTTTCAGCTTCAGATTCAACAACGCTACCGCCGTTTGTCCGGCCGGTTGGCACAATCAACTCTGTGGTGGTTAGCGGCTCAGATACTTGGACTGAAGGTTGCTCTGCTACTGTTTCCGACTCGGCCGTGTCATTGGTGCCGATCAAATCCCCAACCGTTTCGGTTAAAGACTCCATATTGCCCAAAGGCAATTCGGTCACGTTTAAGTTCAATAGACCGGGTAAAAAGCGCCAACCCAACAGGCAAATTGCAACTACTAGCGCAACAGCCACAATACGGCCGATCCAGTCTGGCCCATCTTCTGGATGAACATCTTGCGCATTAACCGGATTAAAGAATGTTCCAGTTTCAGGCTGTGGCGGCATGGTTGGATAATTGAGGGTTGGCTCTCTTACCGCCTGCATCTGCTGGGTACGAGCATATAGCTCCGATACCGATGCAAGCCGCGACAAAACAGGGTTTGGATCTAAATTAAGATGTTGGGCGTATTTGCGTATGTAGCCACGCACATGGGCCGGTGACGGCATCGCCTCCCAGCGCTCCTCTTCTATCGCTTTCAAGAATTTAGGCTGAATGCGTAAAACGTCGAATACATCCTCGTAGGACAAATTCTGACTCTCACGAGCCTCTTTTAATATGTCACCAATGTCATTCAAAGCGTTTTTTTAGCCTATTTCCCCGAATCAAAAATCGTGGGGAGTATACATGCAGACTGGAGATTGACAACAGATTTTGTTCTGTTACCAATCTCCAGTCTTCAAAAGTTTATACAAAGGTTGCCTATCGGTTCAACCCTTTTAACTTTTTTTCACACAGCTAATGAAAATATTCTAATTCGCTATGACAGGTTTACTCAGCCGCTTCTTCTACCTCTTCTGAGGCTTCTTCAGCAACTTCTTCTGCCATTTCATCAACGCTTTCTTCTAGCTCTTCAGCGCCTTCCACTTCTTCAGCATCCTCATCGTCAGTTTCAACTTCTTCGGCTAATACATTAACCTTTACAGTTGCTGAAAACTCACCATCAAGACGGACATGAGCGTTGTGCGCACCTAGAGAGCGTAGGGCTTTGCCTGGAACAGAGATTTTTTTACGTGGAATATCAACACCGATCTCTTCTTTCATTTTCTCAGCGATCTGCTCCGTTGTAACAGAGCCATACAAACGGCCGCTTTCGCCTGCCAATGCATAGAAGGTGATCGAGGTTCCATTTAGACGCTCAACTAAAGCAGCATTCTCTTTGCGCAGTTGCTCACGACGAGCAGCAGCTTGCTCCATCCATGCTTTAGCTTGTTTTAAGGTTCCAGGCGTAGCTGGTACGGCCAACCCTTGTGGCACAAGAAAATTACGGCCGTATCCGGCCGATA
>JAHDGV010000436.1:1542-4391 GCA_020631655.1 Chloroflexota bacterium | reverse complement strand
GGGGCAATCTCGTTGGCGATTAGCTCGCCATTTGTTGTTACAAAAAATTCGATGCAGATTAAGCCAATCAGATTTAGTTTTTCCATTACCGTTTGGACCGATAAAGTCGCTTTTTCTGTTATCGCATCGTTGACTTCGGCCGGGATAATCGAAACATCTAAAATATGGTTGGCGTGATCGTTTTCAATCGGCCCATAGCTTGTAAACGCACCAAACTGATCCCGCGCGCCCAGCACTGAAATTTCCCGTTCAAACTCGACCCATCCTTCTAAGACACACGGCTTTTGGCCCAAGCTTAGCCATGCCTGTTCAGCCTCAGCCGGATCGGTGATTTTGACCTGTCCTTTGCCGTCGTACCCTTCTTCAGCCGTTTTAAGCACGGCCGGAACGCCGAGATTGCTGAGTCCAAGCTTCAGATCATTCAAACTGCTGACCGGATGAAACGGTGCAACCGGAATACCAATATCCTGCATGTAGCTTTTCTCTCGGATTCGGTTGCGGGCAATTGCCAAAATCCGCGGATTTGGGTGTACGGGCACGATTTCCTCGGCCGCCATGGCGCTCATGAGTGGTACATTTTCAAACTCGTAGGTAATCACATCCACCTGTTTGGCAAAGTCCCGGATTGCCTCAAGGTCGTTGTAGTCAGCCGTCAGTTCAACGTCGGCCACTTGTCCGGCCGGGGTGTTTTTCCCCGGCGAGAACACAACCGTTTCAATATTGTGTTGTCTGGCTACTTGCGCCAGCATTCGGCCTAACTGGCCACTGCCTAGGATTCCGATTTTCATAATTATTCAGAGGCTAAAGCCTCTGCTTCGCCCTCATCCGACCCCTTTGGGGCCACCTTCTCCCAATCTGGGAGAAGGAAATAGTTTCGCCATTGCGAGCTTGGCCCCCTCTCCCAAATTTGGGAGAGGGCTGGGGTGAGGGTTAATTTCACTCAATTACTCCGTAAAAGTGGGGGAGTGGATCAACTGCTCCTTCCCCAATTTTTACGCTTTCTAAAATTGATTTTTTCGCCCGTTCATATCCAACTGCGTCGGCCGCGTGTACCGTAGCGATCAACTGCCCAGATGATATTTTGTCACCAATTCGAACAGGCATCACGAAGCCAACGGCCGGATTAATCGCATCCGATTTTTGCAGTCGGCCGCCACCCAAATGGACTACAGTGTATCCCAGCTGTTCAGTGTCCATTGATTGAATCGTGCCGCTAGTGTCGGCTGTTACATCTTTGATCACTTGAGCTTTTGGGAGTTTGTTAGGATCATCTACCATGGATAAATCCCCACTTTGAGCAGAGATCATTTGCTTGAATTTATTAAATGCTTCTCCAGAATCTCGACTTGCTGTGAGCATTTTCTCGGCCGTATCAAGATCATCTGCTTTGCCCGCCATTAGCACCATGTAGCTGCCGATTTTCAAGCAGTGTTCCCAAAAATCTGCCGGAGCTTGTGGAGCATTGGTCAGCGTATAAATCGCTTCTTGAACTTCAAGTCCGTTTCCGGCCGCGTGGCCCAGCGGCTGATTCATGTCAGACAAGATGGCGACCGTTTGTCGGCCGGCATCTTTGCCGATGTTGACCATGATTTCGGCCAGCTTGCGCCCGTCTTCAATCGTTTTGATAAATGCACCGGAGCCAACTTTTACGTCGAGCACAATCGCATCGCTACCGGCCGCCAATTTTTTTGACATGATCGAACTAGCAATGAGCGGCATGGAGCCTACAGTGCCAGTTACGTCACGCAGTGCGTAAAGCTTCCCATCGGCCGGTGCTAAGCTGGCCGTTTGCCCCGCCAAAACTAGCCCAATCTCGGCCGCCTGCTTTTTAATTTGATCGATGGGTAAATTGGCCGTCCAGCCCGCAATAGACTCCATTTTGTCGAGCGTGCCGCCTGAGTAGCCCAATCCACGACCAGACATTTTTGCGACCGGTACTCCACACGCCGCCACCATCGGCAACACAACGAGAGTCGTTTTATCCCCAACGCCGCCGCTGGAGTGTTTGTCAACAATAAAATCTAGGGTGTCGTGCAAATCAAGCGTCTCGCCAGAGGCAACGATGGCTAGGGTTAAATCTACCGTCTCCTGTCGACTCATCCCATTTAGATAGATTGCCATCAGCAACGCAGATGCTTGGTAATCGGCTACCTCTCCGGCCGTGTAGGATTGGATGAACCAATCAATTTCTTCGGCCGTTAGCTCCTGCTTGTCTCGTTTTTTGCTGATGATTTCAACAATATTCATGGGGTTTGCTCATAGAACGCCAGCTTGCTAGCGCTGAGAGAGACGGAAATTTTATTCAGGAGGTAGCGTTGAAGCCTCAACCTGCTCTGCTCGATTGGCCCTAAACTCGGCCAGCTTTTTCCGCAGTTCAGAGTCATCGTTACCTAAAATCTGAATCGCGAGGAGCGCAGCGTTGGTTGCACCCGCTTTGCCGATTGCCATGGTGGCGACAGGTACACCGGCCGGCATTTGTACAATCGACAACAGGGAATCCATGCCGTTTAAAGCTCTGCTTTGGACAGGTACACCGATAACTGGAACGAGCGTGTGTCCGGCCGTCATACCGGGCAAATGGGCCGCACCACCTGCGCCCGCAATGATCACTTTTAAACCACGCTCTTCCGCTTGTTCTGCATACTCAACCATTAGGTTGGGTGTACGATGTGCAGAGACTACTTTTGCTTCATAGGGTACGTCAAATTGGTCCAACATTTCCGTTGCGTGTCGCATCGTTTCCCAGTCAGACGTACTGCCCATAATCACACCGATTTTTATGTTTTTCTTTGTGTTATTCATCAATCGTAGGGGCGTAGCGTGCTACGCCCTTTGGGTCCAGCACGCTG
>JAHDGV010000436.1:0-1442 GCA_020631655.1 Chloroflexota bacterium | reverse complement strand
TTTGGGTCCAGCACGCTGGACCCCTACAGGTATTTGCTTGATTTTAAATTTTCACGAATCCGGCCGATTTTGTCACCGTGGTACGGCTCAAACGTCCGGCCGGTCAGTTTTTCATACGTTTCGATGTAGCGTCCGCCAACCGTTGCTCGGAACTCATCCGGCATCGTGGGCGGTATTCCTTCACCACGATAGCCCTGCTCTGCATACCATTTACGCAAAAATTCTTTGTCAAAATTTTCAGGTTCTGTTCCGGGTGCGTAGGTGTCCTTAACCCAGTAACGGCTGGAGTCTGGGGTGTGAATTTCATCGATGAGGGTTAGCTCCCCATCTACCATTCCAATTTCATATTTTGTATCAACCAAAATCAGATTGGCCTCGGCCGCTTTTTCTTGCCCGCGCAAAAACAACGCAATTGCCTTTTCTTCAATCTCTTGCCACAAACTGGGCGAAACGATCCCTTGAGCCAGAATTTCCTCTTTTGTGATGCGCTCGTCATGTTGCCCCTGAGCGGCTTTAGTGGTGGGTGTAATGATGGGAGTCGGCAATCGATCGTACTTTTGCAACCCATCTGGTAACTCAATGCCGTACGGTTTGCGATCACCTTGCTCGTACAGGTACCAAAGAGACGTCGTTGTTACACCTGTAATGAAGCCACGTACCACCACCTCGATTGGGATTGGCTCCGCTTCCCGGCCGACCGTCACATTTTGGTCCGGCACATCGATCACGTGGTTGGCCATGATGTCGGCCGTTTGTTCAAACCACCACTGCGCCAGCTGGTTGAGCACTTGGCCTTTATGCGGAATGAGCCCCAAAATTCGGTCAAACGCGCTCACCCGATCAGAAGTAATCAAAAATCTGCGGTTATTAGCTGGATCGAGATAAACATCTCGCACTTTTCCATCGTATTTTTCTCCCAATTCAGGGAAATCAGTTTTGTCGAGCGTGTGGGGCAGTGCCGCCATAAGTTCGTCGTGTGTCAACATGTTTGAGTGTTATGTTTTAAGTACAAAGTGTGAAGTGTCCGCTTTACTTTCTACTTATCACTTTATATTTGTTACTTCCTTGATCATCTCTTCCAGCTTCATATCTGCCATTGAGTGCAGAACTAAGTCCGCTTCGCTGTAATCCATGTGGCGGGTTAAAGGGTTTGGTACGGCAACCACTTTCATCCCGGCCCGCTTTGCGGCGATAACGCCGTTCACAGAATCTTCTAACGCCAACGCGTTTTTGCCTTCAACCTTTAACCCTTCGAGCGCAGACAGGTACACGTCTGGTTCTGGCTTGCCAACGCCGCCGACGTCAGACCGGCCGCGGACCGCTTCGAATTCAAACAGCAACCCAAGCCGGGGCAAATGGTAGTTCAGCCAGCGTGCTTCAGACGTGCTGGCGATACCCAGTTTCAACCCCATTTCTTTTGCCTCTTTGATGCGATCAAGCAC
>JAHDGV010000435.1 GCA_020631655.1 Chloroflexota bacterium | reverse complement strand
AAATTTCTGGTGGCGCTTGGCCTCCAGCCGTTATCTACACCCCGGGTGCTGGCGTAATCGAAGCTGCTATGGCTGACATGAACGACGGCGAAATGATGGAAGAGTTCGATGTAAACATCACCGTTTGGGCTGATGACACCCGCGCTCCAATCCTGAACGAGCTAAAAGGTGCCTTCCAAGACGAGTATGGTGTAGGCCTAATCGTTGAAGAAGTTGCTGACATCAACGACCAATTCCCAATTGCTGCTCCAGCTGGGGAAGGTCCAGACGTATTGATTTTGGCCCATGACCGTATCGGTGGTTTCTACGCCAGCGGTTTGTTGGCTCCAATCGACTTGGGCGGCCGTGACAGCGAGTTCTACACCGAAGCGATCAATGCATTCACCTATGAAGGTGAGTTGGTTGGTATGCCTTACGCTGTAGAAAACCTCGGTTTCTTCTATAACGCAGACATGGTTGATGCTGCTCCTGCCACTTGGGAAGAAGTTCTTGAAGTGGGTGGTGGCATGGTTGATGCTGGCGACGCTACCTATGCGATCGCTTTCACCGGTACAACCTATGACATGTTCCCATTGCAAACCGCATTTGGTGGCTACGTCTTCGGCCGTGGCGATGCTGGCTATGATCCATCAGACGTTGGTATCGACAGCGCAGGTATGATCGCTGCTGGTGACTTCGTATCTGCTGGTATCGAAAATGGCTACATCAGCAACAGCACCGACTGGGATACCGCTCATCTTCAATTTGAGACTGGCGAAATTCCATTCTTGATGGCTGGCCCTTGGGCGTTGGATCGTATCCGTGACTCAGGCGTTAACTACGCAATTGCTGAATTCCCAGACCGCGGACAACCATTCTTGGGTGTTCAAGGTTTCGCCGTTAACGCTCTAAGCGAGAACGTTCTTTTGGCACAAGCATTCTTGACCGAGTTTGTGGCTACTGAAGAGGTTATGACTCAGCTTTCAGAAGCTGGCAACCGTTCATCTGCTCATCGTTCAGTTGTGAGCAACGATCCAGACTTGGCATCGTTCAGCTCTGTTGGTGAAAACTCGCTACCAATGCCTGCGATTCCAGAAATGGGCTCTGTTTGGGGCTCATGGGGTGATGCGTTCACCTTGATCATGAATGGCGAGCAAGGTGCTGAAGAAGCATTGACCAACGGCGCGGCCCAAATCCGTGACCTAATTGGTGGTGCGGCCGACGGTATGGTTAACGTACCTGGTTCATGGCAATCAGCTGCCGGTTTCGACTGTGAATGGGCACCAGATTGCGCAGATACAGCCTTGACCGACAACGGTGATGGCACTTACTCAGCAACCTTCGACATCCCAGCTGGCGATTACGAAGTTAAAGTTGCTTTGGATGGCGCTTGGACCGAGAACTACGGTGTAGACGGTGCTTCTGATGGCGATAACTATACATTTAGCTTGTCAGCAGATAGCTCTGTTACCTTCACCTTCGATTCAGAAACCAAACTTCTGACCATCGATAGCTAATTTTAGTTTTTTAGTAGGTCAGTAGATCAGTTTTTCAGTAGATCAGTTTTTGGTAGGTTAGTGCGATTATCGTACTGACCTACTGATTAACTGGCCTACTGATTAACTGAAAAAAGGGAGGATCGTCAGATGACGGCCCAGGCGTTAACAAACTCAAATCGTTCGAGCGGAACCAGCGCAACGTTGTCGACCGTTATGCTCCGCATGGTTTTACTGCTCGCCATTAATGCGATGGCCTTATGGTTCGCATTTATGGCTTTTGGACAGGGATTTTTTGCATTGGGTGGAGCCGTCGCAATTATTACTGCTGGTGTCAATTACATCATTTTGGTCAGAGACATGTACCCACTTCGCTGGATGGTTGTTGGGTTGGTCATGATGCTGATGTTTGCGATTTATCCGATCATTTTGACTGGAATTGTGGCCTTTACCAATTATGGAGACGGTCATTTATTGACAAAGCCGCAGTCGATTGAACAAATTTTGAAAGAACGATATTTGCCTGAAGGTGGTGCCGCGTTTTCGTGGACCGGCTTTATTAATGAGGCAGATGAATATGTTCTATTTTTGCAGAATGATGCTGGGGAAGGGTTTGTGGCCTATCCCGGCCGTGAGCTAATTCCGGCCGTTGCTGCAACTGATTTGGGTGAGCTAGACGGTGACGGGATTCCGGCCGGCATCGGTGATTATGAGCGGCTTAACGCTTTGCAGGTTGCGGCTAACAAAGACATTACCGACATCCAATTTGGAACCGAGCTGGATGGGGTCAAAATTCGGACGCCACAAGAAGCCGCTCAACTTGAACAAAAATTTGAGTACTTTGCAGATCAAGATATTCTGCTAGACAAAGAAACTGGTACCGAGTTTTTCCCACGAGAAGGGACATGGGTGTCTAATGGCTCAGAAGAGTTGACGTTTGGCTTTAGGGCAAATGTTGGAGTAGACAACTTTACCCGCTTCTTTACAAGCTCTGCGTTTCGTGGGCCGCTGGTTCGCATTATTTTATGGAACTTTGCCTTCGCCTTTTTGAGCGTGTTTACCACATTTGCGCTTGGCTTAGGCATCGCCTATATCTTCAATGATCCCTCACTCCCCGGCCGTAGAATTATCCAATCTTTGCTTTTGATCCCATACACCATTCCGGGTTTGATCACCATTCGGATTTGGAAGGGGATGTTTAATGATCAGGTTGGCGTGGTTAACCGAGGCCTGGAGATGTTGTTCGACATTTCTCCGGCGTGGACGGTGGACCCGTGGTTGGCGAAAGCTGCGATCTTGATCGTGAACCTGTGGCTTGGTTACCCGTACTTTATGCTGATCTGTAGCGGTGCGCTCCAAGCTATCCCACAAGATTTGTATGCTGCGGCCGAAGTTGACGGTGCTAACGGCTGGCAACGATTCTGGAACATCACGCTTCCGCTGTTGCTGGTAGCGGTTGGTCCACTATTGGTGGCTTCGTTTACCTATAACTTCAACAACTTTAATCTGATCTTTTTATTTATTGAGGGTGGCCCTCCAATTGCTAATTCGGCTACTCGGGCCGGTCACACAGATATTTTGATCAGCTATGTGTATAACTTGGCGTTTGCGGCCGGGCGCGGCAAAGAATACGGCTTAGGTGCGGCGATTACCATCATTATTTTTGTGATTGTGGCGGTCATAACGTTGCTCCAATTCCGTTATACCCAAATGTGGGAAGAGGTAGGTGAAAATGTCTAACTTAACGATGAAACAGCGCCGTATTGCGGGATATGTTATCCGCTGGATTATTGCGCTCATTTTGATCGCTTTTGCTCTTTTCCCAGTTCTGTGGATCGCATCATCCGCGTTTAACCCATCCAACACTTTAGCGTCTGCTACGCTGATTCCGAGCAACCTTGGGTTTGGCAATTTTGAGATTTTGTTTAACACCCCCGGCCGGCCGTTTGGTCGCTGGCTGTGGAATTCGATAAAGATTTCGAGTATCACAACGATTCTGGTTGTGGCGATTACAACCTTGGCTGCTTATGCGTTTTCACGCTTCCGTTTCAGCGGCCGGGTCAACATGCTCAAAGGCATCCTATTGATTCAGGTATTCCCATCTTTGCTAGCGATTATCGCCGTATTTACCCTCATCACTCAGTTTGGCACCATTGTGCCGGCACTAGGGCTTGATACCCACGCTGGGCTAATTTTGGTCTACTTGGGTGGGGCGATGGGTGTAAACGTTTGGCTCGTAAAAGGGTTCTTTGACACGATTCCCCGAGCGATTGATGAGAGTGCGATGGTTGATGGGGCGACCCATTGGCAAACGTTTACCCAACTGCTACTCCCGCTGATGCGGCCGATGCTGATTGTGGTTGGCATTTTGACCTTTATCGGCACTTACGGTGACTTTATCTTGGCTCGCATTTTGCTCAAGAGCTCTGAGCAGTATCCCTTAATGGTAGGGCTGTTCCTTTACACGGCCGGTCAATTTAGCCAGCAGTGGGGGGCTTTTGCGGCCGGTGCTTTGATCGGTGCGGCTCCAGTTATGATCGTTTATCTGCTGTTGCAGGATCAAATTGTGGGTGGTCTAACCCAAGGGTCTGTTAAAGGCTAAGGGCTAAAGGTGAAAGGGTATAACGGGCGATCTTCGGGTCGCCTTTTACTTTTATGTTTGGATCACTGTTTTCTCGAGGAGTTAACTCCTCGGTTAAGATAAAAAAGCTGATGAATCAGCTTCGATTTACTCGTTTAGCCCGATTTATCGGGCTTCCTGTTTTAACTGCAGGATTAATCCTGCAGATCTTAGCTACCCCCGTACAAGCACAAGAGGACGACACGATTTTTGTAGACGTGAGCGAAGCGGCCGGGATTGTTGACAATCGGCTGGGCAATGAGAAGGCGATTGGTCAGGCGTGGGGAGACTACAACAACGACGGTTGGCCCGATCTCTATGTGACTGACCA
>JAHDGV010000038.1:24577-26605 GCA_020631655.1 Chloroflexota bacterium | reverse complement strand
CACATCGATCCGGCCGTAGGTTTCAATAATTGTATTGATGAGGGTCTCGAGATCGGCCGGATTGCCCATATCGGCTTGGAACGCCGAGTGGCCGTCTCCCGCTAGTCCTGCCAACGTCTCATCGGCCGCCGCTTTGTTTGAGCGGTAGTTAATTACCACTTTGGCACCAGCATCTGCCAGCATCTGAGAAATCACTTTCCCAATGCCGCGCGAGCCGCCGGTAACCAGAGCAACTTGGTTTTCAAAATTGAATTTCATAATACGAGGGGCGAGGGGCAGGTTTGCGAGTTGCTTTCAAAATGCCAAATCATTTGATACACGCACCTTCGCAAACCCGCCCCGCGCAAAGTTAATTATTAGATTGCCAAAATAATAGCTACAAAATCAAAAATAAGCAGATACCCTAACGGGACTGAAATGGAATTAACCGCCGGAGATACCCTCACAACACAAATACCATGGCGCGAGAAAGCGGCGTTTTTCTGGGCCCACATCGGCAATGTGTCGGTGATGAGCACGATCAATACCTTTCTGCTCATTTTTTATACCGACGTGGTGGGGCTTAACCCGGCCGCAATTGGCACACTTTTCCTTATTTCTCGGGTGCTGGATGGCTTTACAGATCCCCTCATGGGATATTTCGTTGACCATTTGCCACACACCCGCTGGGGTCGCTTTCGTCCATATCTGGTCGTTGGAGCCTTTTTATGCGCCATCAATTTCACTGTTTTATGGCTCGGCCCGCTGTATGCCGAAAGCGGTAAAATCGTTATCGCCTATGTCAGCTATCTGATTATCGGCATCACATTCGACATGATGGACATTCCGCTGGGGGCGATATTGCCCACCATGACGGCCGATGCGCAGGAACGAAACAGCCTATCAGCTTATAAAGGAATGGCTTATCTTCTCGGCTTCACCGTTTTATCGGCCGGGCTACTCCCTCTCATCAATTTATTTGAATCGGCCGAGCAAGGGTGGACCGTTACCGTGATTGCTCTGGCGGCCGTTATTCTGGGCTTTACCCTCGTCCCGCTACGCAACATCCAAGAACGGATCACACCCGAAGATGATGAGCGGTATACGTTCCGTCAGATGTTCAAGCTGATGTTTGATAACCGGCCGCTGGTGGTGATTTTGATCGCCACAATTTTAGTCAACATCGGCGTGGGGCTTTCATCCGGTGCGGCGATCTTCTACTACACCTACAACTTGGGCAATGAACTCTACTTCAGCTGGTCCAGCGTTGTGACGTTGCCCGGTATTCTGTTGGGATTTTGGCTCTTCGTGCAGTATGGGCATCAGTATCCCAAACGGGCACTGATGCTTGGATTTGTACTCCTCTCAGCTTTTGGGGTCGGTATCCGCATGGTTATCCCCTATTCGGCCGTGGGTTTGGTCATGGTCAGCGTTTTCTTCGCCTCCATCGGCTCTGGTGCGCTGCTCCCGCTCATCTTTTCGATGATTGCTGATGTGGTTGACTATACCGAGATCAAACACGGTTATCGGGCCGAAGGGGCTGTGGTATCGATTCAAACCTTCACTCAAAAAACCGGTTTAGGGATTGGTGGCTCAATCCCCGGTTATATTCTGGCCGCATCTGGCTATGTTCCGAACGGAATACAACCAGAGTCAGCCTTGTTCGGTATTTTACTGGCAACCGTTACCGTTCCCGCCTTGGCTTTTCTATTTGCCGGTTTAACCTTCCTCTACTACCCGCTTGACTTAGGATTAAATCAGGCAAAATCTGCCTAAAAATAATGAGCTGATGCTTCGCACAATCAGACTTCGGAAGTTTCAAATTCTTGCGTGATAATCAATCTGCTTGGTTGAAAATTTCGAAGTCTTTTTTAAAAAAGCGCGTGACATGAGTTTCGAGGAGAAAAATATGTCTCTACTAGAAAAATATAATGTGCAAAAAATCGCCGCCTTTTCAGACGGCAATCAAGGTGGGAATCCGGCCGGTGTGCTGATTTCTGACACCCATCCCAGCCAGGCAGAAATGGCAGAAATTGCGGCCGAGGTTGG
>JAHDGV010000038.1:10514-24477 GCA_020631655.1 Chloroflexota bacterium | reverse complement strand
CTCAATTGCTGTCAGACATTCTAAATCTATTTGGCTATACGCAAGACGATTTAGATCCGTCACTCCCGCCCATGCTCATAAACGGCGGAGCGAATCATTTTGTGTTGGGGCTAAAAAGCCGCGAAAAATTAGCCGATATGGCGTATGATCAGGCGGCCGGCCGGACCCTGATGAACAATGCAGGCTTGGTCACAATCCATCTGGCTTACGCTGAATCACCCCAGCTGTTCCACACCCGCAACCCGTTTGCCTCTGGCGGCGTGTACGAAGACCCAGCAACTGGTGCGGCAACGGCCGCATTTGCAGGCTACCTGCGTGACATTGGCTGGCCCCACAACGGCAAGATCAATCTTGTTCAGGGGGAAGATATGGGGATGCGATCGCTTTTGCAGGCTGACATCCTTGATGAGCCGGGTAGTTCAATTCGCATTTCAGGCACCGCTCGAATCATGTAGCAGTCGGTTGAAATGAAACCGTCATTCCTGCGTAGGCAGGAATCCAGCGCTAAATCTGTCGTTTGACACTTGCCTGAGTAGGAATGACAACTTTTTTATGATTTCGATTCTTTTTGAGCCCATTTATCAAGAATTGAAGTCTCCAGATATTTTAAGGTTTGCACCCTTGTATTTTTTGACATTATGTCAATAATTCAGTTTGATTTATGTCAAGTAAAAAAGCAGACTCTCGGCCGACGGTTGATGTGAACCGCAACGGAATTCAATCCCCCTTTGATTTCTGGTACGTTGAAACCCCGGCCAAGAAAGTGTTCAAGAGTCTAAAAAAGAAAAAACGGCCGAGCCGCAAGTTCCTACAGCTCAAATTCCCCTTCTAGTTTCAGTCATAAGCCTAACTTATACCCCCCTACAGCCTATCACCCCTAACCATCCTTAAACCTTTTCGTCTACTATTTGTCCAGCTTAAGTTCACCCTTTGAATTTTAAGTTCAACCATTTTTCCTTTCTTCCTTTTTTCTCAGTGATGCGAGGGTGAACCAAACGCCCTCGCACACTCAAAATTATTAAGTGACCTCATGAAAAATATGAAACATAGATATCATGTATCCAACGTTTTAGTTATCGGCTCTGGTGGAGCTGGATTGCGCTCAGCCATTGCGGCTCACGAAGCTGGTAGCGATGTGGTTATCATCGGCAAAAGCCTCAAGCGAGACGCACACACTGTTCTTGCGGCCGGTGGCATCAATGCCGCTCTGGGAACCAATGATCCAGAAGATAGCTGGCAACAACACTTCGCTGATACCTTTAAGGAAGGATACGGGCTGAGTGATCCACGCACGGTTGAGATCATGGTAAAAAATGCTCCTCAAGCGATCGAAGAGTTGGTTAGCTACGGGGTAGATTTTGCTAAAAATGAAAATGGAGATTTGGATCAAAGATTTTTTGGTGCGCATACATGGCGCCGCACCTGTTATGCAGGGGACTACACCGGCCGGGCCATTCTGTACAGCTTGGTTGATCAGGTCGAAGAGCTAAAAATTCCAATTCACGAACATCAATATGTCACCCAGCTTTTGGTAGACGGTGGACAATGTTTTGGTGCCTTCTCGTTTAATTTGCAAACGGGTGAGCGCACCGTTTATTTGGCCGACAGCGTGATTTTGGCCGCTGGAGGCCACACTCGTCTCTGGCGCAGAAGTTCATCACGCCGCGACGAAAATACCGGAGACGGAATGTATTTGGCGCTAGCGGCCGGTGCTGAATTGGCAGATATGGAGCTTGTACAGTTCCATCCAACAGGCATGGTTGCCCCTGAGGCGATTGCGGGCACGCTCGTGACCGAAGCGGTGCGGGGCGAAGGCGGCCGTCTGTTTAATGCAGATGGAGAGCGCTTCATGGAAAAATACGATCCGGTTCGGAAAGAGTTATCGACCCGAGATCGAATCGCTTTAGCAAACTATACAGAAATTGCTGAAGGGCGTGGTGGTCCAAATGGAGGCGTGTTCCTCGATATTAGCCATCAAGACAAAGCATTTATCATTGAAAAATTGCCGCGCATGTATCGGCAATTCTTAGAACATCAGCTCATGGATATTAGTAAAGAACCGATGGAAGTTGCCCCGACGGCCCATTACACGATGGGTGGCGTTGTTGTAGACCCAGATAATCATGCAACCAGCGTAAGCGGTTTATTTGCGGCCGGTGAAGTCACCAGCCGTATGCACGGAGCCAATCGTCTTGGCGGTAATTCTCTTGTAGAAACGATCGTATTCGGCCGGATAGCGGGTGAAGCAGCCGCCCATCATTCACAAAACCTTGCTGGGCAACACCGCAACAACAGTGTGATCTTGGCCGCTCATGACGAGATTGATAACATGATCAAACCGGGTACCGAGATGGCTCGGCCGCTACAACGTAACCTGCGCAATGTGATGTGGTTACACTGTGGCGTTGTACGTAGCGAAGAGAGCATGATCACCGGTTTGGACGAACTTAATCAAATTCGTGAAGCGACCCATGATCTCGATGTGCGGCCGTCAAGCGAAGGGTATCAAGACCTAGCTCTAGCATTTGACCTGCGCTCATCTCTAGAATCGGCCGAAGCGACTCTACGCTGTGCAATTGAACGACGTGAGACACGCGGAGCGCACAATCGTAGCGACTATCCAGACCTTGACCCAGCAATGACCAAAAACTTTGTCGTCATTCTCAATGAAGACGGTGAACAGGTCATTCAAGAATGGGATGTGGCCCCTCTCCCAATCGAGCTTGAAAGCTGGGTTGATGATAAGGAAATAGAGGTCGCAGGTAGATTATTAGAGTAGTTAAATCATCTAGTAAATAGCCCCGACTGGGCGAACACGGGATGGGTCGTATCGGAAAACTGCGGCTCATCCCATTTTTTTTATCTGATCAAAGTATGATGAATAACCTGATTTTATTCTCCGGCATTGTGTGCTTGTTCACCGCATTGGTTCATATATTTGCCGGGCAGGCAAATCCGATCCGGCCGCTTTTAACCAGCGAATTGGATGATGGTGTCAAAGCAACTCTACTAGCGGTCTGGCACATGGTATCGGCCGTACTGCTCCTTTCAGGATTCTTTTTAGCCTATGTCGGGTTTTTCCCAACCCAATCTTTGATCAGCACGGTCGCATCAATATCTTGGCTCTACATCATTTTTAGCGGCATCTTTATCCTAGTTGGCGCTTACTTTTTTAAAGAGCAGACTTTCATCAAATGCCCTCAGTGGCTTTTGCTTATGCCCGTTGGCATCTTAGGATTAGTCGGCTCCATCTAATAGAACCGATCTAGATATAAGACTCACTTATACCCGATCACAACGCCCTGCTACCTTCCCTCCACTCACCCATAGATTTATGATGTAACTGTCATCAACTAATTTTGTTTGGAGGCAAAATGACACTCACAAGACGATTATTTACTTTATACGACCAAATTGATGTGTGGCTTACTCGATGGATGGCAACGTATGCATTAACCATTGTGCGCATCGGTTTAGGGATTGTTTTTTTCTGGTTTGGAGCGCTTAAGCTATTTCCGGGATTAAGCCCGGCCGAGGAATTGGTTCGCAACACAACTACCTTTGTTGACCCAACTTGGTTTATCCCCCTGCTCGCAGTGTGGGAGATGGCGATAGGTCTCGGGCTAATTTTTGGCAAATACATGCGGCTCACCCTTTTACTCCTGTTTTTGCAAATGCCGGGCACAGCGATGCCGTTGCTCGTTTTGCCCGAAGTGGTCTGGACCCAGTTCCCCTATGGGCTAACGCTTGAAGGGCAATACATCATCAAAAACTTGGTGTTGGTTGGCAGTGCCCTAGCACTCGGTGCAACCGTACGTGGTGGGCGACTAACGGCCGAGCCTGAAAAGTGATTTGGGCTAAACTTCTCTACCGGACACTGAACATAAGTTCTGTGATTTAAGGTTAAAAAGCGACATTAGGACGCCAAGGCGCAGAGACACAAAGCATTTTTAAGCACATTTTTTCAAATTCTTAGCGACTTCGCGGCTTTGCATCCCAGAAATGAGTTCGAAGATATATCTAAGTATCATAAGTGTCCGGTAGAGAAGGCTAAACAAAAAACAAGAGGGAGCTACTACCTATCAAATCAAGAGAGGGCACGCTGATTAGCCTTATCCCCATCAATAAAATGGTCCCAAAATCCTAATAATTGATGAGTAATCTGCCTCTGTTAACCTTACGAATTAACAATTTTCCTTCAATTTCTGCTACTCTATAAATCGATCAACTGTATTGTAGTTAACAGTTCACCCTGTAGTGATACTGATTGTCCAAAGTTGGATCGTCAGATTGATAACGTTAAATACAACCAATCAGCAAACGAAGTTTGCCTTTGCTCTTGGTGACCAACCCACTCAGATGAGTGGCGCAAAATCACTACCCCTAGTTAACCCACCATCCATCCTACCTATCAACCTTGTGGTGTTGACCATCGTGCTTTTTGAATCTTAGGAACGTGATTTTAATTAATATCCCAACTAAAAAGTCGTTCCTGCCCAACTGAAGGTTAAATCGCAGGAAAACAATTTGCAGATGGGACAGTTATTTAAACTTCAGTCCTTAAAGTTAGAAAAAGTTCATTCATGCACTAGTACAATCGTTTGAGGATAGATGATCTATGGTGAGCGGTATCTGCCTAGGTTATGCTATAAAAATGGAGTTCTTTTTATGAGAAACTTGAAACACTTTTTATCAGCCTTTTGTATGATTACCGCCTTCGTAGCAGTCTTTGCACTAGCCTTTCTGCCTACCTCGGGTCAATCAACAGAAGACCAGCTTGCTTATTTGCCAAACATCCGGTTGGATCTGACCCCAACCCCCACAATCACACCCACACCGACGATTACTCCTACACCCAGCTGTACGTACACCACAATCGACTCTTCTAATTTAACAATCGAAGATAGTGTGGTTCAAGCGGTGCAAGATGCCCGTACTAATTTAAACTACGATGCACTTAATCGCCTAGACAACATGCGTGCGGCCGCACGTTCGCACAGCCAAGATATGGCTCAAAACAACTTTGTCGGCCATCGTGGTACAGATGGTAAATATGGCCCGCAACGGCTCGTTGAATTTTGCTATGATGTGGCCCAAGATCAAGAAATTGTCTGGGGTGGCATTTATTCTGACACCAAAACAATCATTGACTCTTGGATGGCGGATGAGAACTGGCGACGCGCGATTTTAGACACCGAGATCAAAGATTTTGGTGTTGGGTACATCAACATAGAGCGTGAAGATACTGGCGATGACGGTGACGAAGAGGGGCAAGCACCGGCCGAGGATTACTTCACTGTCAGTTTTGGGTACACAAATCCAACTGTACGTAGCGGCCAACCTAGTTGCCAAATTGAACTTACGAACGAGTTTGGCACTGGGGTTTTAACCACATCTGATCCAGATATTTGCAACGGCGCAACCCAAGAGTAAGCAGGCGTTAGATTGTAGGTTTTTTGAATTACTCTACAATTCGGCCGTATGTTAGCTCTTAGACCCACCTGTGAACATTGTGATAAATCATTGCCGGCCGATTCTACGGAGGCGATGATTTGTTCGTACGAATGCACTTTTTGCCAAGCCTGCGTTCAAGAGATTCTTGAAAATGTCTGCCCCAACTGCGGCGGGGGCTTTGTGAATCGGCCGATACGGCCTAAAACGGCGTGGCGGCCCCATGTTAGCCTTGAGCTACAGCCGGCCAGCAAAAACCCTCTTCACAAGCCGGTAGACATCGAGGCACACAAAGCATTTGCGGCCGAAATCAAACACATCCCACCAGAAAAAAGATAACAGAGCATAAACTAAAAAAGCGGTGTTGATTTTGAAGAATCAACACCGCTTTTTTACATCCTAGAATATTACCGAAAAGCTTTAGAGCTTACCCATCAGAAGATTCAGCCTCAAGCGTTGGGGTATCCTCCGCTCCAGCTTCTCCTTCTTCATCCCCAAGGGGCACTAGCGTTTCTACGGCCTCAGTTTCTGACCCAGCTTCACCCGTTGTTTCGTCTTCAGCTTCGACCGGTTCAGGCGTTGGGGTTGGTTCTTCCTCTTCGTTTGGAGCAATCACTTGAACATCTCGGATCTCGATAAACTGCTCTACACAGCTATTGGATAAATCACGACCTTCTGGAATTGAACCCAGCGTGCGGGCAAATACAGATGCTTCTGTGGTGTAGATCGGTTCAAACACGACCTCACTTTCTGAACGTGGATTTGACGGAATGGAGAGCCGTTGCCCAACAGGGATTCTATATTCACGACCCAATGCTCCGTTCCACTGACACCGGCCAGAGAAGCAGGACATCACGACCGGTTGGTCGGCCGTCTGATAGTTGACCGCCATACAGCCGTCTCGGCTTTCAACCGTTCCAAAAATATCTGGAATATACGGCCGAATCGTTGTACTTTCTGAATTCAAGAAAATAACCGAGTTCTCGTACATCTCGAACTGGTCGTTGTCCAAATTGGGATTAAAGTGGATGGCTGACCCCGGCCAAGCATACACCGCATATGGGTCACGCTCATCACTGTTGTCTAATGTTCCAACGGTTAGTTTGCTCAACCCGCGAATACTAACTGTATCTCCAATATCGATCAGCCGACGTGAGTTTGAAATACCTTGTACCGCATATCCGATTTCAGTGTTGCTCAGATTAGAAATGCCGGCCGCGATTTCCGTTGTTTCTTCAACCGTCAGCTGTCGGTTCTCGGCAATATACGGCTCGATACACTGGTTTGCGAGCTCAGAACCATCTTCTGAAACAGCCAGTGTTTTAGCAAAAACTGTCGCTTCAGTTCGATAGATCGGCTCGAAAATAACGCCGTCTTCTGTGCGAGAATTAGCCAAAATTGAGAGTCGTTGTCCGGGCGGAATATCAAAGTTCCGATTAAGCGGCCCACGCCAGCGGCACGTACCACTATAGCAAGACATCACCAGCGGATCTTCAACCGAGCGGTGGTTGATTGACATACAGCCAGCACTACTCTCAGCGGTTCCAAACAAACGAGAAATCTCCGGCCGCAGGGTCCCCTCCCGAGAGTCCAAAAATAGGGTTGAATTTTCGCCTACCCCAAACGATGCTCCGGGTGACTGATTTTCAAAATCAAAATTCGAGCCAGCCCAAGCAAAAATATTTTTCTTATTTCCAGTCCCGTCTTGATTGGCAGAATCACCCAGAGAGAAGTGAATCAAGCCACGAGCGTCTAATCCTGATCCTTGATAGATAGAATATTCAATATCGGAACTTCCCTGAGAGAAAACACCAACCTCTGGGCCAACCTCTTCCTCTACTACTGGAGCCAAAGCGCTAGCATCATTCCCTTCGCTTGTGTTGAGTGTTTCGGCCGAAACAGCAGCTGGTTGATTGTCAGGCTGTGGCGAAAAGATGATGCGTTGCATCGCCAAGAAAGTACCTGCACCAACAAGTACAACAAACAAGGCGGCTACACCAATCAAAGAGAATCGGATTGCACGCGAGCGGTCTTTGATATCTGTAGCGGGATTAGGTCGTTCTTGAACGATCGTAGCTGAGTGTTCAGCTCCGGCCGCATATCCATTTGTCGCTGGCGCTGGCGCTGGCTTATGAAAGCCGTTCATCCGTTCAGGGGCCTGCGGTTCGTTTACAACCGGCTCCATTCGCTGAGTATCGTACTCATCCAGATCGTCTAGATCCCCAAAATCTGCGTCCGACAGCGCACCGTTTGGTGCATCAACCAGATCAACCTCCAACGTTTTTGCTGGCAAAATAATTCGAGGAGGTTCATTTTGAGACAATTCAGGCGGTTCAACCTCTTGCTCATACGGATTTAAATCAACTTCAGGAGGAGCTTCAACCGGATCGGCCGATGTAACGGCGTCTAGTTGTTCACGCACCTCTTGATAGGTTGGTTTGATAAACTCATCATTTCGAGCCCCATCTGCTTCGCCCAATACAGAATCAGGCTCAGCGATCTCTTGAACGTAATCATTTACAACTTGGTTGGCCTGAGCAATCGGATCGGGTTGATCAGTTTCCTCAAACTCTACGGTTGTCTCTGCATATGCAACCACTGGAGCAGGCTCTTCGGTGATTTCATCCGCATCATCTAGTTGAATATCTTCAGTCTGATTTACAACCGGTTCTTGGTCCAAGATTGGTTCAGGTTGAGGTTCAACCGTCTCTTCCAATTCTTCTATTAAGATGGCAGGTTCGGCTGGCGCTTTATCAACAGTCGAAGCCAAATTTTCTACTGCAGGACTTTGCTCTTGCATTTCAGCTTCTGCAGATGATTCCACAACCTCATCAGCGACGGCCGGTTCTTCAGCCTGTTGCTCTACAGGCTCTGGTGCTTTTGTGCCGGGTGGTGGCGCCTGAACCAGCAAATGTGGTGGGATTTCGATTGTGCGGGTCACATTCGGATCAACCAGCATTTCAGCGGCCGGATCGGCCGGGGCCCAATATTGAACCGCCATCGTCAGTTTTTCTTCAATCCCATTTTGGGCAGCCCAGTAAGCGATATCTGTCGCTAAATTTTTTGGATCGGCCGCCAGTTGCGTAACAGCTTGTTTAAACAAATTCCCTTTGCTAACAATGGAACGGATGAAATGTGCTCGACAAACAACGATTGTCGAATCTGGCTGAAGTTTTACTTTTTGTAGATTAATATCTTGGACTGAAAGCTCCCGAACTTCCCCCAACCACACCGGGCGCGTCCCCTTGTTTGCGGCCGACCGTGTTAATAAATGCATCCCCTTTTCGTGATGATAAATAATCTCACCCGCCCCAATCTGAAAAGAAAAGAGCTGGTCGTTATACATTACTCCGGCCGTTAAGCCACAAGGGGCCGCCCCACGACGTTTCGTGTACGCACTTGTTGATACGGTTACTGCATTTACACCTTTAAAGATTATTTGCTCTACAGAGGTTCCCGTCCCATTTTGTAGGCTAGTTATAAAGGAAAGTAAGGTCTTCCTGGGGGTATCGATTGGAGAATAACTGCCTGATTTTTTTTGAGCAATGGCAACTATATTCAGATCATATCCCTGGCGGGTTGTTATATTTGCCGTTAGCGCATGCGCTGTTTGTTCTTGACCTTTCGATGGGTCAATAAAAATTGATGATATTAGCTTTTTCTGCATTGTCACAAAGTTTTGGAGATTATGCCCTTATTGTTGAAAAGGCTCTGCGTAGTCATAGTACCCGAGTATTATAATGATTGAAGGTTTTTACAATGTGAATAAATCGAAGAATTTAGATGCAGAAAACGGGATATTTTCGAAAAAATATGTTTATGTAAACTGATTCCATTTTGACCGTATTGCTAATAATTCGGCCCCAAATTAACAATTCGGAACGGAGGCTAAACCCGCGCTTAAACCGATAAAATAAAGACCAGAAAGAAACAGCCAAGCAAGAAAACTCCTCCCTTTTTTCCAGTTAGTAGGCTTCATGGTTTATCGATAAGCGGCCGAAAATCTTAAGTGAGCGTAAGGGGTCCGTACAAAAGCAGTCCATATTTTGTGACCTAAGAATTCTATTTGATAGAATAAATACAATTAAGAGCCAATCCAACATAAATCGGAATTCAAACTATGATCAAAAGCTTTTTTCGACTCACAAACAATCAACGTCGTCTAAATTTTTTACTGCCAGCAATGCTCCTTTTATTGTTAGCAGCACTAACCGCCACCCCAGATGTCCAATCGCAAGACGAAGGCGAAGCAGAAAACGCATTTGCGCTCTATATGCCCTTCGTTTCTCGAGCGCCGGTCAACATCTCATCTGCAACCTTCTACAGAGGGGCAAAAGTAGGTGGGAATCACGAAGTGCAGCTTGTCTGGGCACCTGAAAATGCTACGCCAGGCACCGTCTATACCATCAACAGGTCGCACAGCCCGAGTATGAATCCGGTAGAACAAACCTACACGTCAGAAACTGCGTCTATCAATGTTCAGCTCATACCAAGTACCAACAACGTACATTATTTCACCGTTCAGTCTGACAGTGAAAATGCAGAACCATCAGAAGTAATTCGGATTGTAGGTCCATATCGAGATGATTTTAGCACCAACTCTGGGTGGGACATTCGTCGTCAGGACTTTGACGATACACAAAATGTCATGAGCTATGTTGATGGCAAGCTAAAAATGCACGTTCAAGGTCGCTGGGACTATTTTGTCACCTCGCCTTTGGCTCCTGCACCAGAACCACCTTATCGAATTAGCACTCTCGTAAAATTCGATGGTCCCGGCAACCTGAATACCTATGGAATCATCTTTGGTGGTGACTACCTTGGTGGTGCTTGCCCAACCATCTTCCCACCGGTCGATGCTCTAAGCACTGAGCGGGTTGGTACAGAAAAAGAAATCGATGTGATTCCAGATGGCGTTCGTGCGCCGGATTCACCATTCAACGTAGTTGATAATTGTCTAAACCACTATTACCGCACCATGTTCTTGTGGAAAGATGGTTTTACACACATGCACGGCTTGGTGAAACAGATCGATTATCATGACGAGAAAAACTCAGGGCGTGGCGAACCACTTTCTCCTGTACTTGAGCTCCCTGTCTCTTCTGGCTCTGCCAATGATTGGAATGAATGGGCGATTGAAGTTTACCCAGATGGGATCATTAAGATCCTAAGCGGTGAAGATGTTGTTTACACCAAACAAACCGACAAGAGACTGATTTATGAACCATACTTTGGTCTGTGGGCTTCTACTGACGAGTATCCCGGATCTGATCCACTGTGGGATTACATCGTAGTAGAACCGATTACTGCGGCCGAGCAACAATAAGGGCTGAACTTTAAATACCCTCAAGGGGCACCTCGTAATTGTCCCAAATTTTAAAGTTCAGCTGGGTAGGATCGGGATTTTAATAACTGTCCCAACTAAAATCCCGATCCTAAGTAGAACGGCCAAAAGGGAGCCGCTTAAAACAACAACTCACATAGGGCTGGTCCGATTGATTAAATTTGATTGGATCGGCCCTATTTTTTTCTGAGCCAGAATGCGATTAGGAGCCCCAACAACGTTCCAACCCCACCCCACAAAAATATTAACGGCCGAAAACGCATCGCGACCTCGTGAGTTCCGGCCGGAATGCAAATCGCTTGAATCGCCGTGTAAGCCGTCTCAATCTCAACCCGATTTCCGTTTACCTCCGCCTGCCATCCCGGAAACGCCGCTTCACTTATAACCAATATCGCCGATTCTTGGGTCGAAACTGTCAAATCAATACTTCCACCCACACGATTTGTGACAGCTACCTCGCCAAGCGGGTCAGCTTGGTTAGATGGCAACGTGCAGTTGGGGCTGGTTGCAAACAACACTGTGTCGGCCGGATTAAATTCAGGCTCGTTAATGCGAGCGTATTGAGCCTCTTGATCTGGAATCACCTCAAAGTTTGCGACCAGCCTTGCATAAGGCAACGCGTTCGGCCGGGGGTAGACCCGAATGTTCGGATAAATGTCTTGGCGAATAAGACCGGCCAAACCTGTTTCACTATCGGTAAACTTGCCCAGCCCCCCTTCAGAAACCACGTAGGTTGCATTTAAAATATCAAACGCTTTAGCGCGGGGGTCGGTTTGTGACGCGGCCAGTTGTGTAACCGCCCCATTTTCGAGCGTGTTGTAGCCAAAAACAGACTCTAGACCCAGCTGGCCCGATCCATTTTGTTCAAAAATATTAAACCCCCACGGCAATATTCGGCCGCTAGCGGTTTCAGGCGCATTGGCCGCATCGAACCAAACCCAATAGGGAGTCATCGGCGTCGGCCGGATCAACTTTTGACCAAACATACCCAGATCGGTAGCGATAACGGCCAAAAACAACAGGGAACCAAGCCGGACCCAGCCGGTACGATTTTGATTGGCTACCAGCCATCTCAGCAAAACAAGCCCCACAAGGGCAAAAACACCCGTGATCGTGGCGCTCTGCAATTGGTGCCAGCGCCTGTTTAACAGATCAGGATCAGTTGCAAACCACCAGCTTGCCCCCACGGCCGCCAGCAAAAGCAACCAAGCCACTGCGGTTATTGCGGTTGCTTTGGGCAGGATGCGTTTTGCATAAAACGGCCGGTTAAACAGATCTTGCACAAGCCATCCCAACAAAACCGGCCCGCTAAAGGCGAAGAAGAACAAAGCCCGGCCGGGAGCGCGCATCACCCTGAACGGAGGAAAAGCAACATACAAAATGCGGTAGAGAAAACCGTTTTCCCCCACCGCAATCAAAATTCCTAAAACAGATAGGCCGAGAAAAAATAGGGGCCAACGAGAATCGATTCTTTGGACAAGCGCATAAACAACAAATCCACAGGCGATGAGCGAAAAGATTCCGGCATAGCTACTCAGCTCATCGAAATTTTCGGCACCCCAATAACCGAGATTAGCAGGCTCACCAAACCACTCGGCCACCACAAGGGTCATCAGCTGTTGCCACGGGAGCGAAAAGCGAGTCGCAAATTCGTATCCCCCCTGATCAACACGGCCGGAGCGCAAGATTAGCTGAATGGTGGGCCAAAGCTGAACGCTGGAGATCAGCAGTCCCAATCCCAGTGCAACACTGCTCAAACCGGCCGAAAATCGCCAATTTTTCGCAATGTCAGTGTAAGTGAACCAAATCACGAACAACAACCAAATCATCCCCAAATAAAGAAGCGTGGTGGTGTGACCGGCCAGAATGGCTAAAGCCCAGAACAGTGAAATGCCAGAGATGGCCGACCAACGCTTTTGGCTCAACCCCCGGCCGGTAGCGAGCAATAGCCACGGTAGCCAACTGTGTGTGGCTAAAAATCCGATATGACCGGCATGGATGCGAGTGGCGAAAAAGCCGCCCAGCATAAACGCAACGCCGGCCGCAAGTGGGCCAAGCCCAACACCAAATAATTTCGGCTGGCTGTCCCCATCTGTAACGAGCAACTCTCGCGTAAAAAGGGCCATTCCCCATCCCGCCACCCACAGGTGGACTAAGTAAAAGAAGCTAATTCCGCGATTGATCGGCAGGCCAAAAATGATCCAGTTAGGCGGGTAGAAAAATGCGATTTGTGGGTTGTGCAGAAACGGGGTGCCACCAAAATGACGGGTGTCCCAAAATGGAATTTGGCTTTGGAATAGGCTGTTGCGCACAAATTCTGACCACGGGTAAAACAGCGCGCGCATGTCGGCCGTCCCCAACGCCCAGCCCTCTGCCGGAAACAGATCTCGGTTGATCCAAGCGGCCGCAATCAGCAAGAAAAAGATCGACAGGGGCCAGTTTGTGCGCTTCAGACGTCTCATCTTAATTCTCAAGCTCGGTCAGAAAAACAAAGTTTCCCGGCTCATTTTCAACCGGCAAGCGTTCTAAGCTGATGAGGTCATACATGCCCGCCACCAACCGAATCGGCCGATTATTTGGCAAAACTAGCGGATGCGGGTCACGCACCACGGTGCCTGGCTCCCAGCGAGTTGTGGGGTTGATGGCGCATTCAGGGGCTGAGTCAAACTGTGTCGCCAGCTCCCCATCAGCGTCGATGGCGTGCACAAACGCCTGAAAATTTTGATTAATGTAGTTGTGTACCTGCCAATACAAAACCACTTCTAGCGTCTCGCCTCGCTCAATGAGCTCATATCCCATCAAAGTTACGTCATTGCCCAACGGCACGTTTAACTCACTAATTGCTTCAAATTCCAATGGTTTGCGAATGTCTTCCGGCCGGAATCTGGTGTCTCCCAACTGCAATGGGACGCTGTCGGCCGCATACGCCACCATGTTGGGGCCAATTTGCGTCTCCCCCTTGTTTTCAAGGATGGCAGGGTTGAAGGCGATCACATCTTGCACATTGTCAGCTAGCAAAAACAGATCGGCCAAATCGCAGTGGGTACGATCAGCCTGCGCCATGTACCAGTTGGTAATTTCTTCCTCTTCGTTGCTGGCGTAAACCAAACCGGTCAAATCTGTTTGCCCCAGATCACGCCATCCCGCTTGATACGGGAATCCAAACAG
>JAHDGV010000038.1:0-10414 GCA_020631655.1 Chloroflexota bacterium | reverse complement strand
TCCTGCCAGCCCAAACCCGATCATCCCCACGATGAACCAGCTACTGTTGTAAAAGGTGACCATTTGCCACACATCACCAATGCTACCGCCCGAGTCGGTCCCGACCCGCTCGTTGAGCAGATAACCAAGGGTATTCTGAAAGTCCGGCCCCAGCACAAACGGAATGTAAAACAGGGCCAGCATAGCGGCCCCGATCCCAATAGCAAACCCAAACGGCCGCCATTCAATTTTGCGCAGTACGGCCCAACGGCAGGCGAGCAGAACCAGCACGGCCGGTGCGTATAAAATCGCATCGTAGTGGGACAATAACCCAGCGGCTAGGCAGACTGCAGAAAGCAGAATGTCCCCCATCCGGCCGTGTCTTCTGTACCGTTCAGCCGCCAGTACAGAGCCGATCCCCCACATCATCACCAAAGATTGATATTGGACCACGCGGCTGAATGCAACGTGGAAGCCAACGATGGCTAGCAGACTAGTTGCGAGTGTGGCGACTTTCCGGCCGAACCAACGCTCGCTCAAACTGTAAAGCAGAGCCAGTGAGACCAAATTGCAGATCAAAAAAGGAATGCGAACCAAGAGGTCGTTGATCTCACCCAGCAGGTCCCAAACCGCCATCGAGAGCAGAATCTCCATTGGCCCTTTGCGATGCAGAAGCAGTTCAACCGTGTCTCCCAGCAACACATCGGCCGCGCGCACCAGCACAACCCCTTCATCCCCCTGAATTTCTCGATAGCCAAACCACGGCAACCGAATCAGCAACGCAATTGCCAATGGGGCCAAAAACCAGACCCAGCGGTTAGACAACGCCTCTTTTGTGGATGAAGTTTCGCGGGTGAACAACCCATCTTTTAAAAACCAACCTGCAACGCCTAACAAAAAGACCCAAACGACAACCGGGACTTTGAACGGAACGAATGAGTTTGCCAGAATCAAGGTGAGAAGAGCGGCTAATCCCCCAGCAAAGGCAAGTAAAACAGATTCAACTGAAAGATTGTTCCAGCTGCCCCCAAGATAATTAGACGCTTTTTGTTCTTGGCCGTTCACTCCCTTATTTTACCCCACCCCCGGTCATGGCTCACGATTCGTAGCAGATTAGTATGATTCTGGTATCTTGGCCAACCGGAGGACGTAGTGTGTCTCAGAAAAATTGCTTTTCGGTTGGCTGTGAGGCGATTTTTAGACGTTTATATTGGGCTTTACTTTGTAACCGCCCTATTTCGTCAGGTCCAATACCAGCTGCTTAAATTCTTCGATGTGATCAAGATCAACATCGGGCATCATCAACCCATCTTTTACCTTGCCACCCTCAAACTGTAAACCTAAGGGACTGATCGAAAGGTCACGAGATCGTGTAAAAATCTGCAGATTACGCAACAGCCGATCTTTGGACCAGTTGTCGTCAATAACCTTGGGTTGCCCTTTAATTTCGATGTTATCGGATAACATCCAATTGTTATCTTGAGGAGTCGAAAAAATTAGCCGCCGGTCCGTGACGACCAAACGCCATTTTAAATATCTGAAGTTTTCAAAAATTGCATAAATCACCCAAGCCAGCAAAATGACAACGGGGATAACCATATTGAAAATTGGGGTTTGGAATAGGCCGGTGTCCCAACCGAAAAAGCCGATCACCATGGAGATCAAAATGGCGATTAATACCATATTTAATCCATAATTGGTCAGCAAATATCCGCTTATGTTTCGGTACCAAGTTTGGTAAATTACTAAGCGGATTTGTTCTTTGTCACTAAGTTGAATGTCTTCTAGGCGCGATGGCAAAAAGGCGCTGTGGAGCGCATCGGGCAGTATGTTGTACCAAATGCGCTCTTGGCGGAGTGCAGTCTCCCGAGAGCGATCCAAGCGATTATTGCTGCTTCTTGAACTAACGCTTGCCATATCAGATGATCGGTTTTACTTGTTGACTTGGGCAGGAATATTTAGGACTTCGCCAACAAAAATCAGGTCGTTGTAGCGATTGTTTGCAGCCCTCAGAGAATCTAGACTAACGCCGTATGCGGTAGCGATTGTTGATAGGGTTTCACCGGCCGATACCGTGTGGGTGCCTCGTATCACGATATCAAGGTCTACGTTATCTCCGGGTAGTGGATTTACCACACCAGTATCTCCACCACCGTCAGAGCCGGGTGTTGGGATTAGGATCACGCTGGTTGGAGCGGGCAAAATAACTTGGCGAGAGTTGTCGGTTGTAACTGAATCTTCGATCAGCACAGTGGTTGAATCTACAAACTCACGCAGCTCTACCGAAGTTTGGGCGTTTTGCAGGCGAGTATTGAGCCAATTGGGCAACATGGTGTCAATTAACCAGCCGACCACAATCACAATAATCAAAACACCCAGAAAATAACTTAGGATGTTCGTCAGTGGTTTGGCTGCCAAATCTTGCCGGAAGATAAGGTAAAACAACCATGCAACGCCGATGGCTAGGGGGATGAAAATTAGAAGGTTTACAAGATTCATGACAGGTTACTTCGCTCTAATCTAATATTGAATGCTTTAATTTGTAATTGGTAAAAACAATGCTGGATCAACAAATCCATCTGCAATTTTACTATACACAGTGTAGTGTACGTGAGGGCCGGTAGCGTTTCCGACCGCACCCATAACACCTACTGCTTGACCGCGTTCAACCCGTCCTTCTGGGATCAAATAAGATCGGGGGTGAAGCATAAGGACCACCCATTCGTCGTTTTCAATCCTGATTGTCGTATTGTGCCACTGGTCGGTATACGTTGTGACTTGTCCCGGCATCGGCGCTTGGAGTAATGAGGACAGTTCCCAGTTCGAAACATCAAGACCGGGGAGTGCGTATGAGCATCCGTGTACGTCTTGTGTCAAAACCGGGGCATCTACAACCGGGTTTAACGTTGGTAACAGCCGGGGGTTAGGATTTTCTGGTGGAGCAACTAAACATGTCTCTCCGGGCGGCAATCCAACCCTTGAAAAGGCCATTTCGGCCGTGCTGTTTGTATATATATTTGTGAAACGATATGTCATCCAATCGTACAAACGGACTGTCATATCTAAAATCGCCACAGAAACCATCGGCCGATCTGACTCATGGGCCGATGTATGGTCAAACTCTGGATCGTATACATGATCATGCAGATCAGCTTCATTCCGAGTCATCCCCTGAATGGCCAAGTGTACTGGCCATGCGCCCAGTTGCTGAACCCGAACTGTGCCCAAGACAATGTCTTGATACAGCATATTTTGATGCTCGTCATCAAAGCCGTTCATGACATACGCCGAGTCATTTGAATCTTGAACCTGAGCCGCACCTACACCTGCATTATAAGCAAAGTAACACTTCTTAATCAGGTCTGGATTCTGAGTCACATAAGTAATCTCAGGGCATCGTTTTTTAAATTCTTGAGCACCAATAACCAGTTGCTCGGTTACCTGCAAATCGTTAATTGGGCCGGGATCAAAACAGGGCCGTTCGCCCGATTGCACCAGATCATATGCGCCGATAATTCCGGTGCATAAAGTGGGATTGATCGCTTCCATGCCCGCTTCTTTGTACCAGAGTACAAGCGGCACTTCTCGCGGAATGTCATGCCGTTTTGCAATGACATCTGCCACGGGTGACCACTTAATAATTTTGGCCTGAATTTCAGGAGTCAGCGTGTACTGGCTCTGCATGTAATAGTCTGAGCCCTGCAACAAACCCAATGCCAAAAATATCAGCATAAATGAGTCTAAAAAGCCGCGCAAAACTCCGGCCGTAATCTGGTAAGGTGATATCCCCAGCGCTGGTAAGAGAACTAGTCGGAACCATTCTCGGAGCCATTCAGGGAACAGAATATACCCTATGTCTACTAGGGACATGGAGGCATTATAGCTTTACATTATGTAAACCGTCAAGCGTTATGTTAAGCAATTTCATAAATCCTACCAGAGGTAGAGCTATAAAAAAGACGGGAATAATTGATTTAATACAGGGATACCCCAGAGCCACGGCAAAATTCTTAGAAGTGCCAGACAGAGAACGCCTAACCCGGCACTGTACAGGAGGACTTTTTTACTAACCGGCCGCAAATTGTCCTTTTTCAGAGCAGTGTCTAAATGCTGCTCCGACCAGATCATAACGCCCAACCAGATAATGCCTAAACCAAATCCGGTGAACCTAGTTAATGCGTGGATGGTAAACCCATACCATCCCGGTAACCGCCATGTTTCGTTATTTACCCAAACTAGATTGACATACAGCATGAGGGTGTAAAGCTCATAAAACGACCATGCAAGCACCACTAAAATAGCCGCCCACCATAGATACTTTTCGATTTCGGGCCAAATCGGCCGTCTCCATTCTTCTTGTCTTCTTTTGAACATAAACAAAAAAACCTTTCAGGTCTAAACAACCTGAAAGGCTTGAAATAACTATCTATGTAAAATCTGCAAACTCTTATTTACCCCGCAGACGTGGGTCAAGAGCATCGCGCAGGCCGTCCCCGATAAAGTTTACGCTAAGTACGGTTAATGATATCGCAATACCTGGCCAAAATACGCGCATTGGAGCCAAACGCATATAGTCGCGCCCTTCAAAGATTAGACGGCCCCAAGTTGGAAAGTCTGAAGGGAAACCTAGCCCTAAAAATGAAAGAGCAGATTCTGTGATGATCGCATTCGCAACACCAACGGCCGAGGCCACCATAACCGGCCCCAAAACATTGGGGAAAATATGGCGGGTCAAGATTCGACGCCGTTTTGTGCCGATACTAATTGCGGCCGTCACAAATTCAGCCTGCTTAACCGATAGCACTTCGCCACGCACAACACGGGCCGTACTCATCCAGCTCAACAAGCCCATCACCGTCACAATCATGACAAAAATACCGAGCTCTGGCCCCATGATTGTGCGCAAGGTATCGCGGAAAAGGAGCGTGACCACCAGCAGTAACGGCAGAATGGGCAATGCGAAAAACATGTCGGTTATTCGCATCAAAGGTCCATCCAGAACTGGAAAATATCCTGCCAAAATCCCGATTGTTGTTCCAAAAACAATCGAAATCGCCATCGCCGTAAAACCAACCATCAGCGAGATGCGGCCGCCGGCCATCATCATCGCAAACAGATCGCGGCCGATTGCGTCAGTGCCAAAAAAGTGATCCAAACTACTTTCTTGGTTTAAAGCGGTTAGATCACTATATTGCGGATCAACCGTATACAAAAATGGACCAACGAATGAAAACAAAATCAACAAAGTTAAAATTGTTAATCCAGCCATCGCCCCTTTATGTTTACGGAATTGAATCCAAACATCCTGCCATAAGGTGCGAACTTCACCTAAATCTTCTTGTTCTTGTGCAGATAAACTTGCGGGTGTTACAGCAGCCATAATTTTATTAGTTAGCAATCAGCCGAAAGCTGACAGCTAGTTAGTCGTAACGAATGCGTGGGTCAAGGATGCCGTATAAAACATCTGCCACGATATTAAATAAAACGATCAAAATCGCGAAAATGAACGTAATGGTCTGAACGGCCGGAATGTCTCCATTCTGAATCGCCGTGATCAACAATTGCCCAATTCCGTTAATCTTGAAAATTTGCTCGGTGATGATCGCACCACCAAAAATGCCGGGAATCTGGAGAGCCAACAGAGTCACAACAGGAATTAAACTGTTACGGACTACATGAACCATAACTACGCCCCATTCAGTCAACCCTTTCGAGCGAGCCGTACGAACATAGTCTAAATTCAAGTTGTCTAACATTGACGAGCGCATGAACCGGCTAATAACGGCCGCGTTGAAGAATGTTAGAACGGTAACAGGCATGATAATCTGTTTAATCTGCAGCACAAAGGTTTCCCAACTGGTGACTTCTAACAGCGGATCATAGAAAGTCGGTAACCAACCACCCCATACTGCAAAGACGTAGATAAAAAGAACGCCCAAAACAAATGTAGGAACAGAGTAGCCGATCAAGGCAAAGAAAGAGCCCACATTATCAATCCACGTATACTGATTATAGGCCGTGATAATCCCTAACGGGATCGCCACCAAAGCCCCGAATATGTATGAGAGCCCTAGCACCCACAAAGTTTGGGGCAAGCGCTCAATAATCGTGTCAAAGACCGGAGCCCGTGATTGCCACGACAATATTCGAATCGGAGGCGGGTTGTTGACCTTGTCACTGTAGTCAAAGATCTCTACCCCGGTTATATCCTCAAAGATATATTGTGGCTCGATGAAAAAGAACTGCCGTAACCATAGACCGTACTTGACCATGATTGGCTCATTGACACCCATGGCCTCACGCATCGCTTCACGAACTTCTGGCGGTACAGTCAGGGGCAAGTTACCCGTGGGGTCACCTGGTGCAAGGTCTAATACCAAAAATATCGCTAGGCTAATTGCCAATAGCGTTGGAATTGCGACCAGTAACCGACGAATGATAAATCGAACCATAGTTGATCCTCTATTTAAAAAATTTAAAGTTTAATCTTTAGGTTGATAGAACCAAAGTTGTGGGTTCTATCACAATCAAAAATTCAAGATTGAAGACTCAGGATAGTGAAACAGGGCATCAATCTGCAATCTTAAACCATTGATTTAATAACAAATATTAATGATGAGGCGATTCGCCAGATTGGCGAATCGCCCCACCTACAGAACAAAGATTAAAAATCTTTATTCCGCACTAAAGTCAATCAGAGACTAGTTCTCAGCACGCGACCAGTCAGCGATGTTCCAAAGCTCAGAGTCCCAAGCGTTGATACGAACACCAAGGATGTCGTTACCAGAAGCTGATACTGAACCACGATGCGTTAGAGGAATCATTACGCCGTCTTGAACAAGAATGTCGTTCAATTGTTTAACGATTTCCGCACGCTCATCTGGATCACCAGTTTGGGTCAAAGTCTCATGCAGTGCTACGTACTCATCGTTTACGTAACGTGGAACGTTGCTGGTACCCCAGCTGTTGTCTGGACCTGGGATTTCACCTGGAAGCCAGCTGCCCAAGTAACCTTGAAGGTCTTGACCAGATGCACAGTTGGTGTACATCTCAACGTCAGCGTAGAACTTAGCATAGGTATCTGGGCTTGATGGGTCACCACCAAAGAATACAGATGCATCAATGTTGCGTAGTTCAGTCTCAACGCCAATTTCTGCCCACCATTGTTTGATGAGTGCTTGGTATTGTTGACGTACAGCGTTGGTTGAGGTTTGGTACAAGATGTTCAATGGGATTCCGTTGTATTCGCGGATACCATCGCCATCACCATCCACAACACCTGCTTCATCAAGTAATGCTTTCGCACCTTCGATGTCTTGTGTCAAACAAGAATTGTTAGCAGTTGAAACGAAGGCTGATGGAGCAGGAACAACGTTACAGGTTGGGTTAGCCAAGTTACCATAACCGATTGTGGTTAGAGTACCGCGGTCAACGGCCATAGAAAGAGCTTCGCGGATCGCTGGCTCTTGCAAGAAGCGATGTGGATTTTCTCCATCTAGGTAGAGAGAACGATCATCACCTAGCTCTGGGCTGTTGTCGGTGAAGTTGACCATAATACGCTCAACGCAAGTACCGAATGAGTTCAATACTTTACCGTTACCAGCTAATTCCATCGCGCTCAAAACTTCAGGTGGAACCTGGGTGTTCCATGCGTAGTCTGCTTCGTTGGTTTCTAGTACCGCACGAGCCGCATCTTCAGCAGAACCGCCACCTTTCATGAATACTTCGCTGAAGTATGGTTTATTCGGGTCACGATAGTTTTCGTTTGGCACGTATAGTACAGAGTCATTTGACAAGAACTCAGCAACTACGTATGGACCGGTACCGATTGGAGCAAAGTTCTCATCAGTACATTGGGCAGCAGCTGCACCAACACAATCGCCAAATTGAGCACGTTGCAAAATTGGAGCGGTGTGCGCTACGAATGCTTCGTATGGATATGGACGTGGATCTTTGAAGATGATTTCAACCGTGGTGTCATCAACAGCGGTGATGGTGTCGATCGCTTCGAATAGGTTCGAGCTACCACAACCAGTTGCTGGGTCGATGCAATACTCATAGGTGAAGACAACGTCGTCAGCGGTGAATGGGGTTCCGTCACTCCACAGAACGCCTTCTTTCAACGTCCAAGTAATGGTTGTTAGGTCTTCAGAGAAGCCACCGTTAGCAAGGGTTGGAATTTCAGCAGCCAAAGCTGGAACCAATTTACCGGTCTCGTCAAAGCGAGCAAGTGGCTCGATGATTGGAGAAGAAGCTTCAATTTCTTTAGTACCACCAGATTGGTATGGGTTCAAATTGGTTGGAGCTTGCCAGTAAATCAAGGTTAAGCGGTCGCCAATACCACGGGCACCACCAGCTACCTCAACTTCTTGAATAACTTCAACTTCTTTGATTACTTCAACTTCTTTTTCAACCTCTACAACAACCTCTTCAACAACTGTTTCGGTTTCGGTTACAACACGTGTAACTTCGACCTCAACAACTTGAGGTTGGCAGGCAACAAGCATTATGCCTACCAAAGCGAACAAAACAATAAACAAACTTTTCTTCATTTTTTCTTCTCCTTACAGAATACGAGTAAATATAAAGATTACTTAGGAATAGATAAAATAATAATTTTTATAAGTACATGAAGGGCGATGGAAAGCTATCCATCGCCCTCAAAAAAAACACTAATTATTCTTAGTTTTCAGATCGTGTCCATTCTGCAATGTTCCACAATTCTGAGCCCCAAGGGTTGATACGGACACCTAGGATATCGTTACCGGCCGCAGATACTGATCCACGATAGGTAATTGGAATCACACCAACATCTTGTACGATGATGTCGTTTAGTTGTTTGGTCAATTCAATCCGTCGGTCTTCGTCTCCAGTAACAGCCAGTTCATTATATGTAGCTACGAAATCATCGTTTACATACCGCATAATGTTGCCTGTACCCCAGCTATTGTCTGGGCCTGGAATCTCTTCCGGCAACCAACCAGAGAACATGTCTTGGAAGTTCTGGCCTGATGCACCACTGGTGTACATCTGAATATCTGCATAGAACTTAGCATATGTATCTGGGCTCGATGGGTCACCACCAAAGAATACAGAGGCGTCGATATTGCGCAGCTCGGTTTCGATACCGATCTCTGCCCACCACTGTTTGATCAGTGCTTGGTATTGTTGACGTACTGCGTTGGTAGAGGTTTGGTATAGAACAACCAAAGGCACACCATCTTTTTCGCGGATGCCGTCTCCATCAGTGTCGACAATTCCGGCTTCATCTAGAAGTGCATTCGCGCCTGCAATATCTTGAGTCAGACAACTGTCATTTGCAGTTGATGTATATGCTGGCGGCCCCGGAAGGATGTTACAGGTTGGTAGAGCCAAGTTACCGTAACCGATCGTCGTCAAGGTTGTGCGATCAATTGCCATTGACATGGCTTTACGGACAGCAATATCGCTCAAGAATGGATGAGGATTGCTTCCATCAAGATAGAGGGAGCGATCATCACCTAAATCTGCGTCATCATTTGTGAAGTTAATCAGCAAACGTTCAACAGCTGTACCGCGAGCGGCTAGGACTTTACCGTTACCGGCCAGTTCCATTGATGCCAGAACTTCGGGAGGAACTTGAGTGTTCCAAGCGTAGTCGGCTTCATTTGTTTCTAGTACAGCACGGGCTGCATCTTCGGCCGAGCCACCACCTTTCATAAATACTTCGCTAAAGTAAGGTTGGTTCGGGTTACGATAGTTATCGTTTGGTACATAAAGGACCGAGTCATTTGACAGGAATTCAGCAACCGTATAAGGGCCAGTTCCCACTGGGTTAAAGTTCTGATCAGTACATTGAGCGGCGGCTGCACCCACACAGTCTTGGAACTGAGCACGTTGCAAAATTGGAGCCGTGTAGGTGATAAACGCTTCATATGGATACGGACGCGCTTCTTTGAAAATAATTTCGACTGTCAAGTCATCAACCGCAGTAATCGTATCAATGGCTTGGAAAAGATTGACAGCACCACAACCGGTAGCTGGATCAACACAGTATTCATAGGTAAAGACGACATCACTTGCTGTGAATGGAGTTCCATCCGACCATAGGACACCTTCTTTAAGCTTCCAAGTAATTGTTGTTAGATCCTCGGAAAAGCCACCATTAGCTGTCGTTGGGATTTCTTCAGCCAAAACTGGAACCAGCCGACCCACATCATCAAAGCGAGCAAGCGGCTCAATTACAAGAGAAGATGCTTCAAGTTCTTTTGTCCCGCCAGATTGGTAGGGATTCAGATTTGAAGGAGCTTGCCAGTAGATTAGAGTTAGACGATCTCCTGCTCCACGAGCACCTGCGGCTACTTCAACTTCTTGGATAACTTCTACTTCCTTCTCGACAACAACTTCAACTTCTTTCTCAACAACAACCTCTTCAACCACTGTTTCAGTTTCAGTT
>JAHDGV010000434.1 GCA_020631655.1 Chloroflexota bacterium | reverse complement strand
CTCAACCGAAGTCTAAATCTCAACCAAACTATCCCCGTATCAGCGAGAATCCTCATCCTTATACTTCCTCACCATCATCCGCCACACAGACAAACTCCCCGCCTTCTTCGAACCAACCAAAAACCGTTCCCGTTCAGCATCAGACATCAAATCCCAAACCAGCTCAAACTCAGCCATCTCCTCCCCACCCAACCGCTCAACCACTCGCCTCACGCCAGCCGGTAAATAATGCCGGTAAGTCAGCATATTTCGCCAATAAAACACCAGCCAAATCCAAACCACATCCCAAGCAAACTTCAGCCGCAACCCCAAATTTACCAGAGAGAAACGTCCGTTTTTTCTATCCATCACACTGCCGCTTCCTACAATTATCCGAACAAAACTGAGCCTTCATCTTCCTCCGCGCATCCGAAATAATCCCCAAACATCGCAAGCACCGTTTACGCCTCCGTCTCCGCTTCATCATCGGCCGTTTAAACGTGCCGGGGGCAACAGGATCAATATCAAAAATCACCCCATCAACCCCGGCACCGGCCGCCACTACTTTTTCGCCCGGCGTCTCACCCCCATCACCTTCGCCAGCCGCTTCTCAATATTCGTCTGAACCTCCACATCAAACTCAGCCTTAAACTCATCAGACGCCAAATACACATCAATGCCACCATTCACCATCTCCTCCAACTTCTCAGCCAAATCAGCATCACGCCGCAACGTATTCTTCTTCTGTTCCGCCTCAATCTTTTTCTGCTCAACCTGCAACAACAAATTCTCTTTAAGGATCTGCGCCTCAGCCTGCGCCCGCATCGCCGCCCCCTTAATCCCAGCTAGCCGCTTATTGTTTTTCGAACGTTGCTCTTCTTGCTTCGCCAAAAACCCATCAAACGCCAGCTTCGCCTTATGCATCGCATCCCGAATTAGCTGAATCTTCCCCGGGTGAATCGCCTCAACAATCCCCGTCGAAACCACCGCCATCATCAACAAACCCCATATCCCATACACCTGCCAAAAATCAATAAACACCGGCATACCCACAAGCTCGCTCGTATCAAATCGATGGATCGCCGCCGCCGAAGCCATGTTCACCGCCATCCCCAAGGCCAGCATCGCCGTCGTCACAGTCGAAATCCCAATCTGCCACCAACTCCGCAACCGACCAAAAGATAAAGACAACAAGTGCCACAAAAACGTCAGCTCCAAAACAGCCGCACCCCCATACGCCATCCAATTCGCTTGCTCCAACCCCATCACCCGCAAAGCATGTGGCACAGAAATCAGCGCAATCAAAGACTTAATCAGCACAGCAACCAGCTCCCACAACGTCATCGACGTACTCTTCTCCAGCCAAGTTACCCACTCAATTTGATCAAAATCAGCCTGATTTTCAGGTATATTCTCCGTCATACGATTTACTCCATTTGATTTAGATGGCCATGAGCGTAAAATACCCACAACCATCCATACTGCGATTTTCACCAAAATCCGCTTATGGCGGTCGGCCGTGCTAGCCCTCAAACGTCAGCACGGCCATTTTTTTCCTACATCCAGTCTCTAACCCATACCCATCACCTCCATATCCTCTAGAACTCAGCCGCAACAAAAACTCATCCATCCAACCCGATCGGCCGCAACTTCATCGGCATCGTCATCGTCCGGCTACTCAACGTATTGACCCTCAATTCAAAAACCTGCTCCTCATACCCCACAGCCCTCGCCTCAATCACCCACGGCACATCCTCCAGCCCCGTCGGCCGCACCGCCATAACACACCGTACCTGTTGGCTACACGACACAGACTCCCCAGCTCCACCACCACGTTTAAAAACCACCACATCACCAACCAACATCACCCCCGTCTCCGCATCAAAAAACGTCACATCCAACACCAGCCTCGGGTCCACCTCAACTTCATCCGGCACCGTCGTAGCAAACCCAACCCGCTCCACTTCACCCCGCTCAATTACACCAAATAATCCATCCTCATCCCCGCCTGAGTCCCTCCCGCTCGAGCCATCGGCCGAACCACAACCCACCACCAACAACAAACTCAAACAAAACCCGTATCTGTGAAAAAATCTCATAAAAATCACCCACCCAACTCCTCAACCGGCATCAAACCAACCGGAGCCACATCACCACCAGTCGCATCCCACAACTTCCCAAACGCCTCAAGGACCGGTTGCGTCAACCCCGCATCCTCAAGCCCCCGTGTCAAAACCAGCCCCCCAGAATATTTCGCCTCATGCCCGGCATCAATCAAATCCCACCGGCCGACATCCTCCAACTCAAGCCACACCCTCGCCAACATCGTCCAACCACCACCAGGAGCATCACCCCGGCGCCAGCCAGCACGCGCAATCCCAACCGCATTCTTCCCCTTCGCTGCCAAACCAGCCTCCTCAACCCGGACCCAATACCCCCAAGCCAACAAAACATCCGGCGGTGGATCACCATCTTTTTTAGTCAATCGGCCATTAAAACCCATCCAATCCAAAATCTGATCAGCATCAGAAGCAGCAACAGCAGCAGCATTCCCAGCCAAATCACCGAATACAGGCGCATTCTTATTGCTGTTATCTTTGTCGTAATCTCTGTTGTTCTCTTTGTTGTTTTCTCTGCTATACGGCCGCACGTTTTGGGCATCCGTACCAATGCCCGTTTCGTGCATCAGCTCCGGCCCGTTTAGCGCATTCGTACCACCGTCCCTTTGGTGCATTAACCCGCTCCCCATTAGTGCATTCGCACGAATGCCCCTTTTGGACATTGGCCCATGTACCTTTTGGGCATCCGTACCACTGCCCGTTTGGTGCATCGGTATTTCATCATTTACCATGTTTAGCGAAGCTTGAATTCCTACATTCTTTTCTTGGTTCGATGGATAGATTTTTCCCAATAGCTCCATCAACATCAGCTCATTTAGCGCATACCAAGTCTTGTGATACCGATCACGCCAATAAGAAACCAAAGCAGAATCATCCAACTCACCTTTCGTTGAAACCGCTATCTTTCTCTTTGCGTTTTCAAGCTCCTTGCGACTCATTCCCAACTCCTCCTGCCAACTATCACCCGGCCGATAAGCGAGCTGAGCACAAGGCGCAGAGAACTTATAAAAAGGTTGCCTCCCATGTTTCGCCCAGCGATAAACAACCTGCTGAAGCAGAATCGTCGCATTAATGCTACCCGTGAACTTATTCCAGCTCGGCCGGTAGCTAATCATCCCTTGGTCATCCGCTATCAACGCCAGCAAATCAACCTCTGGCCTGTCAGAACTCTTAAGACTCATAGACATATCCTTTATTCCTTAAAACAATAAAACGGTAAAAAAAATGGGCCAAGCAATCACTATCCGCAGCAAATTTGCCATAATTACAGTGAACCCATGCACAGGAGGCTTATTTTGAATAAGCTTGAAAAATTTTTAGCTGGAAGCCACCAGCCAGAGACATTCAATGCTCTACTACATAATTTCCTAAAAAAGAAAGCCAAAAAAGATCTATCCCCCGCCACAATCAGCCACCTGTTTCGCTCCCTCATACAGCTCAGCGAAACAGTGCAAAACAAGCCAATTCACCAGATCAAAAAAAGGCATCTAAAACAACACACAGACAAGCTCAACAACCAATACTCCCCCGGAACCATTCGGCCCATCATTGGTGATATCAGACAGTTTTTCCGTTGGTGTAAAAAGAAAGGGCACACACAAAAGAACATCGCCAAAAATCTGAAAAAACCACGACAACGGCGCATTAAAATCAAAGCAGCCAACGAAACAGATGTAGTCGCCGTCATAAACCAACTTGCACAGCAGCTAGCGAAAAACGATCTAGTATTTAGAGATTTTTTTGGCAATCTACAAATCAACCTCAAAAAGTCGTGGACTTACTTCGAGCTTAAATATTTGCATGATTTATTTGTTATCGTTTTTTTATACGAGTCAGGCTGTAGGGCCGGAGAATTAACCAATCTTTCAACCAGTGCAATGGATAGGGCAACCAAAAACAACGCTGAAAAATCCTACGTCGTCACAAGTTGGGGCAAAACGGCCGACCGCGATCTACGGTTTACCAAAACATCTGCAGAAATTTGGCACTGTTGGAAAAAAGTACGTCCACACGAATCCCCATTTGCAATCTACAGTTGGCGGCAAGGCGGCCACCCCGATCAAGCCACAACCGACGGCATCAGCAAAATGATAGCCAGGCGATGTAAGCAAACAGAAGTAAAAGCATTTCGAGCACATTCATTACGCCATGCAAAAGTCAAACGCAGCCGCCAGCTTGTAGGCATAGAGCTAGCCTCCCAACTTATCGATCACAGCGAAATCGCAACAACATACGGTTACGCCAACATAGACGATTGTGAATTACACGAAGCAGTCATCAAAACAGGCATCAAGCGCGACATATGGGCCAACTAGCCCTACGGCTACGAACCGCAAGGCCGGGGGTTCGAGTCCTCCCGGACGCGCTGAATAAAA
>JAHDGV010000433.1 GCA_020631655.1 Chloroflexota bacterium | reverse complement strand
TTGGGTTTTGCAGACGAGCCTGCTGGGCTTTGAGCATCGTTAAGTCACCCAGTAATTTTGTGGTTGAGACATCCACATGTGGCGCATATTTTTCAGCCGTTTGAACGATAGCTTGATTCAGGAATTCTAGCTCTGTCCGTCGGCCGTGTTTGATATCTTCCAAGGTAGATGGGTTTAGCCCGGCCGATTGCCCGCTGATCGGAATCATTTGAGCCAAATACTGGTCTGGGTCGATGGTGTGCCCAAATGCGGCCGCAACCTGACTGCATTCCTTGATCACTTCACCTGCGAGCTCCGCAACTTCTGGGTCACGGGCAAATACCCCATTGTCGGTATCGAGTAAGGTACAGATCGTATTGAACACCGCATTTAAAATGAGCTTGCGCCACAGGGCTAGCTTAATCTGATCGTCTGCGTGGAAGCGAAACTTGGGGGCATCAAGCATCTCAACTACCTGATCAAGCTGTGCGCCAGTGCCACCCATCACACCAATGGGTGAGGACTTTACTGAACGGAACTCAACTTTGTGAGCTCCCATCCTTTGGCTGGTTATGTACAGAATACAGCGATAAATTTCGCTGAAGCCGGCATCAAAAAACGGTTGTTCAATGTCCAATCCGTTTTGCATTAGCACAACGGGAGAATCGGCCGATTTTGCTTTGAGCTGGCTGGCTATATGCGGGTTTGCAAACGCCTTGGCCGTTACGGCGATGATGCCGTTTAGCTCATGGATTTGATCGAGCGAAACGATATTGGCGGTGAAACTGAACGGAGCTTTACCGATTTCGTTGCCGGTGATTTCAACCGATTGCATCGGCAAGTCGGAGACGCTGGTCCGAACTAGGGTGAGTTGACGGCCGGTTTCATTCAGGCTGGCGGCCAGCGCCAAACCAACAGCACCGGACCCTAAAATATAAATGGGTTTATTTTGACTGGAATTTTGCATAGAACTTCTTTAACTGATGTGTTGTCAGGTCATTATGCAAAATTTGCCGGAGGGTCTTCAACCATCAAGAAGTCATAATAGGCAAGATGGGGCAGTCAATTGATCCTATCAGAGAGTGTAAAGTGAAGATATGTGTAGCGCTTATGGAGATTGTTTTTCGTTTTCTTTGAGCTTGCGAATTTCAATGTCTGGCTCATCCTCTGTTTTGTCAGGTAGCATCATGTAATTCTCTTCGTAGGCGGCCCAGATCGAGGTCACGATCCTGAGGGCAACAAGATTCAAGGCGACATTAAAAACGTCCGCCACAATGTAGGCCGATGTGATCGCGATAGCATTTTCGGCCGTTGACGCCAATCCAAACAACTGATCTGAACTGCCGTCAAAAATACCTCTAAAAAGCCACAGCCCCCACCACCATCTTAAGATTCCCGGGTCAGCATCCCAGCGATTATGGCTCGCTCGCCACAGCTCGCGCATGCTTCGGTATGGCAGAACCAGATTGGCGATCGGGATGAAATACCAACCAACCGCCCAGCCGGGAGTAAACTCCATCCGTTTTGCGACAAACTGACGCAGGTTGTCGTTCATCCTATAAAGCCAGACGGCAAAAACGATTGGGAGAAAAGTAAAAATTACCCCCTGAGATCCTGCAAAGAAGGCATAAAGTGCATCAGCAACGGTTGATCGGCTGAAAATGGCTTGTGAGATCAAACTCCACACGCCGGTTAAAACACTTAACGCTTCAATGGCGGTAAGCACCAATAGGCCAATAATAAGAACGTAGCTAATGTTTTGAATAGGCGCCGGTGTTTTTCGATTTGTATCCATGTGACGAGTTTTTTTGTAGAAATAGTTGATTTTCACGGAGGCTACGAAACGGGAGTTGTCGAGTGAAAATCGGCCGGGTTAGACAGGTTTGATCTCTGTACGCATCATTTTTTGATTTTGTTGCGATCTATCACGGCCGGATGTAGCGTAATTCTGTTTGAGGCGTACTCAAAAACTGAACCCCGTTTTCCGTCACCAGTGCATTTTCCTCCACGCTCATCATCCCCCGGTCAGGCACAATCACATGCAATTCAAGCGCAAAGATGTTGCCAACTTCAACCGGCAAATCGCAAATCCCTTTGTACCGTTCCCAGCGCGGGCCTAGCACAATACCGCCGTCATGCGCCACCCGGCCGACCAAATGGCCAAAGGCGTGCATGTATTCTGGATAGCCGTTGTCAACTACAAACTCGCGGGCAACTTCATCCACTTCCCACCCTTTTTTGCCCGGAATCAAATTATCTTTGCCCGCTTGGATGGCTCCCGCCACCGTCAAAAATGCGCGCTGGACCTCAGGTGGGGCTTCGGTTTCACCGTCGTCTAACACGTACCACATCCGCTGGATGTCGCTACTGTATTCTTCTTGCCGTACACCGAGATCGATGTGGAGCGTGTGCCCTTTTTCGAGCACCACATCACCGGGGGAGGCGTGCCCCACGGCCGAATTTGGGCCGCAGGTCACAATCGGATTGTACGGTTTGGGCCAAGAATAGTCGTGCCCCAGATCATCAATGATGCCGTGGACATACGCGGCGATTTCTTTCTGCGTCATCCCCGGTTTGGCAAACGCCTCGATCTTGTCGAAGATCATTTCGGTGGTGTTGACCGCCTGTTGCACGAGTGCGATTTCAGTTGGGCTTTTGCGCCCTCGTAGCGCCGCGGCCGCTTTTTCGGCCGAGACAAACCGCTCGCCGAATGGGGTCCCATCCAGATGATTTTTGAGCGTGAGATACATGCCAAAACTCAGCCCGTCAGCCGCCACATCCCCCTCAGAAAAGTTGAGCCCGATCGTTTTTGGATCATACTTGGCGAGTGTTTCCCGCAGATGCTCACCGATCCCTTCGTGATACCCGATCACTGTGCTGTAGCCGCCCAACTCTTCAACATCTGGTGCATCGTAGTGGCCGATGATGGCGGTGTGCTCGCCCGATTTGTGTAGCAAAAATGCGGACTGCCACGTCATGTCCCCGCCATAGATAAAGTCGAGAATCGGGTCGGGGGCCATTGAGGTTTCACGCACAAAGGTAAGCCAGCAGTCGATGTTGTACTCGTTGAGTAGGTCAGTTGCTTGCGCCAGTTTTTCTAAGATCAGGGTTTTATTTCTTGCCATGTTTACCTCTGTTTGAATCAGTCTTTCTGCATCGTTTTTATCCTAAATCTAGCAATTTAGCATCCTCAAAACCCGATCAAATATCCATTTGGATCATGCAAAAAAGCGTGTTCCCGGCCGGGCAGGACCACCGCTCAGCGCGGCCGGAGAGCCATCGGCCCGCCAGCAAGCGGCCCCATTAATCATCCCATCCTTAAACAAAACCCCGTTCATGCCCCCTGCAATCACCGGCACCGGCAAAACGGTGTGCTCCATTTGCTTTAGCTCAGCCCGGACAGTTTCAGGGATGGTTTGTTCCAGCTCCAACTCCTGCCCCTGCGTCCAGACTCGTGGCGCTTCAACCGCTTCTTGCAACGTCATCCCGTGATCAATCACATTCACAATCGCCTGCAAAACGCTGGGGAAAATCCGGACCCCGCCCGGCGTCCCAAGGGCCATAAACGGATTGCCATCTTTTAGCACAATCGTGGGCGACATGCTGCTTACCATCCGTTTTGACGGGCCAACTGAATTGGCCTGCCCCGGATGGGGGTCGAATAATGCCATCGTGTTGTTGAGCAAGATGCCGGTGCCGGGCACAATCACTTTGGAGCCAAACAGCTGGTTGAGCGTTTGGGTCATGCAGGCGATGTTGCCATCCGCGTCGGCCGTGGTGACGTGGGTCGTGTAGCCTGACTCGGCCGAGGGCAAGGTGCCCGCCCGTTGCTGGGTTGCCTTGGTGAGATGGATATTTTTACGCCGCTCGGCCGCATACGCCTCAGAAATTAGCCACTCAACAGGAACTTTGCCCGAGGCGGGATCACCCACATAGGCGTGTCGATCTGCGAATGCGATCTTCAAACACTCAGCCAGCAGATGGATCGATTGAGCTGTGCCAAATCCCATGCTGGCTACATCATATCCTTCTAGCAGGCGCAAAATCTGGTGGATGTGTAGACCGCCCGAGCAAGGAGGTGGTGGAGCCACCAGCTCGTACTCACGGTAATTACTGCGCAACGGCTCCCGTTGGATAGTTTGGTAATTGCGCAAATCTTCCAGCGTCATGATTCCACCGTTTTTAGCGATGTTATCGACGATTACTTGACCTAACGCGCCCCCGTAGAGCAGGTCCGGCCCCTCGGCCGCAAGCGCTTTGAGCGACTCAGCCAATTGTGCCTGAATCAAGCGCTCACCCGTTTTGAGCGGATTGCCACCGGGTAGAAAAATCTCGGCCGTGGCCTCAAATTTTGCTAAGTCTGCTTGGGTCCCCACAATGCAGTCATGCAGATAGGCTGAAACGGGGAACCCTTTTTCAGCATACCGAATGGCCGGTTGCATCACCGTTTCGAGGTCGAGCTTGCCCAGCCTTTCAACAACCTCGGCCCACGCTTTGAGCGT
>JAHDGV010000432.1 GCA_020631655.1 Chloroflexota bacterium | reverse complement strand
TTCCCAATCACTTCAGGGGTTGGGGTGCTGTCGGCCGTACGGCTTTCGCGGGTAAAGATGGTAATTAACCGGCCGTCACCCGGATCAAAATAGAGATGATTATCATCGGGTACATCAAGGTTCGGTTGCTCGAAAATAAACGGCATGCCTAAAACCCCTTCCCAAAAATCGATACTCGTTTGCCGATCTGCTCCGATCAGCGTGATATGATGAACACCTTGTGCTTGTATTTTTTTCATAATGCAAAGTTCTATTCAACTAACTTTTTAGCCATGGCTTTTACCGCCTCAACCTCATCCATGTTAACCGTATGCCCCATGTTCGGGTAGATACGTTTGTCCACGCTGGCACCCAGTGCTTCAAACACCTCGGCCGATTCATGGACCCTCTCCACCGGAATGTGAAAGTCTACGTCTGAGCACCCGAGAAACACCGGTGTGCCAGCCATCGTGCCAGCATAGTTGCGCGGCGTGCCGGGAGGGCCAATAACCCCGCCAGACAATACAAATAGACCGCCGTACTGTTTGGCGTTACGAGCCACATATTCGCTCGACAAACAGGCCCCTTGCGAGAAACCACCTATCATAATTTTCTCGGCCGGAATTCCGGCCGCTTCGATCTGTTCTACAATTTGGCCGATCTTGGCTAATCCAGAATCAAGCCCCGGCTGATTGGCCTCCATCGGGGCCAAAAAGCTATTGGGATACCATGTATTTTGATTGGCCTGTGGGGCCAAAACTGCGAAGCCTTCCAGCTTAAATTCGTCAGCCAGTGTCAAAATACTGGGAGCGGTTGCTCCCCGGCCGTGAACCAAGATCATAGCCGCTTTTGCTTCGTTTAATGGCAATCCTGCCTGTGCGATGGGGGTGTGTTCGTGCATAAAATGGGGCGGGGGTGCGAGGGACAAGTTTGCGAGTTTAGTTGTTTTGAAATCAACCACTCGCAGACTCGCCACCGGCATACCCGCAATCGCCGCTAGGCGTAACTATCCAAATGTATTTCCGGCAAAATCTCTTCGATTTTCGGCCGGTGCTGTTCTAACCAAGAGGGGAGCTTTAGTTCAGCGCCCAACGATTCAACCGGCTCGTCGTATAAAAATCCGGGAGCATCTGTTGCCACTTCAAACAGCGTGCCGTTTGGTTCACGAAAATAGATCGAATGAAAATATTGCCGATCTTTGACATCGGTTGCCATGTGTCCGGCCGAACGGAGCGCCTGCATATATTCAAGCTGTTCGCTGTCATCTACGGTGCGGAACGCCACATGATGCACTGAGCCTGCGCCCAATCGGCCGCGAGCGTGTCCCGGCCGGACCAGCAGATCGATGTACTGGGCATACTCACCAGCACCTTTAAAGCGTACCCGATTGTTTTCTTGACCAACCAATTCATAGCCGAAGCTTCCGGTCAGTAGGGCGGCCGTGGGGGTCGCATCGTGTACCCCAAGTGTCACGCTGTGGAAGGATTGGAGCGCATGCTCGGCCGGGATCGGTCCATTTTCCCAGTGGGCCGGAACGTACGAATCAGTGGTTGCAACCAACTCGATAATCATATCTTCCGGGTCTGCAAAGACGACAACTTGTTCACTGAACCTGGTTTCGAGCGTGTGTTCAATTTCATGTTCAGTTAGCCATTTCTGCCACCAATCAACCGATTCAGGCCGGATGGCATAGGAGGTAGCCAGCGTTTCGCCGTTGCCACGCCGCCCTTTTGCGATGTGGGCCCACGGGAAAAATGTCATGATTGTGCCGGGGCTACCAACGTTGTCACCATAGTAAAAGTGATAGGTACCGGGATCATCAAAGTTGACGGTCCGTTTGACAAACCGTTGCCCCAGCACCTTGGTATAAAAATCTAAGTTTTGTTGTGGATTGGCCGTCATACACGTGATGTGATGGATGCCTTGAATTCTATTCATGTCGCCGTCGCGTCTTCAAAAACCTCGTAGGTCTGTCAGACCTACGAGGTTTAGATATTTAAGTTTTCAGGATAATTTTGTTTCCGGCCGGATCGATGACTTCTATCGCCCTACCGATTTGGTCATATGGAACGTCGGCCGACTTGAGTTGCTCAACAACTTCGTCCAGTTTCTGCTGGCTCGAAAAGATCAGTTCAAACCGATCTAAGCCCAGCGCATCGGCCGGTCTTGGGCCAGCACCACGTGATTTCCAAACGTTGGCACCAATGTGATGATGGTATCCGCCTGCCCCGAAGAAGCCTGCTTGGTTAGAAATAAAAGCGGCCGTTTCAAACCCGAGCACTGAGTGGTAAAACGCCTGTGCATTGTTCACATCATCCACCTGTAAATGGATGTGCCCCATCACGGTTCCGGCCGGTAGTTTGGTAAACGGAGCCGTCGGAGCCTCAGCAATCAAACTGCCAAAATCAACCCGTAGCGTATCCATCTGGATTTTGCCGTCAGTGTCAGTTGTCCATTCGCTTCGCGGCCGGTCCCAATAAATCTCGATTCCGTTCCCTTCAGGGTCAGTCAGATACAGCGCTTCGCTTACAAGATGATCGCCTGCGCCATCAAGCTGACGAGTCTGCGCAAAATGTCTAAGCCAGTGGCCCAAATCTGCCCGTGTGGGTAGCAAGAAAGCGATGTGAAACAGTCCGGGAGATTGAGGATACGCTTGGCCGTCACGCTTGTTAATCAAGCGCAGAAGCGGCCGTTTGGTTGCCGCAATCCCCAACGTCATTGATCCATAATCTTCATCAACAACACTTAGCCCGATCACATCTTCATAATAGCGAACCATCCCTTTCAGGTCCTTGACATTTAAGGTAGTTAAACCGATTTCTAGATCGGTATCTATTTCAAAATTTTTAGTTGACACATGTACCTCTCAAACAAAAGTGGACCGCAGTCCGTTTTGTTGTCGGAATAATAAAACGGCTCCTAAATAAAGTCAATCTTTTATTGGAATCAATCTATAAAAATCTTATGCAGGTAGGTATGGCTCCAACTAATTAGACCTCGTAGGTTTTGAAAACCTACGAGGTCTTTTTTCTAGACATTAAATCGGAAGTGCATCACGTCACCATCTTTGACGACGTACTCCTTCCCTTCTGTACGCATTTCACCGGCCGCTTTAACCGCCGCCTCGCTCCCATGCGTAACCCAGCTTTCAAAGTTGATCACCTCGGCCCGGATAAACCCTTTTTCGAAGTCGGTGTGAATCACACCAGCCGCGGCTGGAGCTTTCCAACCTTCTTTGATCGTCCAAGCGCGCACCTCTTTAGGCCCGGCCGTGAAGTAGCTGATCAGGCCCAAAGCCGTATACCCTTTGCGGATAATCTGGTCCAAGCCGCTTTCCTCAACCCCCATCTCGGTTAAGAACTCTTGTCGCTCCTCATCGGTCAGACCGGCCATATCTTCTTCAAATTTGGCACAGAGCACGACCACTTCGGCATTGTTCTCGGCCGCATACGCTTCCACTTGCCGCACATACTCGTTCCCATCTACCAAATCATCTTCGCTGACGTTGGCCGCATAGATAACCGTTTTACCGGTCAAAAAGCGCATCTCGTGCAACAGCTCGTCAAACAGCGGATTTTCCCGATCTGGGAATGACGCAACAGATTTACCATCGTTGGTGTGCTCTTTTAGTGCTTGAGCCAGTTCAAGCATCGGCCGAAGCGCTTTGTCAGTGCGGGCCGTGCGGACCAGCCGTTCGATTTTGCGATCAAGCTGTTCGATATCAGCCAGCAACAGCTCGGTGTTAATAATTTCGATGTCTTGGACCGGGTCTGGACCCCGCTCATCCACATGCACTACGTTCTCATCATCAAAACAGCGGACCACATGCACAATCGCATTCGTCTCGCGAATGTTGCCCAAGAACTTGTTCCCCATCCCCTCACCTTGAGAGGCACCGGCTACCAAACCAGCGATGTCTACAAACTCGATGGTGGAATAGATTGATTTTTCCGGACTTACCAGCTCTATCAGCTTATCTACACGTGTATCAGGAACGGTTACAATCGCCTTATTCGGCTCGATGGTGCAGAACGGATAGTTAGCCGCTTCTGCATTCTGCTCTTTTGTGAGCGCATTAAAAGTTGTGCTTTTTCCAACGTTGGGTAAACCAACGATACCAATTGCTAATGCCATAATATTAAAACGTGGTGTGTATAGCATAGGAAAACACGCAATACGCACCACGTCATGAATTGTCTATTGAAAGGATTCAGAGTCTAAATTCTAACAGCCCCCATTCCTGCTGGCATCCTCTCAGGGTCCTATGTATCATCCTGCTTATGAAACTTCCCCAAATCGGCCGCCAGCGCCTTGTATTCCTGTTGATTTTGATCATAGGCGCAACCCTCCGCCTGTTTGGCCTAGCCGATGCCCCACCGGGATTAACCCATGACGAAGCGGTACACGGCCTGAGCGCTTGGAACGTGGTTACAGGCGTTGAACGCCCCATCTACTTTGCGGTTGCCAACGGCCGCGAGCCCCTCTTCGACTACCTCACCGCTTTGGT
>JAHDGV010000431.1 GCA_020631655.1 Chloroflexota bacterium | reverse complement strand
ACACCGGCTACGAAGATGGGAACTATAGTCTTGTAGCGGGCCACGTTGAGGCTGACGAAACGGTGCTTGATGCGCTGGTGCGCGAAGCAGAAGAGGAGGCAGGCATTCGAGTTAAGCATGACGATTTAGAGTTTGTCAGCGTCCTGCACCGGAACACAAAAGGCTCCCGCATCTATTTAGATTTTTTCTTTAAATGTAGCGTTTGGGACGGGGAGCCACACAATGCAGAGCCTGAAAAGTGTGATCAAATCTTGTGGGCCGACCTCGATAATCTTCCAGACAACGTGATTCCGTATGTACGGCAGGCGCTTGAAACGGCCGTGGGCGAGGGTGACGCGTATTGGGAGCACGGCTGGTAGTCTCGTAGGGGTCGAAGGGGGCGGGCACAATAAGGCGTAGCTCAATCAAATTTGATTCCGCCCCCTTCGACCCCTACAACAACCTATCACAACATCCGTTGCAATAATTTAGCCCGTTGCTCCAACTGCTCCAGCGTACAAACCGCCTGGCTACCCACCTTCTGCGCTCGGTTCAGCCGGCCGTGGATCTCTTGATACGGCTGCTTGGTGCGATGATGCACCCGGCCGACCAAATTGGCGATCTGCTTCGCCATATTCTCCTTCTTCTCCGCCAGCGTCAATGGCTGTACCCGCTCCTCTACTTTTTGACGAATCTTCGCCTGCATCAGCTCAGGGGCCGGTTGCTCCGGCACAAACCGGGGATCGCTAAACAGAGCCAGCTGTTGCCCGTTCAGAATCACCGCATCTAAGCCGCTATTGCTCGAATACAGAGCGCTCCACGCAGGATCCCCATCAGTTTCAGGGGCCTCGACCGCTCCTTCACCCGCACGCCAGTCCAAGTCCGGCCGACGCTTGAGCACGTGCGCAATCTCAGACTCCACCTCTTCGGCCAATCGTTTTAGGCGCGGATCAGCCGGCAGGTAAACATACGCCACCTGCACCCCATCTGGCTCCGGTGTCATACGCACCATGCGTCCCAAAAACTGCCGAAAATACATTTTTGTAGAGATTGTTGTGGCGTAAACCCCCACCCGCAAGCGAGGAATATCCACCCCTTCACTCACCATGTTGCAGGCTACAATCCACTCTTGATCCGAATTGCCAAAGTCTTTGATTTTAGTTGAAGCTTCTGGATCATCTGACAGAACAACGGTCGGCCGTTTACCACTAATCGTTGTCAGCAGTTGGGCCAAACTGCGGGCGTGATCCTGATCGGCTGCGACCAGCAAACCGCCCGCATCTGGGTGGGATCGGCGGGTTTCGATCAACATGTTGTGCGCATCTTCGATCATCGGCCGCACCCAACCACTGTCTGGTTCGAGTGCTACTCGCAATCGGCGGGCCGCCATGCTTCCAAACAGATCATCCGCAAAGCCGGTTTCAACTGTTTCTCCCGCTTCCATCCACGCCACTTCGCCACCGTAGGTAAAAAACGCAATCGGCCGACACACCCCATCTTCAATCGCTTGGCTGTACCCGTACACGTAATCGGGGCGACTTTCACCCTCTCGGTTATAGCTCACAAACGGGATGGCCGAATTGTCTGAGCGGAATGCGGTGCCGGAAAGAGCCAGCACAAACGGGGCTGGAGAAAATGCGCTTTCGAGCCCTTCTCCCCATTCCCGCCCAACTCCAGCATGATGGATCTCATCTAACACAACAACTGCGTTTTTTGCCAGTTGGCGAAACGCGGCCGGGCTGTTGGCCACTTGCTGATAGGTCACAGCCGGGCCGTCGTAATCACGCCCTAAACCCCACTTGGTTCTAAAGTTGTTGTCGATATCGATATTGATTCGGGCCGCAGAGGTCGCCCACTGCCGTTTTAGATGGGTGGTAGGCACAACAATGATGACATTTTTTTGCCCAGCTTCTTCGATCTGGTGAAGGCACAACTGCAAGGCGGCCGTGGTTTTACCCGCTCCCGGCGTCGCCTCCCATAAAATAGATTTCTCCCCCTGTTGCCACTGTTTGCGATACAGGGCCAGAGCTTTTTGTTGCCATTCTCGTAGTTGAATCAAATCTCTTCCGTTGCCAAATGTTGGTGGTCTGGCTTGCCAAACGTTGTTGTAGCAGTTCAACAAAACCGAACAAGATTATAGACGAAAATCGGCCGTGAGGATGTTAAAATTTTGTAATCAAATCAACATCACGCATGACTCAGTTCCCATTCAAAAAAATCGGGTAAAATCTGCCCATGGCTAAAACAAAAACACGACGAGTTAAATCTGATAACTCTTTAATTCCTGATTACGAAATAACAGGCCTGTACGGCCTGCCGTTTATCACAGATGCCTACTACACCCTGCTTGGTGCTTCGTGGTGGCAGTTGTTCGCATACGGATTCTTGGCCTACTTGGCGCTCAATCTCGTCTTCGGAACGCTGTACTGGATCGCTCCGAATTCAGTTAGCTCAGATGGCACTTGGCTTCAAAGTTTCCATTTTTCGGTACAAACCTTCTCAACCATCGGGTACGGATCAATGAGCCCGACCTCTACATTTGGCAATATTTTAGTCACCATTGAGTCTTTCATTGGATTGGTAGCGGTTGCCATGGGAACAGGTCTTGTCTTTTCGAAATTCTCCCGGCCGTCAGCCCGCATCGACTACAGCACCAACATGGTTGTGCATCCGCGCAACGGAAAAATGACCCTTCACTTCCGCATCGCCAACGAACGAGCCGATAACCGAATCATCAATGCCAAGCTCAAACTTAGCGTTCTTATGCGGGTCGTTTCTGAAGAAGGACATGAGCTCAGCCGTTTCTTCCCGCTCAAACTTGAGCGAGACGAAATGCCGTTTTTCGCCCTGTCGTTAATCGTGATGCATACCGTCGATGAAGACAGTCCGTTCTTCACCATGACGCCAGAAGAGTTCCATGAAAATGTGACCTTCTTTGTCACCTCATTTGAAGGGATCGATTCAACCTTCCTGCAAACGGTGCAGGCCAATAACTTCTATCACAAGAGCGATATTATCTTTAACGAGAAGTTCGTTGACATGATGGAACGGCCGGATGGCCCAGAGGGGATTTTGGTAATGCGGCATGAAAATCTGAGCAAAACCGAGCCTATCGAAGCCAATGAAACGTTTGATGAATTGGTAGACGAGCTTGAGACCGATTAAATGAGTGCTCAAAAGCAAATTGGGGTGATTGGTGGCGGCGGCGCCATCGGCCGTTTGGTGGTCCGCTACTTTGGTGAGATGGGGTACTCGGTGCTGGTGTCCGACCCATCTGTGCCAGACAGCTTGCCGTTGGAGCAACTGCTTGACCAATGCAAACGGCTCTACATCTCCGTTTTTCCACTCGAGCTGATTCCGCAAATCCTTGATCAGATCGCCGCCCGGCCGGATGCAGACCAGTTCGTAATTCTGGAAAACGGCTCGATCAAAGACCTGCTTGCCAACAGTTTTGAAGGATTAGACACAGCGGGCGCTTCTCTATGCGCAACCCATCCGCTGTGCAAAGCGGACCAGCCGTGGAAAAACCAGAATGTGCTCATCATCCCCTACGGCGAAAATGGCTCTCAAGCAAATGAGTTAGCTTTAGAGCTTTACAACCATGCTGAGATGAACATCCACATGGTAGACACGCTTGAAGATCATGATGAGCTGATGTGTTTGCTCCAATTGGTCCCCCATTTGATCTTGCGGTTGGTTGCCAACCTGTTTGCCGATTTGGGGACTGATCTCAACCTGCTGAGCAGTGCGGCCACCGCTAACTTCAAGCTCTTTTACCTCAGCCTGTGGCGGGTTTTGGTGCAAAGCCCCGATCTTTCGGCCGCCATTATCGGCCGCCTGATGGACCAGCCGCGCGGCCGAGAAATTTACCACCGCTTGTCTGCATCGCTCTCCAACGTCCCGCTCAGCGACATCGACACCCTGTCTGACCTGTTCCACAACTTTTACGACACCACATCCCCCAGCGAACCCTACATGGAAAAGATGAATATGCAGGGAATTGTCACGCTTGAGCGACTAGCAAATCTTGAGCGCCGCTCGATCTCGATCCTAACAGAAAAAGACGAAGTTGGGATGTTGCGCGAAATTTTGCGGCCGTTTGAAGAGCTGGGCATCAATATCACCGCCATCGACTCACACAAAATCGAGGATACGTTGCGCTTTGATCTTGGGTACGACTCTGGCCCGTCACCCGAAGTGATGGCCGAATTAAAGGGGCAAATTGAGGCAATGGGTCACCGGTTTGTGCAGGTGTGACGTAATCAGTGAGAAGTCAAAAGTACGAAGTATGAGGTAAGGTCGCCTCTTTTTACTTCGTCCTTCTTCCTTGATACTTAATTCATAAACGGCCGTAAAGGGATTACGTGACAAAACAGGAGAAAGTCAAAAATGGAAGCATTACTCGGAATTGGTAGCGCATTTGGTTTATCAACCAGTGCCGGTTTAAACGCCTACATCCCAATGCTCATGGTCTCTGTGATGGGCCGCATGGGGTGGTTAGATTTAGG
>JAHDGV010000430.1 GCA_020631655.1 Chloroflexota bacterium | reverse complement strand
TTAGATACTGTTGATCGCTTTTTCAAAATGATCTTTTAGCGAGACACTCTCGGCCGCTTTTGCAGTAGCTTCCCAATCTTCGTCTCCCAAATTTTGTTTTACCCGATAAATCAGCGGCCGAAGAAAATAATGGTTGTTTACCGCTTCTCCTCTTTCCATCTGTTCAAGCTCATTAGACATCGTTGCCACAATGGGGGCACAGACTTCTAAATCCCCCAAGTGCCATAGGTAATTGGCATAAACCATCATGGTGGCCCATGGTTGATACACCGAGCCTTGCAACGTTTTAAGACTCTCAACAATGTGCGGCCGAGCACCGTCTACATCCCCATCCATTAAAAACAACTGCCCTAAGTTGCTGTGACACGACGCAACAGAATCGAGTTTGCTGAGCTTGTGGGCTAATTCCAGAGACTTGTGGAGCGTCGTTTTTGCACTTTCATACTCTCCTTTGATGGTGAACAAAATGCCTTGAATGTAAAGGGCGTACTGAAAATGGTCTTCCTCACCCATTTCTTGGCTCAACAACTGGGCTTCAGCTAAATAATCGCTGGCACGTTCAAATTCTTCTTCAACCAAATCCCAAATAGCGAGGGCTGTTACCCGCCGGGCGATGGAAACTTTGTCGTTTAGCTGGCGCATGAAGCTCAGGCTGTGTTCAGCAAGTTCCCTAGCTTTTGCTACATTTCGGAGTCTGTAGTTCTCTATGGCCATGTTGTATACAACGCTTGAAATGTTGCGCTGATTCCCATGTTCTTCAAAAAGCGATCGGGATTTTTTTAGGTGCTTTAAAACTTTCTCCGGTTTTTCTCCAAACACATTGAGGGTCATTGCCAATGAATTTTCGCAGACAGCTACAAAATTAGGATTATCAATCGACTCACCGATTTCTATAGCCGTTTGTAGTAGCTCTAAAATTTCTTCGGCCGATTTCTTTTGCACAAAATAGACAGGGACCAAAACGCGATAACTATCGGCCAGCGTTAGCTGATCGCCACTTTCTTTGGCTAGCTTGATCGCTTGACGCAAGCTTTCCTCAGTTTCGGCCGCATCCCCTAACCGATATTTGCAATACCCCAAGCGCAGGTGCAATTCTGCGCTGTTGGGCCGATGCTGCAGCGCAATCTCCAGCGCATTAGATGCTTCGATTAGCTGTGTTTTGGCAAACCAAAAGCGGATCATGGCCAAGGTTAAACTGACCCCATCTTCAATTTGGTTTTCCTCTTCTAGCGACCATTTTAGGGCCGCCCGTGTATTGGCCTGGTCTGCTTCAAATTTTTGGATGCCGTTTAAAAACTGTTTTCCTTTTAATGTTTCTGTTTCGGTTTGGGCAAACGCTAGGAACGTTTTTAGGTGAGCCGTTCTTGCGGCAGTTGCCATCCCTGACTGCTGTAACTTTTCGCTTCCATATTGTTGGATTAGTGGGTGCAAGTTGTACCGTCGGCCGGCCCCGTGATAGATGAGCGACCGTCTTAAAAGCGCTTGGATTGTCCGTAAAGAGGCCCCCGTTATTTCTTGGAAAGCCTGCCGTGTAAAACCGCCTTTAAAAACAGACGCCCACATAAACGCCTTTTGCTCATCCCCGCTTAGTCGGTTCCAAGTTGGATCGATCACCGCGTGCATACTGCGCTGCCGATCAGGCATATCCTGCATTTCTGAGCTGAGAAAATCTAAGCTGGCTTCAATCTCCTCACTTATCTCAGACACGGTTAGCGTATCGAGCCATGTGGCTGCCAAAACCAAAGCGAGGGGTAAACCGCCAACCACGCCCACAATTTGTTGTATCGCTTGCTGGTCGCCCGACCCAAATTCAAGATCAGAGTGCATCATCGATGCAACTTCTTTAAACAGCGCAGCTCCATTTTCAACGATCGGTTGCAGGAAGTAGGCGGTTTCGAGCCGTAGATTCAACTGCTCGCGAGTCGTGACGATAATTTTTAAGTTGGCACCAGTTTCTAGTAAGTTTGAGATTAGGGGAGCGCCCGCCAAAATGTGCTCAAAATTGTCGAATATGATCAACATCTCTTTTTCGCGACAGTAGTTAAGCAATATCTCTTGGGCCGCATCGGTTCCGCTACTCGTTAATCCAAGGCTGTGCAAGGCTAGCGAAGCAATATCATTCGGATTCGAAATTGAAGTGAGATCGATAAAAAGTGCACCGTTTGCAAATTGGGATTTTACGAAGTGGCCAAGCTCAAGTGACAGCCTAGATTTTCCCATCCCCCCGGCCGCAATAATCGAAATAAGCCGAGTTTCTGGCTTGCTTAGCAAGGCGGATAGGTCTGTAAGCTCCGACTCACGGCCGACAAATGGGCCGTTTGTGACAGGTAAGTCAAATTGGGGCGAGTAACTTTTGGCCGATGATTCTGCTTTAGCCTCTTTCCCACCAATAACCCCCATGTCTTGAGCCAATGCGATTGCTTCAGTGCGGCGGCTAGTTCCCAGTTTGCTGTAAATCTGCTTGTTGTACCAGCGGACTGTCTCTCGCGTCACAAATAAGCGATCTGCAATTTCTGTATTTGAAAGCCCCCCCGCCATGAGGTCCAAGATTTCAATTTCACGAGGTTTAAATTCACCCAAAGGTGCTGTCAATTTTTCAGCCATAGTCACATTGCGCTCTACCCCAAACCGATCTGCAAAAATGGGAATTTGCAGAACAGCGGTAAGTATAAAGGCATACCGGATTTTTAGGAATAGTTAGTTTCTACCCAAGGACTACCCCTAGGGGGGGTGGAATAGGGGGGAGGAAGTTTTACGATCTAGTCATCAATGGTTTTCATCACATTTTTTAGGAGATAACACTATGTGGCTAATCGTAATTTACATCACAATTTGGACAATTTCGCCGGGGCCGGTCTGCATTAAAACAATTCAAGAGGTGCGCAACAACGGCACAAAAGCCGGTGTCACAATCGCAGCTGGAGCAAGCATCACCGCGGTCTTGATGGTGTTAGCAGGACTTATCATCTACAGCCTAGGCTTTTCAGCCATTCTTGATTCTTCAGGGGTTACGATGATTGAACAAATTGGCGCAGTAGCAATTATTTTGATGGGGCTGTATGGAGCCTTCAAATGTTTTACTTTGACTGCATCTCAATTAGACGATTCAGCCGTTGAATCATCGAACCGAACTGGTCTGCTTCAGGGGATGGGAGTGATGGCGACCGGAATCCCTCAAGCGTTGCTCGTTTACGTTGTCATGATTCCACAAACGGTTGAGTTAAGCTCCGTTACCACAACAATCCTTGTGCTTGGGTCTCTGAATGTTGCCATGGTCTTTGGCTTCTACTCCCTAGTTGCAGCGATTACCGGCCGGTCACAGCAGATGGTGCGTAACAATCGCTTCAAAAAAGTGCTCGACTTTTCTTTAGCTTCAATATTAATCGGGATGGGTGCGAACATCCTTTTCTAATTGTTGAAGTAACCGGCAGATTTTCAGAAATCAACGCCAGTTATCTGATTCAGGATTGATTCAAAAATGAAATTAAGAAGCATAAACGCACTCTTTGGTTATTCAATCGCCATCGGCACGCTCGGATTTTTTACACGCATGGTTGAGGGGATCGACTTGCTCACCCTTGTATTTTTCAGAGCCATATTAGCCGCACTGTTTATTTTTGGGTTTTTGTGGATTACTGGGAAAACACGCCAACTAATCCCGCACAATATCGGTTTACTTTTGCTAAACGCCATTTGCCAAGGTGGTATGATGGTCACATTTATCTGGGCGATTTTAAACACGTCAATTTCAAATACGGTTGTGATTAATCACACAGCCCCGATTTTTGCCATTATTTTTTCAAGGATTTTTCTGCGAGAGACAATTCGGCACTCAACCATAATCAGTATCGCAATTTCGTTCATAGGCATGTTGCTCATCATCGATTTTTCAGATTTTAGTATGCAGAGTGAAACCGCGTTTGGTGACATGATGGCGCTGGCGTCTGGCATCTGCTTTGCCGGATCAATGGTGTCGGGCAAGATTCTGACTCGTACAAATTCGAGTGCGGGCATCACCTTTTGGCAGATGGCGCTAACCACGGTCGCCTTGCTTCCTTTTATCCAAATGCCCTCGGCCGAGGTGCTGATCCCGGCCGCACTGCCCTTACTTGGGTTGGGCTTTATCGGCACCGGACTAAGTTATGTCCTCTTCATGATGGGCGTTGAAAATCTCGATGCTCAGGTTGTACTGATTGTTCCGACCATAGGTCTGATTTTCCCTGTTGTGGGTGCATGGCTAGTTTATGGTGAGGTGATGACCGTAACCAGTCTCACCGGATCACTGTTAATTTTAATCGGTGTTTTTGTTTCACAAATTCACTTCGGTGCATTGTCTTCTGGCCTGCAGGAAGAACGACGGCCGGTCATCGTGTCGAAAGAAATCTAGCCGAGCTTTTTGATTTTTAAAAGGGTTTATTTCCCTAGCAACGGCTCTCCAGTCAGCCAACTCCTCCAACGACTGGGCAGATGATGACCAAGGGGGAGCCTAT
>JAHDGV010000429.1 GCA_020631655.1 Chloroflexota bacterium | reverse complement strand
TCCCCGCATCACACCGATCATAAAAGCCGAAGTCAACGGTTAAGTTTCCATTGGCGTCATCCGTGTCTACAGTTTGGGTTGGTTCTGTTCCAACCGCTAGCGCAACAACATTACTGTCAATATCAGTTCCACTGGCAGAGCCTTGACCGTTGTCGTCATTGTCTGTTGTGTCATCACTGACATCGGCCGAACTACTGCTCGTCCAATCTTTGAGCGCAGTTGAACTGTCACCAAAATTACCGGCAACCACCCGCACGCTGTAATTGCCGTCAGGCAGTGGGTCGCCACTGCTGTCTGTCTCAAACAGGTAGTAACCGCCGTCGGCCGTCGTTGTACTTGCAATCGCAATGCCGCCGCTAATTAACTCAACGGTAACCCCATCGATACCGTAGCTATTTTCAAAGCCATCGACTAAGCCGTTGTCGTTGGCATCGTACCAAACACGGTTGCCGATAACGACGCTAGGATTTTCTGAAACCGCCACCAAGCCAGCCCCACCTGTACCAGGCATACAGCCTAGCCCTAAATTCTTGGGATTATTAGGTTTGAACAATTGTGGAAACTGTATCTCAAGATCTGACAGACTGGGATGGGTGATATTACCTGCTGGCGGCGACCCTTGTGGCGTAATGCCAAATATTGTCGCCAGTTCCTCACCAATTGTTTTACCGCTAATAAGCGTAGCCGCTCCGGCTTGATTATAAAACCCGACCCATTGCTCAAAACTGTAGCCCGTGCCACCAATTGTGACAACAGCATCAAATTCAACCGATGCAAGGCTCCCGCCAGCAACGGACCAGTACACGCCCGTGCCAATGGGGCTCATCGTTGATACAGTAGAGTCTTGACCCGCATCCGAACCGGTATTGGTCTCATCAGGGGCAGCCCCATCAAACCAAATACCGCCACCGCCGCCAGTGGCTCCGGCACTTCCTGTATGAGTAGCAGCGGGCTTGTGCGCACCACCACCACCACCATTGGCCAAGATGGTCAGGTCGGATAGCGTTTTGCCCCCAATATAGATTTGACCCCCTGCGCCACCACCGCTACCGCTAGCAGGGCCAGTAGCTGGTTGAGTCCCATCACCACCGTTGGCAGCAATGACATTATCATTGCCGGTAACCGCATTGAAATCGAGAATAATAATACCGCCACCACGGCCGCCAGGGATAGTGGCGGCTACCTGCCCATTGCCGCCACTCCCCCCCATCATTAGGCGGGCGTCGTCTTTATGCAGATAGTGATTGGCGGAGGTAATGGCCGTCACCTCTGCCACATTGCCGTCAGGGCCGGCCGGATTTGCCGGAGATCCGGTATTTGTGCCGCCCTCACCGCCAAAGCCACCGCCGGTATAAGAGCCGCCGCCGCCGCCGCCGGCACCATACGCAGCTGAATAGTGGCTGCCGCAGCTACCACCACCGCCACCATAGCCACCACCACCGGCGCCACCAACTCCTGTTGTATTCGCTGTTATACCAATTTGAAAGGTATCGCCCCCATTACCAACAAAACCAGGCACGCCCCCGCTTGCGCCTAAAGAGGTGCCGCCAACCCCGGCTGAGCTAGCCGTTGCAGCCGTTGGGGCGGTCGAGTTATTGCTATTAAACGCTGGTGAGTTGGCTCCGCCGCCTCCTCCACCTCCGCCAAAGATGCCCCCACCTCCGCCATTCCCCCCATTGATGCTACCTCCTGAATTCGTCCCGGCGCTACCGTTGGAAGTAGTGTTAGGGCCGAAGGTCGGGCTAAAGCCGGTCGCCGTGGCGTCGATATCAGCGTTGAGGGTTAAGGTCGAGCCACCTAGTGCCACGACACCACCCACCGTCCCATCCCAAGCTACAGGGGTAACGTCGCCAGAAACCGTAATGCCGGTGTTATCACACGGCATATGGACGAGCTGGATTGCACCGCTGCTGTAGGTGCGAGCGGGTCCAGCCGTAAAGGTGACCGTGGGCGTGCTGAAGGAAGCTACCTCAAGAATTTCATACACACCCATATTACTGCCGGTCATCTCAATGAGAACGGCACAGTCACCTGCAACCAAAGTATGCCCAGCACCGGCCGCGCCAGCACCTAGCGTCACACTGGTGTTGGCCGTCACAATACTTACCTCATAGTAGCTGTTCACGACGCCGCTGACATTGGTGGCCATCAAGGGGGCACCGCTTGTTAGGTTTATGCCCAGCGGGCTGGCCAATGCGAGTATGGCTAAAAGGAGTATGGCTAACAAAGTACTTGGTAAGGATTGGCGATTTAGCTTCATTTTTCTTGTGTTCATTGTTTTTCCCATTGAAATTCTCGTTGGTAGCCTCAAGGCAACTCATTAAATTGTCGCTCGGCAGTTGTTTCGGCCGTGTAGATAAACGGCATAGACAAGCGGTTGTTTTCTTCATTTGATTCTAAAATAAGGTTATTGGGGTCAACCACAATTTGTAACTGATACTCCCCCCATGGTAGGTTGGTAATGTCGATCCACTGCTCGGCCAATCTGTGTCCGTAATAGTCAGAATAGCCAGCATTGATCCCCTGTTCACGATCGCCACATTCCATAGGCGGCAACGAGATGCGAACGGTGGATGCATCAAATATCTCTTGATCTGCAAGGATGACATCGGTGAGGCAAAAGCCTATTTTGTTTCCTTGTGCAACCACTTCTCCATCAGCATCATGCAGGCGCAACATGTATTGAGCATAGTTATCAAAGTGGATGTGATTATGGCCTTCGTGATAGACAAATCGACCCGCTTCTTGGTCTATGAATGTGTCATCGCTGCGCCAAATACGCTGGTAAACGCTTTGGTGTGTCCCGTTTTCGCTAACGTCAGCCCCTACAATGTGCAACGGCCCCTCGCCGATATTGGCCGTAATCGTGTTAATACGTAGCAGCGTACGACCTGGCTGACTGATGGTATCGATCACCCACTGCTCCATATTTGGGTATTGCTTCGTAATGGTTGGGTCTTCACCAATAATTGGGGTGATATCAGGCAAAAGCAGTGGGGAATCGTTATGAGAATTGCGCCATTTATACGGAATCCACAGCATGGGATTCCGTGATTCCCTAGCAACAACCCCACCTTTGGGCAACTGTGCCCGCTCTGCGACTCTAATCTCATTTTGGCTGTTGACAAAGGCGACTATGCGATCTCCAATCATTTGCCACATAGCGAAGAGGATGGCTATAAACAAAGCCAACTCGACCAAACGCCAATTATTCATTTGAAAATTAAATAGTTTGTGATCCATTTGATTTTCGAGCTAAAAAGCTTCCTTTGACACAGGTTCGCGCAATGGCCCATGACAAGCGTAGGGCTATCCACGACATAAATTAAGTATTGAGCGACCTGCATTAAAGCATTTTGAAGCCCCCCAAACGATGGGATTTAAGTGCCAATCAACATGGAAATTACTAGGAAATCAGTAGGGTCGTATCAGGGTCATGGGGCGACCGAATCATCTGAATATTGTGATCGATTCAATCGTTAGCTTGACAGGGTGTGCAAGCAAAAAGGCTTTTCAGGGTTTTTAAACCTGAAAAGCCTAAATTTTAAAAGTAGCTACAGGAATCATCTAAAAAACGTAGCTACTCAAAGCGTGTTGTTTGGGGGTATAGCCAAGGTCTCTTCATAGCGGTTGACACATCAACTTCAGCTCACATTACCCCAGAAGCCTTGATCCTTTTAATTGTTGAATGGTTAATCTATCGCGCATACAATTGAAATTAACCATTCAACAATTACTTACTCGCCGTTGTTAATCACCGGCAAGTAAACGGTGTAACTACGAGTCAGCGTAAACACCACCGGCCCATGCACCGTCTCTTTACCAGTCGTCTCCACATCGATCAACCAATAGGTATAACGGCCAGGAGTCAAATCGCTGTCGGTATAGCGATAGCTAGCACCCGGCCCTGTCGTCACCTCAGAGCTTTCGAAGTGAATCTGCTCAGCATCGGCAAATGAGCCTGTTGAACTTCGCATCAATCGGAAGCCGAAATTGTCGATCTCTGATCCGGTCGCCCAGCGGATTTCGATATCGTCATAGCCAGATCGCCACGCATTGAAGTGCTGTGGTTTCGGTCTGATAAGATGATGCCGCCCAAACTAGAGCTGAAAATCGCCCTGAAAAATTTGATTTGTTTTGATGTTGTTTGCATATTGTACCGATGGCCTTGAGTTTAATTTTTAGGTTGCTCGCATGGCTAAAATCAAGATTTAAGATATTGCTCCGCTGAGGGTCGATTTAAATCCTCACTTACCTACGCGAACGAACAACTTATTATTGGTCAAGATAGTAAATTGGTTGTATAGGCTATTGGTAGTCCCTGACCCTCAAAGGTAGGAGCTTAGTGTGAGTGCATCAGGCTCGCCCGCATGGGTAACGGGATAATGTAAGCTACCGCCTTAAACACAAATCACTGCAAAGGGCATTTTGCAACCCAATCTGACATCGTTTGGAAAGAAGATCGGATGGAGCGAGGCAGAATTGGCAAGTTTTTTGAACGGTTTCTGTA
>JAHDGV010000428.1 GCA_020631655.1 Chloroflexota bacterium | reverse complement strand
GAGGGTTAATCATTAGCACACAAATCCCGCTTAACTCGAAAAGAAATCAACCGTTTTGATCTTGCGTACAACCGTTGACATAACTAGACTCTGTTTAGGAATGGTGATGAATGTGCAAAAGAAAAGAAGGTGTGGGTGATTTTTAATGGCTGAAAATGATTCTACAATCCCTGAGTGGCCTGCAAAACTCAAAGAGATCATCGCGCTTCAATTTAATAGGGACGAGCTTCGAGACCTTTGTTTTGACCTAGACGTTGATTTTGAGGAGCTACCAGAAGGGGCGAAGTCGACCCAAGTGATTGCGCTGATCCGGCTGGCTGGGAACAACGGCCGACTGGTTAACCTAATCGATTCAGTTGCGGAGCTACGCCCGGCCGAAGATTTGGCCGAGATACGGGCCAAAGCGGTTGCTGAGCCAGACCTATTTGTCATCCCTGACGACGACTCACTCAAGGATTTACTACGTGCCACCATCGCCACACTAACCCCGGCCGAGGCCCAAACGATAGATGGTCAAGCTCCAGAAGCGGGGGAGTCTCCGTACAAAGGACTCAATTCTTTTGACGTAGATGATGCGGATGAGTTTTTCGGCCGAGAAATGTTGACGGCCAAGATCATCGGTCGTCTGGAACAGTCCCAATTTTTAGCCGTTATCGGTGCATCGGGTAGCGGTAAATCATCGCTGATTCGGGCTGGAGTGGTCGCATCGCTCAAAAGCGGGCAAGTGTTGGCCGACGGTTCAAAACCTCCGGCCGAAAGCGCCAAGTGGGTCATCGATGTAATGACACCCACGGCCCACCCGGCCGAGGCGTTAACTGCGGCCGAGCAGCGGCTAATGGCCCAAACCGGGCCACAGAAAATGCTGGTTGTGGATCAGTTTGAAGAGATTTTTACCATCTGCCGGAGCCAAGATGAGCGAGATGACTTTGTTCAAAAACTGGTTGGATGGGTAGAAGCCAAAACCTACTTGGTCGTCATCACCATGCGGGCCGACTTTTATGCTCAGTGCGCCCAGTACGATTCTCTGCGTGATTTGATCTCAAACAATCAAGAATACATCGGGGCGATGACAAAGGATGAGCTGACCCGAGTGATTCTGCAACCGGCCGCCAATGGGGGCTGGCATTTGCAAGATGGCTTGGTTGAAACGATGCTCGACGATGTGGGAAGTGAGCCGGGTGCTTTGCCCCTGCTGTCACACGCTCTGCTCGAGACGTGGAAACGGCGGCACGGCCGAACCATGACACTTTCCAGCTATCAGGAGTCGGGCGGGGTGAAAGGGGCCATCGCCCAAACGGCCGAGTCGATTTTTAAACAGCGGCTCTCGGCCGACCAGCAACCCATCGCCCAAATGATTTTTATGCGGCTGACTGAGATTGGCGCGGGGGATGGGGACACTCCTGACACCCGCCGACAGGCCGCCTTTTCTGAGCTTATCACCCGTTCAACCGATCAATCTACCCTGGATGCGGTGCTCGACATTTTGATCGATGCCCGGCTGATCACGATTAGCCTGCTCCCACCAGAAAAGCGGAAAGTAATCGAGGTGGCGCACGAAGCGCTGATTCGGGAATGGCCCACTTTGCGGTCGTGGCTTGATCAGGATCGGCAGGGGCTGATTCAACAGCGCCAGCTCACGGCTGATGTTGAAGATTGGCTAAAGCTGGATAAAGATGACGGGATGCTGTACCGAGGGGCACGGCTCAAACAGATGGGTGAGTGGGCGGCCCAGAACAGCGGCCGTTTGAGTTTGGAAGAGCAAGCCTTTTTGGATGCGAGCCACGCCATCGTTGCCAAAGAAGCGGAGCAAGTTGAGCAGCTAGCCAGTGCCGGCCGGAATCAGCGGCTGTTGATCGGACTGGCGGCCGTGTTGGCCGTTGCTGTGATCGGGGTGAGTGCCTTCTTTTGGTTCCGCCCGGCTCCTGAGACAGAACCGGCCGCAGAAGTGATGAACGGCGAGTTTAATATTGCTGTGGCTGAAATTGCGGTTTTAAACGATGCGGGGCAATCGATTAACGGGGAGTCAGATGCGGGCAAAGTTGTTGCAGAGCGGATCCAGTCCATGTTGACCGAAGGTGTGAATACAGAAGACGGGTTTGAAGTGTGGGCGTCCGACAGCGGCAATCACGTTGATGTGGGGGTTGTTTCGGACGATCTGTTTGCGCAGAAGCCGCCCAAAGCCCGGGCTGAAGAGATTGGGGCAGATGTGGTGATTTATGGCACGCTCCGGCCGCAGGGGGATTTGGCCGAGCTGTTTGTTGAGTTCTATTTGGCCCCGCAATACGATATGCCGGTGAGCAATTTGGTGGGGACCCATTCGTTTCAAGAGCCGATTAAGGTGTTTGACATCGATGATCCCGGCCGTGAGATTGATGCAGAGCTGGCCCCAAAAGTAGAGGCGGTTACTCGTATCGCTCGCGGGCTGGATGCGGGCCGCTTGGGGGATTTAGAAGCGGCCGCACCAGACTTTGAACAAGCCGCCTTGTTGGTCCCATCATCTGGCTTTGCCCACTTTTTTGAAGGTGAGGTGAAGATGTTGCTGGCTCAAAGAACAATCCCACATGACGAAGCGCTGTTAAGCGCGGCCGAAGAAGCGTTTTTGCGCGCCCCTGAGCATGCTAAGGCGCAAATCGGTTTGGGAACGGTCCATTTTGTGCGGGCCCAATCCCTGATGGCGGACCAAGAGGCACGCAATGCTAACTTTGAAGGGGAATTTGCGACTAATTTAGAATCGGCCGAGACAGAAGCGCAAACGGCGATTGAGATCTATAATGGGGTGATCGCAGGTGGCCCACAGATTGAAACCTACGGTGTGCCGGTTGATGCGATGGCACAAGTCGGCTGGTCGATGGCAGCCCGCAGACAGTCTGAAATTTGGGCGTTCCGCACAGATTATGAGCGAGCTTTCGCAGAATTGAGCTCTGCGATTGAATCTACTGAAGGGGCGATTAGTACACTCGAAGCATCGGCCGTTGGCCAAAAAGATTTTCGCTTGCTATCACAGGCGTATCAGGCTTTAGGAACCTTCTACTTTCAGCAAGAATGGTATTTAGCCAACCAGTTTGACCGGTCGGATGAGGCCGAGCTGGCTAAGCAGAATAGTATCGATGCATTTGGGAAATGTATCGCGCTGGGTGAAGAATTTCCGTTTGATACCTACATGGTTGAAGAAATAATTGGTAAATTATGCCAGCCGATATTTGATCAGCTGACATCATCATAGCTTTATAGGTGCCAATGTAATAAGAAGGAGTCGGAGAAGTTCTAGAGGAATCGCCGTTGATGTGTTTCCGGCTTTGGAGAATGAAATGAAGAAAAAAACGATCTGGATAATTGTATGTGCGTGTATTGCCATGCTGAGTTTTGGTTGTGCCAGCCCATCAGAGCCTGAACTTGTGGTTCCAAGCGGTGTGCCAGGGCCATTGCCACCGGTTATTGGCAAAGTAGCACCAGAGATTTTAGCTGGTGCAGATGGTGGCACGATTACGGTGAGCGGCAGTGGCTTTACCGACGATACGATTGTGCTGTTGGAAGGGATCGGAGTGCTGGACACGACGATCCTAAACGGCCGTACCGCTACGGCTGAGGTTCCGGCTGGAACTGCGGCCGGTAATTACAGTATCGAAGTTTCAAATGATGCGGGTACGGTGCAGTGGTCAGGCACCATCGAAATTACGGCCGAAATGGCTGACACAGAGCCCGAAGCGATCGCGGTCGTGGAAGAGACAACTGTACCGGAAGAACCGGAAGAAACTGAGCCCGAACTAGAGCAAGTTGACCCTACAGCTACTCCTGAGCCACCTCCAACCAGCACGCCGGTGCCTGAACCTGACGATACCCCAACCCCGGAGCCTCCGCTGTGCCAAACGCTGGTTAGCATAAATCTGCGCACCGGGCCGGGGGTGATTTATGAGCCACCGTTACGGGCTTTAACTGCGAACGCAAACCTGACGCCGCTGGCGTTTAGCGCGCAGGGGTTCCCTAGCGGCCAATGGATTCAGGTGATTGATAACGGCAGTGGCACGCAGGGCTGGGTGGCGGCCGGTAGCCAATTTGTAAGCTGCAACGTCGATGTGTCTTCATTGGGGACCGCAACAAACATTCCACCAACACCTACTCCCATCCCGACCGCCACACCCATCCCACCAACCCCAACGACAGAGCCGACCCAAGTGGCGGTTGGGCCACCCAATATCAACAACAACGGCATAGGTGGTGCAGATGGTGGCTTCAATGGGCTGAGGTTTAATAATCGATATTTTTTGCATGCTCAGGTAAATGCCGAGGACTCAACCGATGATGAAGATGGTGAGGGGATAGACCGGGTGGAGTTTGTTGTATCTGAAAATGACTCCGGCCGGGAGGTGTATCGCCACACTGAAGGCACGGCCAAATTCTGCATCTTCCAAGGTGGTGAACCAGAGTGTAAATCATGGCCGACCCGTGATGGGGTTCACACGTGGGGTGAAGGCGGTGAACCGGTCCAGTATGGTTTTGAGTATTTCGTATCGGTTGTGGCGTTCACAAAAGATGGGGATACGTAC
>JAHDGV010000427.1:2577-4551 GCA_020631655.1 Chloroflexota bacterium | reverse complement strand
ATGTAGTTGACGGGGGGCTGACGGCCGCATCGCCCATTAATACAGGGTTGTTTTAAATTTATAAGTATTAAAAATAGCGATGAGTGTATGAAATATGAAGACCGATTTTGAGCCAGATCGATAAGATTGATCCCATGGCAAAACAATCATCAACTATTTCCTTATTTCTGTTTTTAATTTCGTTACTAGTCTTACTGGGGTGCAGTGAAGTCGCACCAGTAGAGTTGGCTGTCCAAGCGGAGGTTGAGCCCCAGCCTGAAACTGATGCAATTAGCTTAGACGTTGTATCACCGACTGAACCGGTTGAACCAGCTTCAGATCCGTTACCGGCCGTGGTTGTTGTTTCTGACAGTGGAGGTGCTGTTGAATCTGAGCTGGAAGCAACTGAAGTTAGTGATGCCGCCACGGAACCTGCTGAAGAGTTTGCCCAAACAGTTTGGCGCCCGGAAGATATTCCGGCCGGTTCGAAATTTGGTCGCTTTGAACATAATGGGGAGATTTGGCAGGGGCTTGTTTTAGAAGATGGGACGGTGCAAAGGTTTGAAGGGGATATGTTTGAAGAGATTGTGCTAACAGACGAAATCATCCCACTTGACCAACTAAAGGTGCTTGCACCTGTTTTGCCATCAAAGATTCTGGCTGTGGGGTTGAACTACCGCAGTCATGCGGGGGAGGCTGGCGTGGGAGCGCCGGGATTGTTTTCAAAATTCCCTAACTCATTAGCGGGGCCAAATGATCCGATCTGGCTGTTCCCCGAGTCGGATAACACCCATTATGAAGGTGAGCTGGTTATTGTGATCGGCAAGCAGGCTCATAACGTGAGCGAGGCTGATGCACCAAACTATATTTTTGGGGTCACGGCCGGGAATGACATTACCGAACGGACTTGGCAACAGACAGATCTTCAGTGGATTCGGGCTAAGGCATCTGATAATTTTGCGCCGCTGGGGCCGTTTATTGTGACGGGGCTGAACTACAACGATTTGCTGGTGCAAACGCGGGTAAATGGGACAACGACTCAGTCAGAAAGTAGCGCGAGTCTGATTCATAGTGTGGATAAAATTGTGAGCTACACCAGTCGCTATATCACCCTTGAGCCAGGGGATGTAATTTACACAGGCACACCGGGAAGCACCGGTGCAATGTCGGCCGGTGATGTGATTGAGGTCGAAGTTGAAGGGGTTGGCGTATTACGCAACACGGCCGAACCATGGGATCCTGATCGGTAAACTACCTGTTTTTTGGCGTAACCACCTGCCCCGGCCGGGCATTGGTGTGTTCCCCATCCTGCAAAACCAGGGTGCCGTTGACAAACACATCTTGTACCCCGGTGCTGTATTGATGTGGATCGGCAAATGTCGCATGGTCTTGAACGGTATCTGGGTCAAAGATAACGACATCGGCTTTAAACCCTTCCGCTAAACGCCCTCTTCCCTGTAAGTGCAACACCTCGGCCGGAAAGCTGGTTAACTTTCGGATCGCTTCTTGCAACGGAATGACCTCTCGATCACGCACGTATTTGCCCAACAACCGTGCAAAATTCCCATAGGTTCTGGGATGGGGGACAGAATTGAGGAAGACGCCTTCGGGAGCAATCGATCCAGCATCAGAGTCAAAGCTGACCCAAGGGAGCTTAATCTGCTTTTCAATATTTTCCTCGGTCATGGCAAAAAATACGGCCGAGGTGTTTCCTTTATCTTCAATGATCAGATCTAGCACCGCATCGATTGGCTCAACGCCGCGTTCATCAGCCAGTTCTTGAATCGATTTGCCGTTTAAGTGACGCAGTTCAGATTGGTTGCATTTTGCGATCAAAATGTCTGACGGGGATTGGACTCCGGCCCATAAATTTTCCCAATCACTCGAGGGTTCACCCATTTCCACTTTGATCCGTTCTCTGGTTTCGGGGTCTTGTAGCCGAGCAAGTAGCTCATCCACCCCGCCATCATGGGCCCAAAGTGGGACGATGAAGCG
>JAHDGV010000427.1:0-2477 GCA_020631655.1 Chloroflexota bacterium | reverse complement strand
GTGTGGGTTCCCACAAACGAAGCTATGTTGCACGACACGCCTAGATCGACTTGGTGATCAAGATACTCACGCAATGATCGCCACGGAATGTCGTAGCTGTAATCAAAATTGCGCCCCATAATCCCACCCTCTTGATTGGCCATTTCATCGGTGATGGGGCCAAAAGAAAACGCCTCTCCCATGACTTCTAACGTCACCCCTTGCCGAATATCGCTTTGAGAGCGGCCGTCGTGAAGCAGTGGCTCTCCGGCCCAACTGAGCATGTTGATGAACCCCGGAGAGACTGCCAGCCCTTGCGCATCAATTTCAAGCTGGGCTTTTGCGGTTAGATTTGGCCCGATTTTTGCGATTAGATCCCCATTTAAGGCGATATCTGCAGGATAGGGATCTCCACCCAACCCATCATAAACTGTCCCATTTCGAATAATGACATCGAATAATTCCATTGTTTTTAAGTCAGCCACACTCAGCCGACACAATCTCCTTAAAAATGATGAGATGAATCATAGCGATAATTTCTGCACAGGCTAGGATGATTCGTCACGGCTTTTCCAAAGTCCTCAAAATTATCCACAGATAACACAGATTTCACCGATTAAGAAATAATCCTGATAATCTGTGGATAACATTTTTAAGAAAATACGACTTTGGAAAAACCCTGGATGATCCGTCTGCAAAGTTCTCATATCGGCCGGTATGCTATAGAATTTTGAATCAAACAAAAAAAATAAAGTGAGGTGGGATGAGTAGCGAAATTGAAGTTGTAGAAATCAGAGAGTTTTTGACCTACTTTTCTTGGGGGCGTCATGCTGAAGACAAAATGCTCGACATGCGGCTGGGGGGAGGAACGTACGCCATCCACAAAAATGGCAAAGCGCTTGTGGTCGATTCGATGACCCGGCCGGGACAGGGTCAATGGGTCAAGGATTATTTGACCCGCACACATCAGGTCGAGCAGTTTACCCTCGTGTCGTCCCACTGGCACGTCGATCACATCATCGACAACAAAGCCTACGCCGACTGTGTGATTGTTGGCCACAAGCATACGCGTGAGAAGATGCTGGAGAAAAAGGCAATCTTTGAGGCGGGTGCATACGGAGACTATGACCCGTTTGAAGTTGTGCCACCGAATTTGGTATTTGAAGAGCGTTTAGAGCTTTGGGTAGATGATATCAAGGTTGAGCTGGAAGAATATTTGGTGCATGAAAAAGGGCACTTGGGCGTTTTACTTCCGGAGCAAAAGATTTTTATCGCCAACGATATTTTAGAAGACCCACTCTGGTTCTTTGATTTTGGCTTTGCCTCGGCCGAAACTCAATTGGCTGAATTGGAACGCTTGAAGGCTCAAGACATCGACTTTATTTTTCCGTGCCACTGCTCGATTGAAACGATCAAACAGGGTGGGTTCACAAAAAGTCTGATCGACGCCAATATTAGCTACTTGAACAGGATGATCGCGGCCGCGGCCAACCCCGATTTTGCCAGCATAGCGGCTGCTGAAATGCTTAAAGATGAACTGGAGGCGGGCATCATCACATGGTGGGAACCGTATGCAGAAGTGCATGATTTCAACAAAAAGGAAGTTTTGAAACTGATTCAGAAACAATCATGATTCAAGCTCAAATTTTTTGCATGGACGTGGATTACCGGGCCGATCACGCGCTCGCGGCCGGAATCTTATTTTCTGATTGGGAGTCAGACGCTATCCTGCAAAAAATAACGAGCCAAATTGATCATGTTGAGCCATATCAACCCGGCCAGTTTTACAAGCGGGAGTTACCATGCCTGATTCAGCTCATTGATCAGCTCCCCCAATTACCAACTCTGTTTGTGGTAGATGGCTTTGTTTATCTTGATGATGAGGGCAGAATGGGGTTAGGGGCTTATTTGTGGGAGCATTACGGCCGAAAAGTGCCTGTGATTGGCGTGGCGAAAAAACGGTTTAAAGGGAACACGGCCGCAGTTGAGATCACGAGGGGCAATAGTCAGACACCTTTGTTTGTGACTGCGGCCGGTATTGATTTGAAAAGTGCATCTAGCCAGATCGAAAAAATGCATGGAAAATTCCGCATTCCGACTTTGTTGAAACAGGTCGATAAACTATGCAGGACACATAAGCTGAAAGCTAATGGCTAACAGCTAAGAGCTAAGAGCTAAAAAAATGACCCAAAAACCACCCAACATACTTCTCATCATGGCCGATCAATTGGCCCCACAATTTACCGGAACATACGGCCATCCGCTGGTGCAAACGCCCCACATGGACGCCATTGCAGAACGCGGGATGCGCTTCGACGCCGCCTATTGCAACTCTCCCCTGTGCGCTCCATCCCGATTCTCGTTTATGAGCGGCCAGCTCGTGACTGATATTGGCGCATATGACAATGCCTGTGAGTTCCCGGCCACGGTGCCAACCTTCGCCCATTATTTAAAACAGATGGGATACAAAACCTGCCTAAGCGGCAAAATGCACTTTG
>JAHDGV010000037.1:17168-27220 GCA_020631655.1 Chloroflexota bacterium | reverse complement strand
TCGAGTGGCTTTTTAGATCTTCGGCCGTCCATTTGCGCATTTCAAGCGTCCCATCTGCGATTTGACGCGCACAAATGCCAAGCCCGGCCGTCACGCTACTGAACGTATCAACGGCCCGAACTTTATCGTGCCCAAAGCGGCTGAGTAACATATTTTTAAAGATAGGAATCTCGGCCGAGCCACCGGTGCGAATGACCGAGTCAATCTTTTCGGCCGGTAAGCCAGATTGCTCAAGCATCTCTTCCAGATGCGCTTCGATGTTACGCACCTCTTGTCGGATGATCGTTTCAAATTCTGTGCGGGTTACCATCTGCCGAATATTGAATCCGGGTCCGTCAAAATGGATCAAGGTCCCCATGTCGTCTGACAGCCGCCGTTTTGCCTGCTCAACCGAGTCAAACATTTGCAGGCCGTAGTTGTCTCCCACCAACCGTTGCAAGGCTTCAATCTCTCGCGGCCGGTGGGCCGTTTTGGCGATCTCGTCCAAAATCTCTTTATTTTCGGGATACTGCAACTCGAGTAGCCGTTGCCAATCTGCAAAAATATCAAAAATCCAGCTCGGGATCGGCATCTTTTTGTGTTCGGTTGTGTAGTGGCTTCCCTCACCAAAGTGTTTGGGCAACTTGGCACGGGTCAGCTTTTGGTCAAACACATCACCCGCTACCGGGATACCACCTGTGGCTAAGATTTCATGCCCTTTGCCGCCTGGCTCCAACCGCATCACGGTGATGTCGAGCGTACCACCACCAAAGTCAAACACCAGCACGTTTTCTGTCTTTTCAATTGTTTGGGCGTAATCATAAGCGGCCGCAACCGGCTCGTACTGGAACCAAACGTCTTCGTATCCGGCCCGTATCGCCGCGTCGAGTAGCCGATTTTGCGCCAGCCGGTCAGCCTCTGGCTCAAAGGCAAAGCGCACCGGCCGGCCGAGCACCACCTGCTTTACCTCATGTCCCAACTGTTGCTCAGCTCGGGTTTTGGTAACACTCAAATAAAGCGAAATGATATCTTCAAGCGGATAGTAAAACTGCCCCACAACGGTCCCCAAAAACGACTCATCGCGCAGGCCAGATTTGATCGAGAGAAACAGTCGGCCGGGCGACATGACATCCACAAAGACATACACATCCTGAACGTAGTACATATCCTCCGCCCGCACCTCGATCTCACCAACCCAGACCCGCTCCATACGCACACCTCGGCCGGTGTTTTGCTCAGTGTATTCACCAATCGCGTCCCGCCCAATGTGGATGTGTTGATCGTTGGTGATATAGATGGCGGTACGCGCAACTTTTTGGTTATTGGCGGCCGGATCTATCGGGATAATTTCAAGGCTTCCATCGGCCATCGGCACAGCAATACCAGAGTTGGTTGTGCCAAAGTCCATGCCAATGATTGATGCAGGGTTAATTTGAGTCATAATAAAAATTAGCTGAGATTATGAGAAGAGCCCAACATTATACCCTCCATCAGATGAGTTTATCCAATTGAGAATCCCTTCTTCAGTATGTTGAACCTCTTGAGGTAAATGCCCACTTTCCCATTTTAAAAAAATGTCGCTTGAAATTTGAACCCAAAAATAGCCCTGAGTTACGATATAGCTACAATCATCTTCTCGCCAAAGCTGAGAACAAACTGGGCACAAATAGTAATTATGGGTCAACTCATCATCGCTATAGCGACTATAAAAAAACTTGAGATGTGCGTATTCCACAAATTGATCAGAATAAGGTTTAATTAATCGGCAATTATGACAATGGTGATTCATATTTTTAAAAAATGATACAAGGTTTGAACTGAACGATTGCGACGATAAGGATCGATCAATGGGAATCTTTGACATAGCCCAAGGTCCGGCCTTATGTTATCCAAACCGATCTCAATTTCGAATCGGTTGACGATGCAGTTTACCATATGGGCTTTTTCTTTGGTCCGGACATGGCCGAGAGCGTAAAAGAGCGCGGGGCCAGCATCGTTCCAGAATGAACCGGCGTTTGGATTAAAACGGTATAATTTACATCTATGTCTCATGAACTGATTCTCTACATCTCGGCCGCCAATGATCTTTTGGCCGAGCGTGACCTCATCAACCGAGCCATCACCGAAATTCCGGCCGATCTGCGCTGGCACATTGTGCAGTCACCGTTGCGCGAGGGTGAGGTAGATGCCATCGCAATTCAAAACGCCTTTGCACACCTGCTGTTGCTGGGTGGCGACATTCGGGCACCCATTGGGCACGAGTATCAGCTAGCACGCCAAGTCGGCCGGCACCCCGTTTGTTTGCTCAAACGTGGAGTTAACCGGACAGCCGCGGCCGTTGACTTCCAAAAATTTGTGCGATTAGAAACGCAGTGGCAACCGTTCACAGACGGGGCTAGCTTGCGCAAAATGGTTTTGGAGCACGTCGGAACCCAACTGCGTAAACAATCCCTGCAAATTGGGCTTACAGCAACAGAGTATGATCAAGTGTCAGCTTGGCTGGATAAAATGGATGAGGAGCAGGCAGAAGAGATTGAGGTTAGGAACAATCAACTGGGAGAAAGTTCAATAATTTTGTCAGAAAGTAGGCTAGAACCGAAGGATGGTAAATTGCTCAGAGGCTAACTCATTACCATCAGCTTTTCAGCCTCTGCAAGTTCATCAGGGGTATTTACGTTTTTGAACGATTTCCCCGTTGGTGAAAACTTGGCGACTTCCTCTTCGGTTAACGCAATGACGTTTAGCCCGTCGTAAAAGCTAGTCATTTTTGCTTTTCCAGCCGCAAGCGCCGCTTCTACTGCGGCCAAACAGGTTTCCTTTTTGTAGACGGCGTGCATTGTCTGGGTGCGCCCTTCCCACTCGGGAACAACCACATCTGCACCGGTTTCAAACGCTTTTTCGACCTGATAAACCAACAAACTGTGGTTTACAAATGGCATGTCGCAAGCCACCACCAAGATGTATTCACCCATCGCTCGGGATAGGGCCGTTTTTAAGCCGGGTAGCGCACCTGCACCGGGCTCTTCATCGGCCGCCATGCGCAAACCAAACTGCACATAATCAAACGTATTATTGGTGGTGATGAGGACATCGTCTCCCAAATCGATCACTTGATCAATCACGTAATCGATCATCGGCCGACCGGCAAGCTCAACCAGCCCCTTATCTTGTCCCATGCGGCTAGAACGCCCCCCAGCCTGGATTACAACTGCTAGATTTCTGTTCATGTTAGAAAGTGTAGCCATTTAAACGCGATGTCTGCCGTAAAAAGTTAGAAGAATTTTAGTGCGTTCCCCCAACATCTATTCATCAAACTCATCAGTTATTTATCAATCTGCCCAAAAAATTTGCAACCAACAAGTCGATCATATTTTATGTCGCCCCCATTTGAAAAAGTATAAAGATAATGGCTCATTGGTCCTGTCTTCGGCTACACTTTTCCTATGAGCGAATTCCTAGAACTGCTTCCCCCAGCACAGGCGCTTGAAAGCTTTTTACAACACTGCAATTTTGTGCCCCAAACTGAATCTGTCCCCCTGCAAGATGCGGTCGGCCGGATTGTTTTTGAACCGATTGTGGCACCTTTTGAGCTACCCTCATTTCCACGCTCAACCGTTGATGGCTTTGCTGTTCGAGCGAGTGACACTCACGGAGCCAGCGAAACGCTTCCGGCATATCTAAATCTAATCGGCGAAATTCCTATGGGGGGGACGGCCGACTTTGAACTAACCGCAGGCAACTGTGCCATTATCCACACCGGCGGCATGGTCCCCGCCGGTGCCAACGCAGTCGTGATGGTTGAGTACACCCAGGAAGCACGCCCGGGTGAGATTGAAATTTTGCGGGCCGTTAGCGTGGGAACCAACGTTTTACAACCGGGTGAAGATGTTAGCTCAGGGGATGAGGTGATTCCGGCCGGAACTTTATTGCGACCGGCCGAAGTGGGTGGGCTAGCCGCCCTTGGTCGCACCCATGTCACCGTGGCCCAACGGCCAAAAGTCGGCATCATCTCCAGCGGTGACGAGGTGATCGAGCCAGGAAACGAGCTAAGCCCCGGACAAGTATTTGATGTCAACAGCTATAGCTTGCACAGCCTGATCACTCAGGCAGGTGGGCAACCGATCAGCTACGGCATTTTGGCCGACGATGCGGACACATTTAAACGCACGGCCGAGCAGGCCAAAAACGAATGTGATCTCGTGCTCTTTACCGCAGGCTCCAGCGTTAGTGTGCGAGATTTAACCGCTACAACGATCGATAATTTGGGACAGCCCGGGGTCATCGTGCACGGAGTCAGCGTGCGGCCGGGCAAGCCAACAATTTTGGCCGTGGCAGATGGCATCCCTGTGATTGGCTTACCCGGCAATCCGGTAAGCGCACTGGTGATCGCTCGCATCTTTGTCACCGCCACGTTACAAAAAATGATGGGACTGACTACATCCCGACCAAGAGCCGCCATCCCTGCCAAATTAACCCTCAACCTCCCCTCACAAGCCGGGCGAGAAGATTGGATCGGGGTTAAGCTAATTTCTACAACAGATGGCTACATGGCCGAGCCGGTGTTTGGCAAAAGCAATCTGATTTTCACTCTTGCCAATGCAGACGGGCTCATGAAAATTCCGGCGGCGGCCAACGGTATCCCGGCCGGAGAGCTGGTTCAGGTGGAGTTGATCTAGTGGCACACGGCGATTTTATCTGGTGTGATTTATCCACGTTCGACATGAGCGTTTCAACGCGTTTTTATGGGGATCTATTCGGCTGGGATTTAGTTGATTCAGGTGGCTACAATCTCTGCTATGTGGGGCGTACAGAAGCGGCCGGACTCTACGTGATGCCGGAATTTTTCCAGAAAATCAACATGCCTTCTTTTTGGATGTCGTACGTTCAGGTTGACGATGTGAACAAAGCGATCGAAACTGCCAACGCGATGGGGGGCAAAGTTGAACTGGGCCCTGAACCGTTTGGTGCGGACGATGATGGGCAAATCGCCCTGATCCGTGATCCACTAGGGGCCGGTTTTACCGTCTACCAAGGGGCCGATTTTAACGGCCGAGATTTGCGCGGTGGCCACGGCCAGATGGCGTGGAATGAGCTGATCATTTCAGATATTTCGGCCGTTCAGCCGTTTTACGAAGCCTTGTTCAACTGGAAGATCAGCCGAATCGGTGGAACAGATCGTTTTGATGTTAACAGCCAGTCGGGTGAGCTGGTCGGTAATATCGAGCAAGTCCCAAACGAAATCAAAGGGTCTCTCGAATACTGGGGAATCTATTTTGCAGTCCAAAATTTGGATACGGCTAAACAAACAATCGAAAAGCACGGTGGCTCAATCACTTATGATGACTCATCTAGCGGCTCACGTCAGATTATGGTGGCCGATCCGCAGGGGGCCGCATTTTTCTTGATTGAAGGACGGCCGGGGGGCCGAATGCCATCCAGCCAAAATTGGAGCGGTTTTAAGTGGCGCACCATTTTGGGGCTTGCTTTGGTTTTTGGAGCGATCTGGTTTAGCTGGGATTGGCTCTGGTCAATTTTATTTCTTGTCTGGGTCATCCCAGATTTGTTTAGCGGCGTCACCTATTTCCTAGAACCGATCACACGTCAAGAAAGCCCAGCCCTCTACTGGCTGATTGTCCTAACATGGCTAACTCTGTCGATCTATCCACTAGTTGAACTCATCACGTAGAACGTATTGCGTGGCATGTTCTACGCAATACGCAACACGAAATTATGTCTGTTTATCTCCACGATATTCCTCTCATTCAGGCTCACGAGGCCTTTGCTAACGCACTTCAGGCGGCCGGGCTAGATGGTGTTCTGGCGACCGAAACGATACCGCTTGATGAGCATGCAATTGGCCGAACCACGGCCGAACCAGTGTGGGCCAAACTCTCATCCCCCCACTATCATGCCAGTGCCATGGACGGTTTTGCTGTACGGGCGCACGACACAGATGGCGCTTTGCTTACATCGCCTAAAACATTGATCTACGGCGAGCAGACAGAATATGTTGACACCGGTGACCCATTACCTGATTGGGCCAACGGAGTTATCAAAATCGAGGATACAGAGGCGGTTAATTCTGAGGGCACGTTGATCGATGACAAACGGAATCCACATGGAATTCGGATTCGTGAGGCGATCCCGCCGTGGCGCAATGTGCGGCCGATGGGCGAGGACATGGTTGCGACCCAGCTTGTTCTGCCAGCGGGCCATCTAATCCGGCCGGTCGATTTAGGGGCGATGGCTGGCTCTGGTCATACAAGCGTTGCGGTTGCCAAGCGGCCAAAGGTAGCCGTGCTTCCCACCGGTTCTGAGCTCAAAGCGATTGGTGAGCCGGTCGTGTCTGGGGACATCATCGAATACAACTCAGTTGTGATTGCGGCGCAAATCAACGCTTGGGGAGGCGAGGCGGTTCGCTTCCCAATTACGGTAGACATATTTGAAAATATCCAACAAACGGTGCGTGAGGCGGCCCGAGAACACGACTTGATCTTGCTGAATGCCGGTTCTAGTGCCGGGGCAGAAGATTTCTCGGCCGGGGTCGTTGACTCCTTAGGCGACCTGCTGGTACACGGTGTCGCCGTTCGGCCGGGGCACCCGGTTATTTTGGGGATGATTGATTCAGGGACCAAAAAGGTGCCGATTATCGGTGTGCCGGGCTATCCGGTTTCGGCCGCATTAACAGGGGAAATTTTTGTTGAGCCATTGCTCGGCAAATGGCTCGGCCGACAGGCGCAAGAACGGCCAACGGTCGAAGCGGAGCTGACGCGCAAACACGTTTCTCCGTTGGGCGATGATGAATATGCTCGCATGGTGGTTGGCCGGGTTGGCGAGCGGGTTTTAGCCGCGCCGCTCTCCCGCGGGGCCGGGGTTATTTCCTCTCTGGTTCGGGCAGATGGCATCACCGTTTTCCCAGCCGGGAATCAAGGGCAACCGGCCGGGGCTAAAGTCAATGTGCGGCTGTACACCGCCCCTTCTGCTATTGATCACACCATTTTTAGCATCGGGTCACACGACATGACGCTCGACCTGCTGGCGCAGTTTTTAAGCGGCCGTGAGCGCCGACTCACATCTGCCAATGTGGGTAGCTTGGGGGGATTGGTAGCCCTACGGCGCGGCGAATGCCATCTGGCCGGGAGCCACCTGCTCGACCCGGAAACGGGTGACTATAATTTGGCCGACATCGCCAAATATTTGCCCGACACGCCGGTTAAAGTGGTTACCCTTGTCGGCCGTGAGCAAGGGTTGATCGTGCCAAAAGGAAATCCCAAAAATCTTAAAAGCCTAGCCGATGTTGCAGCTGGAGATATCGCTTACGTCAATCGGCAACGTGGTGCAGGCACCCGTGTGCTGTTGGATTATCAGCTGGAGCAGGCGGGGATTGGTGCTGAGCAAATCAGTGGATACGATCGGGAAGAATATACCCATCTAGCTGTTGCGGCGGCGATTGCGGGCGGCCGAGCTGACTGCGGATTGGGCATCACGGCCGCGGCCCGGGCGTTAGAGCTTGATTTTGTTCCGCTATTTCAGGAGCGCTATGATCTGGTCATTCCGCAAGAATATGCGGAATCAGAGTTACTCATCCCCCTATTTGACCTGTTGCAGGACAGCAACTTTAAGCAGGCGGTTGAGCAGTTGCCCGGATATGATGTCGGGCCGATGGGAACCGTCGTCTCTGGCTAATTTGTAGGCTTTTGTAACATCGGCAAGAAAATAAATTTCAGTCGGCTAGCTGGCTGATTTGTGGGGACGGCCGTTAGGGTGCTGGTAGCCGTTGGCGTTGTGGTAGGAATTATAAACAGCGTTGCAGTGGCTACTGGGGTCGATGTTGCATCGGGATCGGCCGTAGCAATCGGGGTAAACGTCATACTCGGGGCACTGGTCGGAGTTTGTGTTGGTACACCCGTTGGAATTTGAGTCAGAGTTGGAGTTGCATTTGGTACGGTCGTAGCTGTTGCAGGTGCGGTGCTAACGGCCGTTTGGGTTGCGGTTGAGGTGGGCGTATGCGTTGCAGTCTGGGTCGGTGTTGCGGTTGGCGTTTGAGTATGTGTCGCGGTTGGGGTGTGCGTGTTGGTCGCTGTAGGCCCGGGGGTCGGTGTTGTTGATTGCGAACCATTTAGAGACACGCTAACGTTATCGCGTACCAAAAGATAGCTGTAGATTTCTGTTGATGAGGCGACCCATGCTTCGTTTGTGCCGCCCGGCCCATATTCGTCCCAGACGTAATTTATAACCTCGGTAATTCGGGTTTCATGGTTGCCATGTGCAAGCGTGTTGTACCAAAAGTGTTTGCCGCTACTAGCATAGTTTGCCGCCATCCAATCGATGCGATCTTTGGCCATTTGTGCGCTGAGTTCTAATGCGATGTCCCGGCCGATTTTTGTGCGGCCGACCATGTGCCGGGCTGTAATCCCAGAAGCCGAGTAGTCGCTACTGCCATCAACCACCAACATGTAATCGCCACCGCTCTCTTGCAGTCTTAAATCGGTTGTTTGAGTCGCTTGTTGGAACGGGGTGTCGTATGCGCTTGAAAAATTCGGATTGGCGAACACCATCACTTGGAAATCTGTGCGGCTAGAACGGGCAATCGCCGCCTCGAAATGTGTCTGCCCATCCAAAATATCGTCTGTGTAATCTTGCATCGTGGGTGGGTCGTTATCAAAGCGCTCATGATCCCAAGAGTGATTGCCCAATGCCCAATCGTTTACCAACAGCGTGCTGTTGAAATACGGCTCGTCTAGAATCCAATACTCTTCACGGTTTTGGAAAAAAATGCTGGCGATCGGGAAAATAGTTGCGGGCCACCCTTTGGCTCTAAATGCTTCAACGGCCGGTTTGAGGTTGACGTTATCATCAAAGCCGTGTGACCAAACCCAATTTTTGTTGTCTTTTAAAGATGCTTTCTGCACATCCCCAATATTGTTGCTGGGGGCCAAGCTATCAAATGTGACGGTGACTTGAGTCGCCGACGTTGAAAAATGGACCGTACCATCTGTTGCGTTGTAGGTTGATGTGATCGGGGTTGCCCCAGCTGTAACCGAGATGTTCGATGCATTCCCCACAGTGACGATCAAAGTCACCTCATCAAAATACAAATTGGGTACATTATTTCGATTAATGTCGTAAGTGAGTACCCAAGTTTCTGCGGCCGACACAACGGCCGATGATGAGCCACTCGTCCAACCACTCAACCCAATCAAAAGCCCGATCAAACAGGCGAAAAGGCCGATTACAGGTAGCTTATGTGTCTTCAGTGGCATGGTTCGATTAGATTGTCTTTTATGTCGCAATGGTCTACTTCTCTTTGTTACTTTGAGTGGGTACGGCTTATTGTAGTTGGGTTATATTTAGGCAAGGCTTACGATTTACAAATGGTTAGAAACTTAAGAGATTCTTTAAACGCTCGGCCGAAAAGTGGCTCTCCACCATCTTGGCAGGCAACGATAGCGGCTTTTCCTCAACGGGCCACACAATCAGATTCTCTCTGCTGGCGGTCATTTTGGCGTAGTTGTCGGTCCCTGGCAGGTAATCAACCAACAAAGTAGGAATAGTTTGGTCTAGATAGGTTGCAATCATTTTTAGATCAGGCAAAAGGGATGGGCCAGCAACTACCAAATCTGCGCCGGTTTCAGCTAGCTCGTGCAGGAGCACCTGGTGATTGCAATAGAGTTTGAGCCGTTCTTGCTCACGCCCTGCAACACGGTCACACCCTGCGATATTGGCTCTATTTTCAAGCACAGACCGCATTTCAGCCCCAACCGCGTCTGGGGCAAAGATTTTCTGCCGATCAGTCGCCACTTGGATCGAATAGGCATAACCGGAGAATATCTGATCCAACTGCGTTTGCAGAGCTGCATAATTTTCACCGTCTTCAATTTGAATGGTAAGCCGATTGCCCCAAGCCGCCAGCTTCAACAACGTTAAGATAGCACTGATGTGGCCCACGTGCAGTTGTCGATTTCGTTGGCTGGATAAATGCCACAAAACGGAAAGGCCTCCCGCTTTTGCCCGGCCGGCCACGGCCGATGAAAGTCCAAACTCTTGTACCGGAGCCTCTTCTATTTTTGCTA
>JAHDGV010000037.1:3744-17068 GCA_020631655.1 Chloroflexota bacterium | reverse complement strand
GCCACGGCCGATGAAAGTCCAAACTCTTGTACCGGAGCCTCTTCTATTTTTGCTAGCGGCTGATACCAATTCCCCTGCCGGAAAACGGAAAAGGCGGTGTAGTTATCTTTGTTGTTGGCAACGTCTAGCGCCAGTGGTTTTAAATCATATGCTCGCCCGGCTGCTTCGGAACAGATGGCACCAGCAAAATCTTCGGCCGCGGCCATTTGCACCCCACGCGCCGTTGAAATATCCGGCCGGGCCACAATCTCAATCGTGTCGGGCAGGTCGTTTAGCCAGTGGCTTACTTGAGGGACAACGGTATCTTTGGTATATATCCGCTTTAACTCAGACAGCCGATCTACTTTCCCAAACAGACACATGCGTGTCTTTAGTTCGATGTTGCCCACCTCTTCAAAAATATGAAACCGAGCAAAATCGTAAACAATCCCCTGCTCTAAATTATAGGTGGGGATGATGGCATAAGACTCCGAGTTTGTTGCTAATTGTTGAAACAGCTCATCGGCCGAGGATAGGGGGACAAGCTCGCAATTTTGTAGCTCTGGCAAAGTCCTTTGGGCACGCATGGCGGCCGCATGTGACCACGTATGCATCGGGCCGAGGTAGTAGAGAGACGGTTCCATATCAAAATTTTACCGGATTCAATTTAGTCGTGCTTTTAAACGTGGGTGATCCTCAAACAAAAAAGGCGGATAGAAAAATCTATCCGCCTTCAAAGCTTTAGTGTTTGGTAATTCTTAATCGAATTATTTAGCCGCTTTGCTTGCTTTAGCCTCTTTTGCTAGTGCGTTAACTTTTTTGGTTAAGGTAGCAATTTTCTTGTTCAACCCATCAATGTCTGATTTGGTTGGAATGTTAAGGTTGGTCAATACATCCTCAACGCGGCTTTCAAATGTTTCACGAATTCCGGTAACTGTTTCTTCAGCTTGGTTACGGGTTGAGCTTACAGCGTCGTCAAATTTTTCACGGTTGGTTGCACCGAAAGATTCGCCACGCTCTACTAAGTTGTTGAAAATCTCTTCAACATCAACTTGGGTTTTCTGAAGCAAGGTTGTAACTTCTTCACGAGCTACGTCAATTGCGCCTAAACCAGCATTCATAGCTTTCCGTGCGCTTTCAAAAAACATTGTAGCAGTTTCGCTAACTACTTCTTCTTCGATGATTACATCTTCTACTTTTGATGTGTTTTCACTCATTGTTGATTTATCTCCTAAAGGTCAAAGGGGTAAAATGTCCCCTGACATCTTTTTTATGATTGATTTAAAATGTGCGCACGCCGTTTAAAAATGTTCATGACGCAACGCGTTAAAAGCATTATGACACAGTGCGTCACAAGATGTCAAGCACTTTTTTATTAGAGTTTTGTAAACATCCCCTTCTCTCGAGAAGCAAAGGTTTATTTTTGTCATATTCATAGATGTAATCCTTTTAAATAATGTAAGCCACGAGCTGACGCAAACTCCAACTTTGTTCATCTAATTAGATTTTTTTGAGAGCAAAAAGCACCATTCAACCATTCACAATGACAAAAAAACTTATTCCCCCTTCCCTTTTAGTATTGCTTTTTTCAGTTTTAACTCTTTTTGGCTCTCACTTTTCTGCAGAGGCGGCCGAAGAGCAGTATGAAATTCGCTGGGAAATTGATCGCTCTACCGTACCAACTATCGTCAATGGTGAAATAACGCTCAACATTGCAGTTGGGGAAGCCAGTGCTATTGTTTTGGTAGATGAAAATGGAGATGACATCCCCTACCGATTTGAAGAGGAAGCCGGGGTCATTACCTTAACAACGGCCGGAGACGTCATCGATTTATCCTTTTTCACGAACACGATTGGGAATCCACTTATTGGAAGTTATGCTCCAACCACATTGAAAGACGATTATTTGTGGGCTTGGTCACATGGGATCGATGACAATGCAAACATGGAAGGCTCAATTGCGAAATTTGAGGAGCGGGGCTGGAGAGGGACACTTTACTTAATCGGAACGTATGTAGATCGGCCGTGGTCACTGCCGGGACTAATGGAAGAAAATCGGATTCGCAGATTCCTGAATAACGGCTGGAGTCTTGGTAATCACACCTACAACGATACAGACTGCGACCTAGACATCACACAATTCACTTCAAACATTGTTGATGGTCAAACCCCTCTAAACCGGATCATTGCTGAATCTGAACGACCCGATTACATTGTGATGGGATTTGCCGCTCCATGTTTTCTCGAGCCGTATCATCCTAAGGTACAAGAGTTGCGCCGGAATGGTGAATCGAGTCTAGTGTTCAATGAATCTGGCGGCCGACTTCCAATCATTTTAGATTCAAATAGCAACGATGAGATCATCGATGATATTTTGGTACATGCATACGAAGATGGGGCCCCTATCGGTCGTGATGGCGAAATTGATGAGGGAGAGCTAGATAGCGTGATCGAAGCGATCGACTGGATCTCGCGTAATTCAAACGAAAATCGCCACCTCTGGTACAACTCGCTGAGCCACGGCGAGCGGGACTCAAATGTAGGAGTTGAAACACGTTTAGGCGGGCTGGTCGAATATGTTTATCGCACCTATGGCCCCTTGGGTACCGATGAAGTCTGGGTGGCTCCGGCCGACGAAATTGTCAGCTACGTCACCATGCGCGACTTTGCAGATATTCGAGTCGCTAGCGCCACCAAAAATTCAGTTGAAATGGCTCGCACCGATATTCGCCGGGTGGCCAATAACAGCGTTGGTAATTTAGAATCTTCTGGATTTTTACCGACTCGTGAGCGAATTGCCGATACGCCAATCCCCATTCTGATTGAGCCAGTTAAGCAATCAACCCCTGAGCCGCAGGCGGTTGCCGTGATCGCCGATGAATCGAGCGAAGGTGCCGAAACTGAAAATGATGAGGTAGCCGTTGTAGAAGCTGAAACCGAAGTAGACGCAAGCACAGAGGCTGTTGATCAGAGTGCAGACTCGAGCAGTTCTAATCTAAGGCTGTTTTTGATTATTGGGGTCGTTGTCTTCGGGCTGATTATTTTAGCCGCTGTCTTCTTCCTGATTGCTCGCTTCAGACGTGCAGGACGCTAGATCAGCTATCAGTTTTTAGTATTTTGCGGATATCCGCAACGTCGGTCTGAATCTGATTTTTGAGCTCTTCTAGGCCAGAAAAGCGTTTTTCACCACGGATGTGATCAACAAACTCCAGCGTCAGCTTTTGGCCGTATAAATCCCCTTCGAAATCGAGCAGGTGAGCCTCAATTCGCACGTTTTGCCCATCCACCGTCGGCCGAACACCAACATTGGTAGCTGCCTCGTATCGGGTGCCATCTGGCAAATAAACCAGTGTGGCATACACCCCATTGGCCGGGATCACCTTTTCTTCCCAAACATCTAGATTTGCGGTTGGGAATCCGATTGTTCTCCCTCGCTGGTCTCCCTTAATCACTTCTCCATACACGCTGTAGTTGCGACCTAAGCACAGCGTTGCGTCTTTGGCATTCCCCTCATCTAAGCTATGGCGAATCCGGCTGCTGCTGATCATATCACCGCCAAGGGCAAGTTTGGTTCCAAACTCGACCACTCGAAATGGCGTGTCAGTGCTTAACGTGCGTAGATATTCGGGCGTTCCCTCACGCTCAAAGCCAAATCCAAAATCCCCGCTCCAAATCTCGACCATTCCCAAGTGTTTCTGCATTTGGGCTACAAAATCGGCCGCACGTGTGTTGCGAGTCTCATCATTAAACGGAGTCGTGATAATCAGATCAATGTCGCACTCACCAATTAACTCCGCTCGTTCTTCGAGTGTAGTTAGATACTGTCGACCGAATCGCTGAAGCAACACAGCCCTTGGGTGCGGAAAAAAAGTAAGTGCCGCAGTCCGTAACCCTTTCTCGCGGGCTTCGGCCGCCATTGTTTTGAGCAAAGCTTGATGACCCAGATGGACCCCGTCAAACATGCCTAGCGCAACTGCGGTTGGTTTTGGATCAGATAACTCTTCGAGTTGGAGAAAATGTCGCATAAGCCAATTATATCGCAGACCCCCGCCCCATCAGTTAGTTCTTACGCTCAAATTGTCACAAATTTGGACCATTAACGCAGGGTGTCGCGTACAAACATTTTTTTGGCCTTCCAAGAATCCCCATTTGCAGTCACAAGACCGATAAATTGACCATTTGGATCAAACGTTTGCATCAAAGTTTCGTCAGGCTCGGCCGACTGTTTTTGCACCAGCTTTCCGTTTAGCAAATCAATTGCCTCTTGCTCACACACATCCAAACGGGGCATGTGCGCCACAGCCAGTTCCATTGGCTTTAGGTGGGACTGAATGTTTTCAGGCGATAAATCATCCAGCGGCACGGCCGAGTCTGTGTCAAACTCCCCAACCCGTTCACGACGCAAGCTTTTTAAATGCGCCCCACATCCCAGCAATTCGCCTATGTCATGTGCAATGGAGCGAATGTAGGTTCCAGCACTGCACTGAATTCTCAGTGTGAGTTCCGGAGATTCTGCTGACAACAAATCAAGCTGATAAATCGTCACCGGCCGGGGCGGTCGCTCAACCGTGATCCCTTTGCGAGCCAATTCATACAGCTTTTTGCCATCTTTTTTAATGGCCGACACCATGGGGGGAACCTGCAAAATATCTCCCCTAAATGTTTCTAAGATCGGTTCTAACGTCTCGGCCGTGATTGGCTCTGCTGGCAACGGCCTAGTTTGGGTGATGGTTCCATCGGCATCATAGCTGTCTGTCGTTTCCCCCAGTTTTACAACGCCCAGATAGGTTTTGGGCCGGCCGACCAAGTATTCAACCAAACGGGTCGCTCGCCCCAAGCAAACAACCAACACGCCGGTAGCCGCTGGATCTAGCGTCCCGCTATGCCCAACTTTGCGCATCCCAGCTACCCGCCGCACCCGGCCCACAACATCATGCGATGTCATGCCGGCCGGTTTATCGATGTTTAGAATTCCTTCCATAAACCTGTTTTAGGTCGTTGCAGCTAGGCTTCTAGGGCCGCTTTTTGCTCAGCAATGGTCGCTTTGGCTTTTTCGATCACCAGCTGAACCACATCATCTAGCTCACCGTGCTGGCTACAGCCGGCCGCGAAGCGATGACCACCACCACCAAGCTCTGTCGCCAATGTTGCCACATCCCACGGCGGCCGTGACCGAAAGCCGATCTTGATCTCCCCATCTTCTTTCTCGGTAAACACAGCGCTCATTGCAACCCCATGTATGTCAGAGATCATGTTGCCAAGCCCATGATTGCTCACCGGATCATCGCTAATCGCCTGCTGGTCTTTTAAGGAGATTACAGACCAAGCGACCATATCCTCGACATTCATCTGGTTAAGCCCTTTCCCCCAAATCTTAACCGTATTTAGCTCTTGTAGAACCAACGCCTGTAAGGTGATCTCGGCTAAGTTAGCCCCGGCCGAAATTAAATCACCGGCAACTTTTAACGTTTCACCCGTCACTCCTGTCACCCGGAAACCAAGGGTATCAGTCACCATCCCGGTCATTAAGCTGGTTGCAATCCCTTTGTCGATGGTGACACCCATTTTAGGGATTAGATTAGCCAACAGTTCGGCCGTTGACGTTACATCAGCCACAACCAGATTAATATGGCCAAAATTATTGTTGCTAATATGATGGTCGATATTGATCAGCACAGGCTCACACGTGAGTCGGCTGTAGACATATCCCATGCGGAACTCATCGCCACAGTCTACCGCAATCATCAAGTCATAGATCTTTTTACGATCAACCCGACGGCGAACATCTTTGGCCAATGGCAGATAGTCAAATTTGCGCAATACGCCGTCATCACAGGCCATATCAAACTGTTTGCCCATGGCGTGTAGCATTTGCCCCACCGCGGTCAAAGAGCCCAGCGCATCACCATCTGGGCCGATATGGGTGGTCACCAAAATATTCGAAGCCTGCACAATCGACTCTCGAATTTTCTCTACTATTGTCTCGTCCAACTGACTCTCCTTTACATTGGTAGGTTTCCCTGATATTAAATTATTTTCGGTAGGCGGCGGGTTAAATAGAACGCTGGTGACTAACCCTCTTCTGTCACGTCAGGTTTTTCCACTTCTTCGGCCGGGATATCTAGCTTGTTCAGCAAGTCTTCAATCTCCATAACCTGCTGCAATGCATAGTCCCAATGAAAATGGATTTGAGGCATTTTCCGCAACTTAAGCCGGCGGCTCAGCTCCTTGCGAATAAACGGATGGGCGCTTTTTAGCCCCTCTAAGACCTCAGCAATGCGGCTATCATCCCCTAGCGCATTCACTTTAATGTCTGCATGCTGAAGCTCACGATCAATACTGACTTCAGTCACTGTTGTGCCTTGAACGCGTGGGTCGTTTATTTCAAATAATAGTAGTTCGCTGGTAGCTACTTTAATCTGCTCTGCTACCCGCTGCTGTTTTATTTTGCCCATGTGTCGATTGACGATTTCAGATTGACAATTGACGATTGGCATTGAATCCAAAATCATCAATCGTCAATCCTAAATCAACTAGGGTTGAACCTGTCGAGTGATGTAAAACTCGATGATGTCCCCTTCTTCGTAATCTTCAAAGTCGCCAACTTGCACACCAAATTCAAACCCTTCACGGATTTCACGAACGTCGTCTTGCAAGTGTTTTAGACTGCTAATTTTGCCGTCTGCAAGTAGCTTTTTGCCACGGATCACACGGCCGTTGGCGTTCCGGCGACCTTCTCCCTGACGCATCAGACAACCAGCGATGTTTCCGATTTTGCGGATGCGGAAGATGGCGCGTACTTCGGCCCGGCCGATAACGACCTGCTCAAAGCGTGGGGCCATAAGTCCACGTAACGCTTTCTCGATATCCTCAAGCAAACGATAAATGATGTTGTACTCGCGGATCTCAATCCCATCGCTAACGGCGGCCAATTTGGCGGCAGAATCGATGTTGGTGTTAAAGGCCAAAATCACCGCTTCCGAAGCAGATGCCAACATGACGTCGCTTTCTGATACGTTTCCGGTATCTGCCCGCAAAATCTCAAGATCAACTTCCTCGTTCTCAATTTTGTTCAACGAAGAAACAATCGGCTCAAGAGACCCTTGAACATCCGCTTTAACAATTACGCGCAGAACTTTATTCTCGCCGCCACCTTCAAGCTGTCGGAAGAAATCGTCGAGAGACGTGCGAGAAGATTTAGCCGCTTTTTTGTTACCTTCGATCTCGGCCGCAATTTTGCGTGCAACTTTCTCGCTTTCAACTACTTTGAACTGGTCTCCGGGGCTAGGCGCACCGTTTAAACCAGAAACCTGAATCGGCATCGAAGGGCCAGCCTCTTTTACCCGGTTCCCGTTCCAGTCATACATCGCTTTAATCCGGCCGTAGTGCTCATTAATGATGAGCGTGTCCCCCACTTTGAGGGTGCCATTTTGGACCAGAACTGTGGCAGTCACACCTTTGCCTCGCTCCATTTTGGCCTCGAGAACGGTGCCACTGGGTGAAGCTTCTGGGTTTGCTTGTGGATTGATATCTTCATTGGTTAGCAAAATCGCTTCCATCAAATCATCAATGCCCAAATTCTCTTTTGCAGAGACCTCAACAACCAGCGTATCGCCGTCCCAGTTATCAGGAGTTAGACCAACCTCGACCAGCTGTTGCCGTGCGCGGTCAGGTTGCGCCGTAGGTAGGTCGATTTTGTTTAACGCCACAATAATGGGAACTTTAGCCGCTTTGGCATGGTCAATCGCTTCGCGCGTTTGTGGCATCAAACCATCATCGGCCGCCACAACCAAAATCGCAATGTCGGTTGCCCGTGCACCACGCGCCCGCATCTGGGTAAACGCAGCATGGCCTGGGGTGTCTAAAAATGTAACGGTGTTGCCGTCGTATTTGGTCTGATAAGCTCCGATATGTTGTGTAATTCCACCAGCTTCGCCGTCTGCAACGTTGGCTTGGCGGAACACATCTAGCAAAGAGGTTTTGCCATGATCAACATGCCCTAGCATGGTAATAACGGGTGGACGATCTTCAAGATTTTTCTTCTTTTCCGAAGCGAGAATCTTGCGCCATTCCGGCCGATCGCTACCGTCATCCTCTTCAACCTCTTCTTCTAATTCTACGGGATCAAATCCCATTTCTTCGGCAACAATTGAGGCTGTATCAAAGTCAATTTCTTGATTGATATTGACCATGATGCCATTCCCCATCAACTCTTTAATAATGTTGATCGGGCTGACATCCATGACGGTTGCCAAGTCGCGTACGGTAATGAAATCTGGGATCTCGATAGTCTTCTTTTCTGCCATTAAACCTCAAACAACTGAGGGTAGCACTACTGCTACCCGAACAGATTTTGACTGTCAGAGCCGTATGCGAGAAGAGGGTAACTAGGGTGAATAGTTGATCTTCTACATACAGGTCTCCGTGTGGGTGAGAGTTGCTAACCGGGGGGTCATCCGGTTTGCCCCAACTCGTTTTGTATTTCTTGAAACCGGTGAATAAGCATCATTTTTTTATCCGGTTCGACTTTTGCGCGCAGTGCGCCGTCTAAAATGGTGGTCATTTCCACCTTTGTCCAACAATCGGCCGAGTTACAAACATATGCACCCCGGCCGTTCTTTTTGCCGCTGGGATCAATTATGACCCCTTCTTCAGCATTATTAACAATTCTAAACAGCTCTCGTTTGTCTTTCTTCTCGCGACACACCACACAAGTGCGCTGTGGAACGTGTTTCTGACGTTTGGGCTGTTTTTTCTTTTGAGACACGTTTACGTGATACAGGTCGGTACTCAATTAAGAGTCAAATACCGACCTGGTTTATTAAATCTCTTCGCCGTCCCACTCGTTATCTGCACGTTTACCTTTACGTTTGCGTCGAGCAACCACTCGGCCGGCATCCTCATCAAAGATAAGTTCGCGAGCTTTCTTGGTATTTTTCTTCGCTTCCTCGCGAGCCGCTTCTTCTGCTCGGAGTTCACCGCGGGTTTTACGTGCAACCTTAACCGATTTCTTCTTAACGACTTTTGCTTTCTTCTCAACCGGTTCAAGTGGTACAAGCGGTTCCAATGGGATTAGCGGCTCGAGTGCCACAATTCCATCTTCAGCCACTTTCTCTTCGGCTTCTTCTTCGGCGGCAGGTGCTTCTGCTTCAGTTTCAGCCTCAGCTTCCACTTCTGCCACAGCCTCTTCTACCGGCTCAGCAACAGGTTCTGGGTCTGGTTCAGCTTCAACGGCCGGTTCTGGTTCAACCACAGCTTCAACAGTTTCAGCCTCTACCTCAGGTTCACTCAAGAACGCTTCTGCAATCTCAGCTGCAACTTCTTCTGGAACCTCTTCTTTGATGTGTTCTGGATCGATCTCTTCATCAACCTCAGCCTCATCAGTCTTTGTGTCCTCAGCAGCGTCTGCCCCTTCCGCAACAACCTCGACGACTTCTTCCGCTACCGCTTCTGGCGCAGCTGCTTCCACAACTTCCGCCTCGTCTGATTCAACCGTTTCGCCAGCTTCAGCAGCTGCTAAGGCAGCCTCTTCAGCCGCGGCCGCCGCTTCTTCTTCCACGCGGGCCAGATACTCTTTAGTCTTCTTGCGGAAGTCTTCAAGCGCTTTGTCACCAAATCCATCAAAAGCCAAAAGTGTCTCTTCGCCCATGTGCATTTGGAACAGAGCATCACCTACCGATGACATACCTTGCTCTAGCAGGATGGCATGGTAGCGATGGATAAGGTCCAACTCTTCCAAGTCGTGCTCGAAAGCAACGGCCGGGATTCGCTTGCGGATCTCTTCGCGGTCTTTGCGGATTTCGTCGTACTTAGCCGCACGAACCGCAATAATGTTCCCTTCAACCCCATTAACCAATTTTTCAAGAACACGATAGTCCTCGTTGGTAATCGGACGGTTTTGCTCACGTTTTTCAATGACGATTTTCGCCATGTCGTGTAGCTCAGTATCGTTCACAATCGCTTCAAGTGCGTCTGGATGATCCAAGCTGTTGAGCGAGTCAATGGCTGATTCGGTTAGCGATTTAATGTCGATGCGCCAGCCGGTTAGCTTCGCGGCCAAACGGGCATTTTGCCCTTCACGGCCGATAGCCAGAGATAGCTGATCATCGGGCACAATTACCACGGCCGTTTTGCCTTGGTCTGGATGTTCTTCTAGATACACACCAGACACGCGGGCCGGGCTGAGTGCTTTCGCAATAAAACTTTTTTGATTTGGATCCCATTCGATGACGTCAATTTTCTCATCGTTGAGTTCCCGCACAATGCTCTGGATACGGACACCGCGCATACCCACACAAGCACCGACCGGATCAACCCCGGGTTGCAAAGCTACAACAGCAACTTTTGACCGTTGTCCAGCTTCACGGGCGATACTTTTGATATCAACTTGTCCATTGTAAATTTCTGGTACTTCAAGCTCTAGCAAGCGACGTAGCAAGTTGCGGTGGCTACGGCTAACAATGATGCTTGGACCACGGTTGGTTCGACGAACTTCGAGGACGTAAACCCGAATTTTGTCGTGTGCGCGATACCGCTCACTTTTAACCTGTTGGCTAGATGGCAAGGTTGCCTCTGTCCGGCCGAGGCCAATCGTAATACTGGTTCCGCTTGTGCTTTGCACTGTACCGTTGACGATCTCGCCATCACGCGAAGCAAAGTCATCAAACAGTTGATCACGTTCCGCTTCACGAACACGTTGCAAGATCACCTGTTTTGCAGTTTGAGCCGCGATACGGCCGAAGTTGCGCGGTGTGCTAACCGCCATCACAAGATCACCTTCTTTGGCGTCGGTTAACCCCTGGGCGTGGGCGTCAGCAAGTGTGATTTCAGTTTTAGGTTCGATCACATAGTCGACCACCTCTTTCTCTGCAAAGATAGTGGGGTCTCCAGTAACCTCGTCAATTTCAACCGTAACACCTTGCATACTGCTAATAGCCGCATTGCGTCGGTAAGCTGAAACAAGCGCTGTCTTGAGCGCTTCGATAACAGTGTCTTGCGGTAAACCGCGTTCTTGGCAAATCTCGTTAAATGCCAACAGGAAATCACTTTTCATACTAATTCCGTTTTATGGGTCAAAAGACGTAGCCCGATAACTAAACCACCATTGGTTTATAGCAGGCGAGCTAAAATTTTTTGATAAAAAGGTGCTGAAAACAAAAAAAGTGGGGGAACCCACTTTTGTCTTAGTGTATTCAACTTTTGCAAAGTATAGCATAACTGCCCCTATACCACAACGCTACAACCGCTCTACTTATATTTTATTTTGATGGCTATACAGGTCTGGTTGGTCCTTCTCCCACCCATTGGGAGAGAGTAATGCTTGAATTGTTATTTATTTTGTATGCTAAATTATCTCTCAAGTAGAATTTCTTTGCGTTTGCACAGATTTAATTGATAGCTGACACCAAGTGTGGTCTATTATGCCGGATCGACAATCAAAGATGTAAAGAGGAAGAGGTGGTTTTTCGATGGAAATAACAGAATTTGCCAGTGTAGTACAAGACAATGTAGGCAAAGTTGTGATTGGCAAGCAAGATGCGGTTGAATTATTGCTGGTTGCGCTACTAAGTGAAGGGCATGTTCTTTTAGAAGATGTACCGGGGGTGGGCAAAACAACGCTGGCCAAAGCGCTGGCTCAAAGTATTGACAGTAGTTTTGCACGTATCCAATTTACCCCTGATCTATTGCCCAGCGATGTAACCGGGAGCAGTCTGTTTAATCAGAAGAGCCAAGAATTTGAGTTCCGGCCGGGGCCGCTTTTCCACCAAATCGTATTAGCAGACGAAATCAATCGAGCCACCCCACGCACCCAATCAAGCCTGCTAGAAGCGATGCAAGAGCGGCAAGTGACCACCGACGGGACCACCCGGCCGCTACCTGCCCCGTTCATGACCATCGCCACCCAAAACCCGATTGAGTTAGAAGGGACATTCCCGCTACCTGAAGCTCAGCTAGATCGATTTTTATTGCAAATTGAATTGGGCTATCCCAACTATGACCAAGAGGATGAAATCTTGATCAAGTATCAGAAACGAGATCCCCTGACTGAAACAACGGCCGTTGTCAGCGGCGAGCAGATTACATCGTTCCAAGAGCAAGTAAAAGACGTGCTTGTAAATGAGGAAGTCAGACACTACATGCTCAATATTGTGCGCGCTACGCGTGATCACGAATTTACGGAACTGGGCGTTTCCCCTCGTGGAAGTTTAGCCCTGTACCGCGCCAGTCAAGCGCTGGCAGCCATTCGCGGCCGTAGCTACGTCATTCCCAGTGACGTACAGCATTTGGCACCCAGCCTGCTGACCCACCGAATCCATCTAAGCCCACAAACCCGGCTACGCGGCCGAACCCCAGCCCAAATTGTGACAGAAATTGCTGACAGTGTACCGGTGCCTGTAGTCGATTAAGCGTCGTTGTGCCAATCTGTGATTGGCCCTTAATGATAAATTGTGTTTGACCAAACGGACGAAACGATTGAAAAACTAGACGGCCGCTTAGACCGCTTTTTGCCTTGGACGATCGCTGTGTGTCTGATATTTGGCGTGTTGGCGGACAACGGCTATCTTACCTCGCTTGGAGTGCTGTTTGGCGTGCTGTACGGCTTTATTTGGCTGTTGTGGCGGTTCAGTTTTGTCGGCTTATCCACGCACCTAGAATTTCAAGAAGTCCGGATTTTTGAGGGGGAGCAAATTGAGTTTAAGCTCGTCACATCTAATCTAAAATTTTTACCCCTGTTCTGGGTCAACATCATTTATGAGTTCCCGGCCGGTGTGACCTTAAAAGACACAGAAATCGTGATTGATGCATCGACCCAGCGTGGGTTGCTCCGAAGCTACTGGTCGTTGGCCCCGTGGCAAACGGTGGTGCGCACCTTTACCCTTTTAGGGAATGAAAGAGGCTTTTATCCGTTTGGCCCCGTCAGGATTGAAACGGGTGATCCATTTGGATTTTTTGTCGGCCGGAAGATTATCGAGCTTGATGATCGGCTTATCGTCTATCCTAAAATCTACCCCATCGATAAAACCCCGATCCCGGCCAAAAAACCGTTTGGGGAATCACGCTCGGTCGGCCGCTTGTTTGAAGATCCGATGCGAACCATTGGGGTGCGCGAATGGCAAATGGGGGATCAAATGCGCCGGATCCACTGGGCAAAAACGGCCAAGTACCAAGAACTGCACAGCCGCGTCTACGAACCGATAGAGGAAGAGCAGATCATGATCTTCCTAAATATCGCGACACTAGCCCAGTTTTGGCACGGCACCTTCCCAGAAATGCAGGAGCGGGCCATTCGAGTTGCGGCCAGTTTAGCCTACGATTTTTCAGAACAGCGTTTACCGATTGGGCT
>JAHDGV010000037.1:0-3644 GCA_020631655.1 Chloroflexota bacterium | reverse complement strand
GAGTTGCGGCCAGTTTAGCCTACGATTTTTCAGAACAGCGTTTACCGATTGGGCTAATCGCAAACGGCCGCTTGCCCCAAAGCGACCAGCCGCTCAAACTGCTCCCCGGCCGGTCACCCCAGCAGTTGGCGCTTACGCTAGAGCTTTTGGCCGGTGTGACTTCGTTCGCCACCTCAACGATTGGTAGTTTGCTCAACGCTGAAGTTTCTCGAGTTCCGTGGGGGACCACGCTGGTGATTATCACCTGCATCACCCACGATGCGCTTGTGGCACAGTTAGAAGATATTGCAGCGGCCGGTCGGCAGGTGGTGCTAATTTCTCTGGCCGAAAAGCCGCCAACCCAACTTTTACCAGGGATTACGGTCTACCACATCCCTGAATTTGACCTTGAAGAGACAACTGTGATTTCACCGGAGTTGCGCGCGCTATGATCCAACTTGTTTCAGAGCGATACTACCGGCCAACCCGGCTGTTTGTTACCGGCATCGGGGCGGCGATGATTTTGCCGTGGATTGTGCTGTTTAGCCGCAGACGCTTGAATTCTAATCCGGCCATCTTGCCCAATAGCGGTGACCTCGGCCGATTAGACACCCTTGTTTCAGCCCCGTGGCTGGTCCAGTTTCTGGCCGTCTGGCTCTTTTTGCTACTGTTGCGCTATCTGTTTGATTTGGCCGGTGAATGGTTGAGGGATGACGGAGAAGAGCAGTTTGTGTGGCGCACCGTGATGCTGGTGCTGTTCATCATCATGCTCCCCCTCCTTAACAGGATCTTGCTCTACCCTTACTTTAGCGCCCCGATGTTTGCACCCACACGCGGCATTTTAAATGCCATCTTCAATTTTACACAGGGATGGCGGCCAGATAATGTCCTTCTCTTCTTTTATATATCCTGTTGGATTTTTGTGGTCTGGGTGTCTAGCAATGTGATGGGCTCTTTTGAAGTCGGCCGTTTGTTTGCCGTTGGGTTGCTTAGCGTAGCCCTCAGCGTCGGCTGGCTACAAGGTCTGGGGGAAAATGATTACTCCGGCCTGTTGTTCCCCTTTTTGCTATGTGGCCTAGCCGCGCTCACGCTTAGCCTGATCGACAACAAAGTATCACGCGGGTATCACAGCCCCGGCCGCCGGTTTTCGCTTTTCACCGTGCTCCAGTTGGGCGGCGCCACACTGATCTTTACAGTGGTCGCATCATGGCTGTCCAGCATCATCACCCCCAACCATTTGCGCGCCATCACAACCGTTTTACGGCCGGTCTGGTGGCTAATCGGCATCATTGCAGGCTGGATATGGTTTGTGCTGGAGCCAATTGTTGAATTTCTATTTAACATTCTGGCAAACATGATCGAGGCACTTAGCCAGCGTATCGACTTCTCCAGCGTTTTTCAGGGTGGAGAGGCGGAAACGGGTGAGCAGGAGCTACAAGATTTTGGAGAGGTTTTTGCCAATTCTCCGGAGCTACGTTTTTTGTTAATTGGCATCTTCGTTTTAATCGGGCTACTCATTTTGTGGGTCGTCTTTAATCGAACCATTCTCAAACGTTACCGAAACGAGTTCCAGCAAGAGATTGAGGAGGATCGCTCGGCCGATTCTGGGCTGTTGTCCAACGCTTTTTCACAACTGCGATCTTGGATCGATGCGATACGCGGTCTGCGGCCGAAATCCCTGCTAGAGCCAGACACGGTTGAAAACATTTACGCCAATATTTGCCGGTTAGCCAGCAGACAGGGGTTTAATCGGGCGGTTAGTCAAACACCCGATCAATATTTGCCAGATCTGTTCAAAGCTTTTCCTGGTTACGAAGAACCATTAACCGCGCTAACCCTCAGCTACATGGAAGTGTATTACGGAGATGCGGCCGTTTCCCCCCAGCAACTCGACCTGCTAAAATCCCACTACAACCGGATTGCAGAATCTATTCCCCCCGAAGATTCTGAAAACGACGCCGAATAACAGATCGATCTATGCAGACAGTTTCTCAGCCACCCGCCACAACCCCAAAAATCATCCTAATCGCACTGGTTTTAATGATGGTGCTTTTTGTGGCGGTCATGAGCTGGCTGGGCTTTACCCGCCACGATTTATTCAACTCTACCGGCTTTGATCTCGCCATCAATGAACAAATTGTGTGGAACACGATGAACGGCCGCTTTTTTGCCAGTTCTGTCGAAGTGGATAATTCGTTTGCGGACCATTTCCGGCCGCTGTTAGGAGCCTTGGTTCCGTTTTACGCCCTGTTTCAAACACCCAAAACATTGCTGGTGATGCAGGCCCTTGCCCTGGCATCAGCCGCCATCCCGCTGTATTTGCTGGCACAACACAAATTGCAAAACCGTTGGCTGGCGCTCACGTTTGCGGCTGTTTATTTAGCTTATCCCGCTCTAGGCTACATCGCCCGCTTTGATTTCCATATCGAAGTTTTTGCGATTCCAGCTTTTATTGCCGCCTTTTACATGCTCGAAACCGGCCGCTGGACCGCCGCATCATGGTTTTTGATCATTCCATTGCTCACTAAAGAAAACATGGGCTTTTTAGCGGCCGCGTTTGGAGTGTATGCCATCATCCGTTTTAAAAAATACAAGTGGGGCACCGCTTGGCTTGTTGCGGGATTGTTATTCACATTCCTAACGATCTTTTGGCTGATCCCGGCCGTGCGCGGTGAAAGTGCAGACGCCATTTCCCGCTATGCGTGGATGGGTGAAGATCCGTTTGAGATGTTGCGAAATCTGCTGTTTAACCCAGCATTATGGTTTGCACATGTTTTCACCCGAGCCAATCTGATTTATGCTGTGCAACTCACTCTGCCGCTGGCATTTTTGCCGTTTGTCGGCTGGCGCGAGCTGTTGCTGGCCACACCGATTTTGGGGATGAATCTGCTGGCCGAGCATTTCTGCCAATCAACCATTTATTGCCACTACGCCGTTCCGATTCTGCCGTTTGTGTTTATTGCGGCCGTCATGGGGTTGGCCCGCCTGCAAAGTTGGTTTGCCTCCCAACAAGCACCGTCGATCCATTCTGGTGCTATCGGCGCTTTGGTGTTGGGATCTGTTATTAGTCTGTGGCTATGGCAACCGTTCCAAGAAGTACCGATTTTGCCATCAGCGTTTGAACCGATTGGGAATGCAGAGGTGGTTAAGCAAGCACTACAGGCGGTTCCGGCCGATGGGTCGCTCTCGCTGGTGACAACCAACGACTATGCCCCCCATCTTGCCCAGCGGGAAGAACTGTACATCATCGGGATCCCAACCCAGCGTGTGGCTCCAATCGACCCCGATTTAGTGTTTCTCAATCTGTATGATCAGCAGTACATCGTCTGTGATCAGTTCCGTGATTATGTGACTCAGCTAGACAAAGAGAGCTACGGGGTGATTTTCCGTACAGGCGGTTTAATTGTGATGCAAAAAGGTAGCGGCTCCCCTGAGCAATTTATCGACTTTGTGGACAACTGGAACAACTGCGCAGGGTAGTAGCATATTGCGTGGAACGTATTAACCTGAGTTCGGGATTAGATGACTATAGCTAATCTCCCTGTCACATGACCGATGGGGACAGCTTGTGATCGGGAAAAATCGGTCGGTGACTGGGAGTTCTGCACGAAACTCCCAGTCATTGGCCTGTTATTCCTGGCAAGGCGTCAGTTCATTGGGCCAAA
>JAHDGV010000426.1 GCA_020631655.1 Chloroflexota bacterium | reverse complement strand
GCAGTCCGGCAAACGTCTCACCAACGTTGAACGCATCTCCATCTTTGTTGTAGTTCCGGTGATCCGACTCAGCAAACGTTGTGTCGGCCGTCATCTTGCCAGCCAGCAAACCACTCGCCAACGGTAATCGGACAACCAGCCCTACACCTTTTTCTTGTGCCTGTGGCAGTAGTTCCTCGACCAGTTTTTGCCTAAAAATATTAAAGATGACCTGCAACGAAGCGATCCCTTCCTGCTCGATGCAGATGAGTCCTTCTTCAACCGTTTCCACGCTGGCACCAAACTGTTTAATCAACCCTTCTGCCTGTAAATCCCGCATCCAGTTGAACACGGTCCCATCCCGCATCACCTGCGTGGGAATGCAGTGGAGCTGGAGTAAATCGAGCGAATCCACACCTAAACGCTCGAGTGACCCTTCTACGGCCGCCCGCATCGTATCGGCCGTGTAGTTGTCAGGATAAACATCCATCCGGCCGTACTTGGTTAAAACCCGCACATTTGCACCAGATTGTTTCAGAAACGCACCGATGGCTCGCTCGCTTTTGCCTGCGCCATACACGTCGGCCGTGTCAAACACCGTCACACCGCTATCCACGGCCGCCTGCAAAATGCCAAACGCCTCATCCTGATTGAGCCCTGTCCCCCAATCACTGCCCAACTGCCAACAGCCGAGCCCCATTTCACTTATTTCAAAACCGTTTTTGCCTAATTTTCTTTGTTTCATTTTCGTGATGCGTGATGCGTGGTACGTAAAAAGTTATACGCATCACGCCATTAATTATTAATCCCTGTAGGCGCTTTCCCTGTTTCAATTGCTTTGTTTAAAACCTCGCGAACTCGGTTAATCTCAACATTGATCTCATCCCCAAACATCGCCCGGCCGTGGCCCGGCACCACAACGGCCGGAGCCAACGCCTCGATTTTATCGAGCGACTGCAACCACGTTTGCCACAGCTCAGGATCACCCACCTCAAGATTTGGCAGATAATCGGTCACGATGCAGTCGGCGCAAAATAGCACCTTTTCGGCCGGATGGTAGACACCCTGGTTAATTGGCGTGTGTCCGGGCAAAGCCACAATCTCTACCTCAACCCCACCCAGATCAAAGCTATCGCCAGCTACGGCCGGTTGATCTGGGTTTACCACACCGGTCTCTAAAAAGAAGGCGAGCTCCTCTTTCGCCTCTTTCCGGTGGGGATCGGTAATCGCCATATTGAATTCATATTTTTCCCAGTAAAACTCATCCTCAACCCGCTGGATGCCTGGGTGACCGTAAAGCTCAATCCCTTTAGATTTAAAAAAGCCATTGCCACCGATGTGATCAAAGTGGGGTTCACAGTTAAAGACGATGAGCTGATTGTCCGGTTTGAAGGCCGTGGCATAACCAAAAATCGTTTGGGCGCCAAGTGTGTTAGCCCCGGTGTCGATAATGAGAGTTTTCTCGCGGCCGGCAATGATGCCCGCATTCACAACCCATGGGGGGATAAATCCCAATCCACTTACCATGTAACAACTTTCTGAAACCTTCATCTGCTTATTCGCCTCTTGGTTTAAACATAAACTGCATAGGCTCGATATTTATCGTTAACCAAAACGGTGTCTTGCGACCGGCTTAGCCCTGCTTTCAGATTTTGTGCCCGCCTGATCATCGTTTTACTGAGTTCTACAACTTTATCAGATGCCAAAATTTTATCGATTTTGTGAAATGCAACTTCAGAAACTTCAGCATCATCGGCCGAAATCGTCCCACCAACCAGTTCCATCTCAAAAACAGCGTAAAGATTGCTTTCCAGACCGCTTTCTTTCTGGCGTACCCCGTCGCGCAACCCAACGATGCGAAGAGGCTGTGTATCGAGTCCCGTTTCTTCTTTTACCTCGCGCACGGCCGCTTCAGCCAATGATTCTCCTGCATCCAAGTAGCCACCGGGTAGCATCCACATCCCTTTGTTAGGGCCGTATGTGATTTTGACCAATAGCACTTCGCCGTTGTTTTGAACAATGCCTCCGGCAGCAATTGAAACTTTTCCGAGTTCGCTCATAAAGAAATCAATGCCTCAATCACCGAAATATAGGCAAAAACAATTCAAATTCAATTTGTTTTGGCTGATTTGTCTCATCCCCCTGCATCATCAATCCAAATGAACTAAATCTGTCTACAGTAAAGCTAACTGTTTGATTTTCCGTATCGATTGAATCTGGGAGGACGAATTCATCTAAGTATGATTTGTACACCCGAATTTCGGCCGGATCACCGCTTTTAAGCAACTCAAGATCATATGGCAATACAATCTGAACCGGTCGGCTAAAGGTTTCGGAGGTTCCTGTGTCGTTCATTATGGGGAGAAATGATCTGGAAAGAGAATAAGTATACCCGAGCGGAGCCATACTGCGGTTAAGAGGAGAGAACGAGCCGCCTATAAATGAGACGGATTTAAAATGACTACTGTATAAGATCGTATCAGCTTCAAGCATCGCTTTTGCACCGTTTTCAAATTTCAATGTTAATGGCAAGTCGGGGGACATCCTGGCAGCTTGATAAAGTGGGAAAAAATCCTCCCCCCGTATTCCTATGTTACTTTCAAAATGAAATTCAGTTTTACCTTCTATATCGATGATACCACCGGGCGTCTCGAAGTGAATCGAATCATGCTCAAAGTAAATCCAACGCGCTCCGGTGGGAATTTGTACATCAAATGTACCAACAGCATCACTCCCATCCGAAGTAAGATAAATATCTTTAGCCCCATTGTTCGTGCCTATGTCCCAATACATAAAAACAAGTTCATCTTGCGTCAACCCATTTACTTTAAATGAACCTGTAAGGCTGGTTGCCCATGGTTCTACTCTAATTTCCTGATATGGAGGTTGAGCATCAGGTGAAACTGTCAGAAGTATCGGTGCTGGAAAATAGAATTCCTCAGGTTTAATGAATTCATCAATCTCAACTGAATACGTTCCGGCCGGCAATTCGAAGTCAAAGGTTCCCTCATCATTCGAGAATTTGTGAAGTCTTACCCCTTCAATAACGCCAACACCCTTAAGAGACAATGCGACCTTTACCGGTTCTCCATCAGAGTCCATCACTTTACCTGTAACACGGCTATCTCTACGGGCAAAAAAAACTTCTGCATCTTCAGAATTCCCAGCAATTAAATCTACTTCAAATGCCCCATTGGGGTAATTAACTATCTCGTAATCAAACGGATAACTGATTATGTATGTATCTATTTCCCATTGAGCAGCCGGTAAATTGAGTAAAAACCGATTGTCTATAAAGTCAGCATAAAACATTCCACTTACTTCTGGGGATGTCGCAAGAATCTGAGTTTCCGGGTGAATAATAGGTTCACCCGTTCGTACATCAACTAGTCGGATATTTAAGCTCGAATTTGCCTGTAGTTGGTTAAATACAATTTCAACTTCTGAGTTAGCTTTTACTTCTAAATTCGAATGCCTAGTAAAAAAATAATCCTCTTCGGCCGTGTATCTCACCCAAAATTTATAAATACCCGGTTCAAGTTCTGTTTCAAATCTCCCTGCATCAAGATCAATCTCCCGATCTACTTTTCGTGATTCTGAAGTGTTCAGATTGCTGTACCCCGCAATATGAACCCGTGAAGGCAAATCAACTATCACCTCCCCTCGCTCATTGACTATTTTACCGCTCACGGCAGCCAACTGATTGTATGAAGCACCCAAATTAGCACTAACACTTCTTCCCCTCCAGACCAAAATAGTCATAACCAATAGAAATTTAGCTATTAAATTTATATTCATCTGGAATCTCCTTATGTTATTCATGTTAGGTTGCCCAAGAATAGTAAGGAGAGGCTACTAAAAAATGGAGCGAGACTCCGGAAATAGGGAGTCAAAGTTGCCACAAAGGCAGCCCCATAAAAATCAAACTTTAGGTTCTAGAATTACAAAATGCGAACGAGCTTCGCGGTGTAGTACATCGCCTTTTTAAGCGGTGCTTTTTCTTGATATTCTCCCTTCTCCCAATCCATCGCTCCACCCACATCATAATTCTCTAGGATGAGGTCGGTGCCCTTCAGCAACTGGCGCAAATCGGCCGGGCTGTAGCAACGCAGTGACTGGGTAACAGCTTGCTCTTTGTTACCCGTCGGCCACCAGCTATCCAACCAGCGGCACTGATCCGCATCAAAATCATAGCGTCGAGTTGCTACTTCGCTGACTGGAAATTCAATCCCGGCCGTGTACGAGGCATACCACGGCGTGTAAATATCGATCAAGCTACATCCATCTGGTTTGAGCCAGTCGTGTATCCGTTTGAGTAGCTTGTGTTGCTCATCATCGGTTCCCACGCCAAAGCCGTCCCAGTAGCACACCAGATCAAACGGCTCAGAAAAATCGACCTCGTAAAAACTCCCGTGGATAAATTCAATATTGATGATCTCCAGCTCTTTGGCCAAGCGTCGGCCGTTTTCAACCGCTGATCCAACCAACTCAACAGCCACCACATCGTGTCCCAGCTTCGCCATCGCGAGGGCATTTTCGCCCCCGCCTGACCCTAATTCAAGGATGCGTTTTTTGCCCGGCCCAGCCAGCTTCTCAATTT
>JAHDGV010000036.1 GCA_020631655.1 Chloroflexota bacterium | reverse complement strand
GGGCCGCGCCAGCACCCACAACGGTGTGCAACTCATCAATGAAGAGGATGATTTCGCCGTTTGAGTTTTGTACTTCTTCGATGGCCGCTTTTAAGCGCTCTTCAAACTCACCGCGGAACCGACTGCCGGCGATCATAGAGCCGAGGTCGAGTGACATAACGGTGCGGTTGAGAAGATTTTCGGGTACATCATTATCAACGATTTTTTGAGCCAACCCTTCAACGATGGCGGTTTTACCGACACCGGCTTCACCGATCAAAACCGGGTTGTTTTTGGTCCGGCGGCTTAAAACGGTAATTACCCGCAAAATTTCGTCGTTGCGGCCGATAACCGGGTCAAGTCGTCCTTCTTTGGCCAACAGGGTCAAATCCCGGCCGTATTTTTCAAGCGTTTTGTAGCGGCTTTCAGAATTCCGGTCGGTAACACGTTTGCCACCGCGAATGTCCTGAATCGCTTCATTAACAGAGGTTACGTTAATGCCGAACTCCTGCAAAATGCGGGCGGCCGGGGTGTTACGCTCACTTAAAATGGCTAAGAAAATGTGCTCGGTTGAAATAAACTCATCTTTGAGTTTGTTGGCTTCGCTCTGGGCTAATTCCAACACCGTGCGAATGCGCGGGGTATAGAAAATTTGCCCAACCCCACCGCCATAAACATTGACTTTGGGGGCTTTTTTAAGGGTTTCGTCAACGCGTTCTGTCATGGCGGCGGCGTCAACTTTTAGGTAATTCAAGATGTGGGCTACTGCGCCATCGTTTTGCTCAAGCAGAGCCATGAACAAATGCTCTGTGTCTACTTGGCTGTGGCTGTAGCGCTGAACGATTTGGTACGCTCGAGCCGCCGCATCTTGTGCTCTTTCTGTAAATTTGTCGAATCTCATGTTGTTTAATCTGTTATTCGTTTTAAATCTGGATTATCCAATCCCACTTTGCTTGTATTGATCAATAGAATAATGTGATTGAGCATCCTGTGTTTTGTCAATCATCGTTTGAATTAAACTTCGATGGGCCAAAACACTTAAAGCTACGTCGTTCTGATGCTAACTTTCATTAGTTTAGCTTTGACGTAGCACTAGGTCTGCAATCTACGATACTGTTTACTATAGGCGTTTTCAGTTGGAAAGTTGTAAGATTCTAATGCAATTAGCACTATCGCTAACAGAGTGCTAATTGTGGCTGTAAAAAAAAACCGCTGCACGGGGCAACGGTTTTTTCAATTGATTTAGCACTAGACTAAAACCTAGTCCATTGCGTCGTAGCCAGGACCTTCTGAGAAGAAATCGTAGTTGGGCTCGATGTCTTCGGTTAGGTCAAGAACTTCGCCTGGTGCGATTTTGACAGCGTTTAGTACGTTAACGGTGTGTTCGCCTACTTGAGCGTCTTTAAGTTCTTCACCAGCTTGATCTTCTTTCTTCATAGCGATCCAAGTTCCACCATCGTGGATATCTTGAACTTCGAAGTCAAATGGTACTTCTTCTTCTGGGAAGATAGCTTCGTAAGGGCATTCTGGTACACATGCGCCGCAGTCGATGCAAGTATCTGGATCGATGTAGAGCCATGGCCATTCGTTCTCAGGTTTTCCGAGAACCATACATTCTACTGGGCAGACTTCTACACAAGCAGTGTCACGTAAACAGAGACGTGTAACAATATGAGTCATTTGGGTATCTCCTTACCGTATGGCTTTAATTAACCATGCAAGAGTTTAAATTTAACAGTGGTTCAATTCTACACAGAATTGTTGTGTTTGAAAAGTAGGATGAATTGATTATATACAATCTTCATACCGATATTTACCAGAGGTTCATATAGGTAATTGTTCCTTAATACTTACCATGGACCAATACCGCTTAACTAGCTAATTAGTTGCAAAATCGGCCTGTTTATTTGACAGGTTGCTTGGCTTAAAATTATCCTTCAACCTATGGACTCCACGATACGTAGTAAGACCTCTACCATTGACATATATGTAAAGCTGGCTCAGTATCCGATTTTAGCCGATCGGATTCGGGACCGGATGCGGGATGAGATCTATCGCAAGGGGATTATTGGTGAGCAACAATTTGAAGCGGAAATTAAAGATAAAGCGATTGCGTCTCAACGGCGGGAGGGAGTGTATGATCCATTTAATCGGGAGTCGGCCAATGTTTGGAAGTTACGCACCAACCGGATACGTGAGTATCAAACGGACTTTTATTTTGGCAACAATTTCCCGACGCAACGCTTTGATGAAATTGTTCAAGAGGTAATCGAGAACAATAACCCGGCCGCCGATCAGGTAAATCTCGCGTTTAATCCTGAACTAGCCCCTTGGGAGATGCTATTTCGGCAGGGGGAAATTTACGAGTCTATCCCCGAAGCAGATCGTGAGCGGGTACGCCATCATTTAGAAGAGATACGGGTGGTTTTGATCAAGGGGATGATCAGCGATCACCTGCAATTTATCGGGGTTGCCAAAAAGGTGCTTTCTATTAAAGATTTGCGCATGCTGTACGAACGGCGCATCGGAGAAGGGAAGATTGGTGGGAAAGCGGCCGGAATGATTCTGGCTTGGCGAATTCTAAAAAATATCCCTGAACTGGCAGATAAAGTCTTTATTCCTGAATCTTACTACATTGGTAGCGAGGTGATTTATGATTTCCGCACGCTCAATAACATGAGCTATATCATGAATCAGAAGTATCGGCCGCTGGAAGAAATTCGGGCCGATTACCCTAATGCGGTTCGCGACCATATGCTGGGTCGTTTTCCAGATTACGTTGAAAATCAGCTACAAGCGATTTTGGAACACATGGGGAATCGGCCGATTATCGTGCGTTCATCGAGCTTGCTGGAAGATAATTTCGGGTTTTCGTTTGCGGGCAAATACGAAAGTATCTTTTGCCCCAATCAGGGGACGCCCAAAGAAAATCTACAAGATTTAAAATATGGCATTCGGAAAATCTATGCGAGCACGCTCAACCCCGAAGCGATTTTGTATCGGCAAAAACATGGGCTGATCGACTATGACGAGCGGATGGGTATTTTGATTCAAGAGGTAATGGGAGAATCAAACGGCCGATACTGGTATCCAACACTGGCCGGTGTAGGCTTTAGCCAAAATGCCTGGCGCTGGAACGAAAAGATCAAACGGGAAGATGGCTTTTTGCGATTGGTTTGGGGGATGGGGACCCGCGCGGTTGATCGGATTGGGCATGACTACGCTCGGCTGGTGGGGCTCAGCCACCCACAACTGCGGCCGGAAGCTGATACCAAACGGATCAAGGCCTACTCTCAAAAATTTGTTGATCTGGTCGATTTAGTTGATAACGAGTTCAAAACCTTGCCAATGGATGAGGTACTAACGCGAAAATACCCACACGTTGGTTTGTTGGCCGAAATCGACAAGGGAGATTATTTGCAACCGATTTTGTCGCGGGCATCTGTAAAGCCAGATGATGACTTGGTGATTACGTTTAAAAAGTTGCTGACCGAAAGTAGTTTTCCACAATTGATGAAAACGGCTTTGCAATCAATTGAATCAACTTATGGACTGCCCGTTGATACAGAGTTTTCGATTCAGGTGACCCGTAAAAATGGAAAAACTGACTTTAATCTGAACCTGCTCCAGTGTCGGCCGCTGTCGGAGAAGAAGGTGTCACAACCGGCCGACATTCCGCAAGATATTCCCAAAGCTGATCTGCTTTTCCGTACCAAAGGATTGGTGCCTGATGGCCGGATTGATGGAATTCGTTACTTGGTCTATGTTGATCCAGAATCATACGCAAAAATCAGCGATCCTAATTTAAGGCTTGAACTGGGGCGGGTGATTACCCGCATCAACCACAAGCTGGAAAACGAACGATTTGTGCTGTTTGGCCCTGGCCGATGGGGAAGTTCAAATATCGAGCTGGGTGTCAAAGTGGGGTACGCCGACATTCATAACACATTGGCACTGATCGAGATGAGTTTGAGCGATGAGCAGGGAGCCGCTCCCGAGCTGTCGTACGGTACGCACTTTTTCCAAGATCTAGTAGAAGCGGACATCTTTTCGCTCCCGATCCATTTGGCGGCCGAAGAAGCTATTAACAGCTATTTTAGCTGGCAAACATTTACAGATTTGCCCGGTTCGCTTGCAGAGCTTTTACCAGAAGATGGGGAACACGAGACGGCCGGCCGATTACGTGTGATTGATCTGCAAAAAAATCTGGGTAAAACCGCTTCGATTTGCATGAACGGTTTGCTTGATCAAGCGGTTGGTTTCTTACAATAGCGGCCAAAATTTGCTCGAGGAGCGGCCCCTATAATCACGAAAGGTAAGCAAAATCAGAAAATAAGGGTAAAATAAAGGCGTCATGCGGAATTGACCCCAGCATCGACACAAACCATAAGAAGCTATACCAAAATTTTTAAAGGGAAACCTCAGGCATAATCATATTCAACCGTAATTTTAAAATCGACGAGGCAGGACCCAATTCGTTGGTAAATTACCGGTATCTGACAATAAAAATGCTGAGAATTTGGCCTTAGGTCATCTAGGATCAAGGAATATCTAAATCAATAATCTTTTCGGATGGCGAATCGTGATCGAAAAGAGAAAGTTAGATACATTGCTTTTAGATCGCCTTTGTGTGAATTGAGCGGTTTCAGGTTACGATCAGACTGAGACTTCAAATCATGAAGAAGGAAAAAAAAGACCAAGCGAACGTTATTGCCCTGCCGAATAATGTTTCCCTCGTTTCAACATCGATGGGCGATATATTGACCCATTCTCCCCCAGAGGTCTTGAAGTCTATTCTTTCAGAGGAGCTTGAAATCCCGAGAATTATCCTGTTACCGCAGGATATGGCGGCCGGGGAGGAGCTGGCATCCACCGGATTTGTTCGTTCAGGCGTTAACTATGCCAGCATCGAATTTGTGCTCTATGCTCAATATTTTGGCAAGCAAAATAAATGTCTGATTGTGGTTCACACCAAATCACAAAAGAAGCGGATACGCATTATTTTGGAAGAGACGTTTGAGGGGCCAGATACCCGCTTGCGCCAAGGCGGTATGAAATGGCTAGCAGATGAAATAGACATCGTGAGTCTTTTCCCGCCGATCAACAGAGCGGCTTACTGGCCAGACCTGTGCGAAATTGTCTCGCTTGATGAAACAGAATCAGGATACATCGGCGAGCATACAGCCATTCGAGTTGATCCGATTACTCAGGAATATGTCTTTTATGAAGATGAGGTTGAGCACGCCCGCGTTTCTACCCGAATTACGGAGCAAGCTAAACCACTTTCGTGGCCACCGGCCCACCCGATCCAGCGGCAAGAGCTAACGTTGCAGTTTATTGGGGGTAGCGATGGGTTTGATCCAGACGGGATTACAACCTGCTTTTTAGCTTGGTTTCACACGCTAGATCGAACCTACGTGACGTTATTTGATACGGCCGCGTTTATTCGCCAGCGCTTGGCCCATCTTGGCCTCTCAACTCGGCATATTTCCGAAGTGGTGATTTCGCACCTGCATGAAGACCACATTGGCGGCTTGCCCGAGCTGATTTTGATGGGAGAGAATCAAATTCAGCTCATCACATCTGATGTGATTTACAAAAGCCTGCTGCGCGTTTTAACCGCCATGTTTAACCTGCCGACCGATGAGGTGGCCTCCCTATTTAAATTTATCCCACTGAACCCGGGCAAGCCTTTGATCATGGGAAAACGGCACTTTAGCGCCATTTATGCTGTGCATTCAATCCCTACGCTGGCTATTCGGTTTAACGATCTCTACTTTTCTGGGGACATGCGTTATGACGAAGCGTGGTTTGACGAACTGGTTGAAGAAGGGGTCATCAAAGACGAAAGGCGAAAGGAATTGGTCAGCTTTGCGGACGGGGCGGATATCATCATTCAAGATGCCGGTGGCGGAACCGTACACACTACGGTGACCCGCGAACTGCTGGAGCAGATGCTCGAAGGGGGGAGGCAGGTGATTCTGGCACACACTAAGCCAGATGGGCTGACCGATTTGGTTGATGCCTTGGGCAACCGCATCGATTTTGCTTTAAGCGGCCGCGTTGTTGGATTAGGTGAAGCGATTAGCTCGTTGCCCGAAGATCCAATTATGGAAACGATTCTCACTTCGTCTTTGCTGGCTCGGCTATCCCCAGAGATCAATCTGCAATTGAGGCAAACGATTAACGTTGTTTTGTATGAGGCTGGTGAGCAAATTGTCCAGCACGGAGAGCCGTACAACGGACTGGTTTATTTGGTCCACAAAGGTTTGATCGAAGTCTGGTCTGAGGGGACTGAGGAGCTGCGCTTGGTTGCGGGGCGGGGAAGCGTGATTGGTGAGCGGAGCGCGCTAAAACATGAGGAGCAGGCGGCTGATTCAAATAGTGTGCCGGTGCAACGGATGAACAACATGTTTGCGCAAACACGGGTTGAATTGCTTCAGATTGATGGGGGATTGTTTAAACACATTGCTGACCATTTAAATTTACAAGAAGGATTTAGGAAGGCGGAATGGCTGTTGCAACATTCTCCGTTTCAAGAAATGCTTTGGGCCGATATTTTAGACTTGGCCCTTGACCTACGCGTTTATCCTGTGGCTGAAAATGATGTTTTGTACCAAAGTCAATCGGCCGGATATGAGAGCTTTATCTTGGTTTCTGGTGAGATTGGGCTGTACAACCAAAATGATGAGTTGAGCTACGTACTCAAAAAGCCGGGAAGCTTTTTTGGCGGCCGGGCGACTTTGTTTAGCGAACTGCATCGATTTAAAGCCAAAGCACACAGCGATGGTGAAGTGTGGGTGCTCAAGGCGATTGATTTAAAGCGATTGCACGCGGTTCATCCCAATATCTCGCTCCAGCTCCGTGGTGAAGAGATGACAACGGTTTAAGCGATCAAATAATTTATTCGCACCAATCTTTATAGCTCTGGTGCAATTCTGATAAGAACACACTATCCTGCACAAAAAATGAGCCTTCATCTCAAGGAAAATCAAGTTAAATGCGTCCGATTGTCATCATTTTAATAATCATCCTGGTCTTGGCTATTCTGCTTATTATTGGCGGCCGGATTTATAACTCTAATGTGGCTACCCCGGCCGGGGTTGGCGTTGGGGTCTTGGCCCCTTGCCCCGATTCACCCAACTGCGTGTCAACACTCGCTACCGATGATCTGCATAAAATTGAACCGCTTGCACTCACCCAAAGTTCTACAGACGCTATATCTGGCTTAGCTGAAATTATGGTTGCGATGCCAAAAAGCCGAGTCATCACAAAAAACAAAACATACCTGCATGTAGAATTGCGCAGTTCGCTGTGGAATTTTATTGATGATGTTGAATTTTTGGTCGATGAGGAGAACGGCGTCATCAATAGTCGGTCGGCCGCTAGAATGGGATATTCGGACATGGGTGTCAACAAAGCGCGCTACGAAAAAATTTCGGCCGAATTTCGGTCAAAATCCCCCTAATCTCAAAAATAACGTTAACATGGACCCCCTCACAGGAGAAAGGTACCGTTGTTGTTTATAGACATCACTTCCGTGGATGTGTTAGGCTGACGTACAGTCTTGGATAGCTATTTGATTCCGGTCATTTATATCTTTGACCCTAAACGATGTAACCGCAATCATGCTTAAAGATGTGACCAAAATCTTTACCGCATAAAACACAAAAAGAATTAAATGAGCGATAAAAGAAAAGTTATTGTATGTATTGAAGATGAGCCTGATATGATCGACCTTGTTCGGTTAATTCTGACTCGCCACGACTACGAAGTACACGGTGCCTTGGGTGGCCATGAGGGTCTAGATTTAGTTCGGGATCTTAAACCTGATCTAGTTCTACTCGATTTGATGATGCCTGAAATGGATGGCTGGCAAGTTTTCCAAACGATTCGGGTTGAAGAGGGGATTAGCGAAACGCCGGTCATTATTCTGACTGCCAAAGCACAGAGCATTGATAAAGTCTTAGGCCTTCACATCGCAAAGGTGAACGACTACGTGACCAAGCCGTTCGGCCCGCAAGAACTACTTTCGGCCGTGAAAAAAGTTTTGGCTGAGACTGAGAAAGCGATCGGGTAATCGTTTTACGCTTTCAGCCAACTGAAGAGCATATGCAAACATGGGCCAAGTAATCTATGCAGATTGGTGCCTACACACCGCCCCTTGCCAGATAAACCGATAAACAACACCGTTAACATGACCTAGGAGCTATGGCAATCTTTGAATTCAGATTGCGGATGTAACGTAAATGTTTATGATAGGTGCAGATGGTACTATCGTCCCTATTTAAAACTGTGTGCCTGATCAAATGATATGATTGACGAGTTGTTGAAATAGATGACTTGCATATCAGGTTTTAGAAAATCTGGTTTATAATTAACCAGAGCAGTTTCGCCCAAACATCAACTAAATTTATAGGAAAATCGACTTGGCTAAATCAATCTTAATCGTAGACGACGAACCGATGGCACGCACCCTGTTGCGGCTTATGCTTGTTCGGTCGGGGTATGAAGTAATCGAAGCGGTAGACGGCTACGATGCATTAGAAAAACTAAGAACCATTTTGCCAGACCTTGTTGTGTTAGATGTGATGATGCCGGGACTAAATGGATTTGATGTCTGCACGTCTATTCGTGATAGCGGCTCTACCTCTCGGATACCCGTGATTATGCTGAGCGCCAAGACCGATTCAGACAGCATTGCACAGGGGATGGCGGTTGGAGCAACGCGGTATCTCACTAAGCCTGTATCACCCGATGAGTTGACCCGACAGGTCGCTGATATTTTGAACGATATCGACAATCCTTTTCAAAATCCGGTTGCATAATGGGCCAACAATTGGCCAAAAGTCAGTTGGGATGTGCAATGTGCATCGTAAGTCAGTGGGGCTAGTCTAAAATCGGTTGAAAAAACAAAAGCTTGGGGCGAGCTAATCAGAATCACTTAAATGTTGCGTGCAAACGCTATTTCTACAAAACGCAACGCAATTAAAACCAGACCTTATGATAGAACCATTCCGTAAAGATGTTCAGCGCTGGGTTATTCCTTCAGGATTTGCAGACCCTTCAGAAGTAACATTTTTGAGAACACTACACTTACTCTACGGCCACCCCTCATTGCGGCTCATGTTTTGGTTTCGTTTGGCCCGCTGGCTAAAAGCGAAAAGAATCCCTTCTGTCCCGGGCATGATTTACCGGCGGAATCTGCGCAGGTTTGGCGCTGAGTTACGTTTGGATACACCGATAGGCGGTGGGTTATACATCGCCCATCCGGTTGGGGTTGTTCTTTCTCCCGATTACATGGGGGAAAATTGCTCCGTGATTTCGGCCGTAACTATTGGGATGCGCAACGAACTTATCTTTCCCAAAATCGGAGATCGGGTTTTTATCGGAGCCGGAGCACGGGTGCTGGGAGACATTACGGTTGGGGATGATGCGCTTGTTGGAGCCAATAGCGTTGTTGTAAAAGATGTACCGGCCGGAGGAACAGTTGTAGGGATTCCGGGCAAAGTTATCTCGATTTATGGTGAAAAAGTGACCGCTTAATGGCTCTTTCCTCCTGCTACAAGATGGGTGACGCTTACCAAACCATTGCAGGGATACATTTACCCAAGAGTATGAATTGACTATAATTAGGTCACCGAAAAGAGAACACCCTCTACAAGCAGGAGAGAAATATGAATCGGACAGTTAGAATCTTACTACTCATCGTAATTGCCATCATCTTTGGGTTTGTCGTAACACATGTAGGTATGTGGTTAATGAACACAAACGCAGAAGAGTATGGACTGTACTTTGGAACTGAAGGTGACGGATTGGCATATTATCCGCTAACCATTATTTTTGGAGCTCTTGGTATCGCCATCTGGCTCGACAAATGGTTGGGGACAGAAATCCTTCCTCACTAATCGCTGTAAAAAATTAGACGGTTCAGCAGATTGTATGCTTTGCTGTTTTAAATAACGGTTTAGACCAAAAAGGTATTTTGTTTTTGTATCAAAATACCTTTTTTTGTTTTAGACATGTGAGATACTGAAAGGGTAGATTCAGTCAATGAATCGAGTCAGAAAAATTTGAGGAATTTCCATGAGTGCAAAAATTATTGATGGTAAAGAAATATCGGCCAAAGTACGTGGCGAAGTAAAAGAGGCTGTTAGCGAGATGCAAGCGAAGCATGGCTATGCCCCCGGCCTTGCGACAGTTTTGGTTGGTGATAATACAGCATCAGCCACCTATGTACGTGCCAAACATAAAGCCTGTGCCGAAGTTGGTATTCGGTCAATCGGCCGTGAAATTGGGACTGATATTACCCAAGAAGAACTGCAAGCTATTGTTCAAGAGCTAAACGATGATCCTGAAGTAGATGGGATTTTGGTGCAGTTGCCGTTGCCCAACCACATCGACGAAGAAGCGATTTTGGCATCGATCGATCTTGAAAAAGACGTGGACGGTTTTCATCCGGTAAATATCGGCCGCCTATCGATGAAAGGGCGGAAGCCACTATTTATCCCGTGTACCCCATACGGGTGTATGCGTTTGCTGGACGAAGCGGGTGTTGATCTGAACGGTGCAGAGGCGGTTGTCGTCGGCCGGTCAAACATTGTGGGGCTACCGATGGCCTTTTTGCTCAACAACGCCAACGCGACGGTTACCATCGTCCATAGCCGCACCAAAGATATGGATGCCCATCTAAAACGGGCCGATGTGATTGTCGCGGCCGTGGGGATTCCCGAGATGGTAAAAGGGAGTCAGATCAAAGAAGGTGCGGTCATCATCGATGTAGGCATTAACCGGAAAGATGATCCTTCAAGAAAACGCGGTTATCGTTTGGTTGGTGATGTGGACTATGAAGACTGTTTGCCAGTGGCTGGCGGCATCACCCCTGTCCCCGGTGGTGTTGGCCCGATGACGATTGCGATGTTGATGATGAACACGTTGCACGCGGCCGAGCGTAAATTTTAAGCCTGCCTAAACAATCATTCTAAAAATAAAAAAGGGTGATGGGATTTTCCCATCACCCTTTTTTATTAGGGGCTTGGTGTTACAGTCACCAAGATATGCCCTTTCGGAATCTCTTGTTCATACGGAGGCGGAATAGGAGGTTTTTCGTCTGTGAAAATCACCTCTTCGAATCCCAATTCGTTTAAGAAGCCTTCAAGATACTGTTTTGCATTGTCATCGGCCGTTTGCAAAATCTGTACCTCTTCAAGCGCATAGTCGAGGATAGCCTGTTCACCAATCTGCCGGACCTGTGTTTCTAGTTGAGGATCAGCACCGGAAAATAGCCCAACATCCCGGTCAACAACATAGCTGGCCTGATTGTCTAGGGTTGCCACCAATACTTCTGCATCGGGTAAATGGACCATGACAGTATCTGGGTCAACCACTTGGATGTCCCCTTCTTCCATCTTTTGAAAATCGACCCCAGCGATGACTTGCCCTACCGCCACAAAAACGATGCTTTCACCAAACAACCCAAACAACACATCGGTGTCCCGCTGTGAAGTTACGATTTTTTCTGCTTTAAGCTCGGCCGTTTCTAACCGTGCGATCTGATTGACCTGTAGCACAATGGTCATCGGATCTGGCAAAATTTCTGGCGTTGATTTGATGAGTAATGTGCGAACAGGTTTTAAAAGCGGACTGTTTTGCACCACTTCGTTTGTAGTTTGATAAAGCTGGTATAAGCCAATTCCAAAGAGGGCGGCAACTGCAAATAGCACAATAAAAAATGTGACAACGATTGGCCGGAGCGCCGATCTGCGTCGGCCGCGATTGTCGTCATACTGCTCATCGTAATTTTGTCTACTCATAATTTCACGTTAAAGTTTACACACAGGTGCTTGCGAGCAGGTATCCTGTGAAATACCATTTAACCGTTAAAACCCTTTAAAAATAATTAGGTACGGATAAGTTTAGAAAATTTATCCGTTTATTAGGATTAAAGTCGCTTCCATATAAGGAAATTGCTTGGTCTAATTTACACATTTAAATAATCGTTACGCGTTAAATTCATGCATGTTGCAACCTGCCAGATCAAATTGGGGTTAGAAGGAGTTCAGTCGCTAAAAGAAAAGAGACGAATAATTAAGTCAATCATCAGTCGTTTATCAAACGAGTTCAATATCGCAATTGCAGAAGTTGATTTAAATGATGTTTGGCAAAGCGCGCTGATCGGTGTCGCAACTGTGGGCAATGATACGCGTGTGCTCCACAGTGTCATGGAAAATATCATTAGCTGGATCGAGCGCAATCGGCCTGATGTCATCCTAGTCAATTACACAATTGAATTTCGTTAAGCTGAAGAAAATCAGCCGAAAACCCTATAAATGAAACCAACCTTTCATAAACCATATCTCGCCTGTCTCATTCTCCTGTTGCTCGCACTTTCGCTGGCACTGCCTGCTCCGGTCGCCCAAGCCCAAACAGAATCAAACGGAATATCGTTAACCGTTCGCCCCGGCTTTGATGGGATCATCAAGCGTGGTAGCTGGCTCCCTGTTTGGATCGTGATCGAAAACAATGGGGTTTCTGTTGAAGGTGAACTTCGGGTACAGATGGGGGACACAGGCACAACGTGGAAAAGCGATGTGTCACTCCCCAATCAATCTCGCAAACAGTTCACGATTCCGATCTACTCTCCTGGGTTCGGCCGTTCGGTCGTTGTGACCTTCGTAGATGATACGGGCAAAGTGCTAGTGACTCATAGTAGTGGACCGTTAAGCGAGGTAGAACCGGCCGACACGATGCTGTACGCCGTTGTTTCCCCAGAGCCAACTGGGCTAGATGTGCTGTCAAAAGTGTTAGGGGGGCGGATCGATGCCGCAGTTGCCTACATGTCCCTTGACGAGATTCCATCGAATTTAAGCGCCTTTGAAGCGGTTGATGCTCTAATATTTACCGATGTGGATACAAACGCACTCTCGGCCGAACAGCGAGAGATGATCAGCGGATGGGTTGGCCAAGGTGGGCAACTTGTGGTGACCGGTGGGGCTAGCTGGCAAAAAACCACTGCCGCGTTTCAAGACATTTTGCCGATCGAAGTGATTGGGACCGAGTCGATTGATCAATTACCTAACTTTGAATCATCTGTAGGAATCGAATTTCGGGATGCGGGTCCGTATGTGGTGGCCCGTTCAACCCTCAAAAATGGGGATTTGATCTGGCGTGATGATGCACTGCCGATTTTGGCACGTCGGCCGGAGGGGGCCGGTAATGTCTGGTTTTTGGCCCTTGATCCCCAATTTGCACCGCTAGACGATTGGGACGGCAGTGTAAACGTGTGGACCGAAGTGGCGAATTATGTCCCCAGAGATCTGTTTTGGGAACGGGGCTTTGATGATGAAAGCTCGGCCGTAGAAGCGGTTTCAACAATCCCATCGATTCAGCTTCCCTCGATATTTTTGGTGCTGGGCTTTATGTTGCTGTACGTGCTGATTATTGGCCCGTTAAACTATTTGGTATTGGGGCGTATGCAAAAACGGGAATTGGCTTGGATTTCTCTGCCGCTGACAATCGTGTTGTTCAGTGCTATTGCTCTGATTATTGGCCTGCAGTTTAGAGGGAACCAAGTATTGATCAATCAGCTGTCTGTTGTTAGCGGCCGGGTTGATCAGCCTGAGCTTAAATCAGAAACCGCCATTGGCATCTTCTCTCCACGTCGGGCCGCATACAACCTGTTTTTGGGTTCAGATGCCAATTTGCGGCACATGACCCAATTTGCGTTTGGCGGTTTAGACGATGAATCTGAAGTGACCCTGGTTAACGGTCAGATTAATCTTGAAAATGTCGTTATCGATGTGGGGGATGTTCAAACGTTCTCGAGCTCAACCTATTTGCCCAATTCACCCATCATTGCTCAAGCTGTTTTGCAACCAGGTGGGGATAAAATCGATTTTAAAGTAACCAATGTTAGCGATTCTGATTTGCGCAATATTCTGTTGTTAGTTGGTGGGGCGCGACAGGTTCGGCTAGATAATATCGCGGCCGGGCAAACGCTTGAACGTGAGCTGATTTTACCTACAGCGGCTCAAGAAGATGTCGCAAATCTGCTGGCAGGAGAACCACAAATCTATCAATCGCACGGCAATCCTTCTGCAACAGAAACCTACGTCGAATCCCCATTAGAAAATGGATTTTCCACCCTGATCGAAGGGGATGAACCGGGTGGTTTTTACGAAACGTACGGGGATGCTGAGAATTATCAGCGGTACAGTTTGTTAAGCAGTCTGTATCAGACTTACAACAATCAGCGGGTCTACACCCCCGTTGGTGAGATTGTGTTTATCGGGTGGAACGACACACAACAGCTTGAAATATCTATCGATGAAGGCCGGTTCGAAAACCAAGGGTCATCCCTTTACTTTATCGAGATACCGATTGAGAATTAACCTTATGTCCGCAATAATTGAAATTAATGGGTTAACCAAGCAGTATGGGGACTTTACCGCCCTAGATCATTTAGAATTAAATATTGAAGAAGGGGCAGTGTTTGGATTTATCGGCCCAAATGGAGCCGGTAAAACAACCACAATGCGCATCCTAACCACCTTGCTTAAACCGACCGAAGGGGAAGCAAGGATCGGGGGGTATTCAGTTTCTGAAGACCCGAATGAGGTACGGCGCCTGATCGGCTATATGCCGGACTTTTTTGGCGTGTACGACGACATGCGGGTGTGGGAATATTTAGACTTTTTTGCCGCCTGTTATGACATTCCAGAGGCTGTACGCAAAGGGATGATTGGGGATTTGCTCGATCTGGTTGATTTGGGCAGCAAACATGACGAGATGGTTGAGAGCCTGAGCCGAGGTATGAAACAGCGTTTGTGCTTGGCCCGTACGCTGGCTCACGATCCCAAAGTCTTGATTCTGGATGAACCGGCCAGCGGTTTAGACCCGCGTGCCCGGATCGAAATGCGCGAGCTGTTGCGCGAATTGCAGAACATGGGAAAAACCATCTTCTTCTCATCCCACATTTTGTCCGAGGTGGCAGATATCTGCACTGATATTGGGATCATGGAAGCGGGTAAATTGGTTGCGTATGGGGATATTGAGCAGATGCGTCAACAGCTTCAGGTATCCCGCCTGATTCAGGTCCGTATGATCGGAGACACCGTTCCGCTCAAAGATTTACTAATGGTGCATGACAAGGTTGACTCAATCACCGACGGCCGTGAGATTGAATTAACCCCCGATATTGTCCGGTTCGATTTTACCGGCGACGACGAGGAACTCAGCCAGCTTTTGTTGCGCCTGATCGAAAACAAAATTCAAATTATTTCATTTAGTGAGGAAGTAGGGGACTTGGAGGATGTCTTTATGCAAGCAACGCAAGGGGTTATAAACTAATCTATTCAAGACCAGTCAGGTTTCTAAAAACCTGACTGGTCTCTTGGCAAACTACGAGGCAAGACTGCGACCCATGTGGAACTTTTTAAGAAAAGTTCGATCAAACCCAATTTATTATCGTGAACAGGGTAGATGGGGAGAGCCCAACGCTTACTTTGCGACCCTGATGCGCTACCTGCCGCTGATTCTGATCGTGGTGCTGGGTTTGAGCGTATTTTGTGGCTCGTATCAGCTCACCCAGTTTTTAGGGATTGGTGAAGCTGGCGGTATCTTGTTTTTATTGTTGTGCCTGCCCAATATTGTGATTCAGGTGCTCACTTGGATCGGAATTATTCTAGCTCCTGCATTAACGGCTCCATCCGTTGTTGAAGAGATGGACAGAGGGAGTTGGGACATTTTGCGCTTAACCCCGATGCCGACGATGGAAATCATCGTCTCAAAATTTTTGGGCAGTTTGTCTCGCTTAAGAATTTGGTGGGCCCTGCTCGTGGTCAGCGTGATTTATGCGATTGTTGTGGGACTGGGGACAAGTGCGTTGGGGGCGGCCGCCAGTTTTTTTACTAGCTCTGGAACCGACTTTCAACAAACGGACGGCTGGCAAACGGTTGGTGTCGCTGTGCTCACAACCACATCAACCGTTATGCGGCCGTGGCTCGAAATCGGATTTGCAGGTTTGGTGGGGCTAACCTTGTCATTATGGACCAACTCAACTCGTGCCGCCCTAATCGGCTCGTATGCCACAATTTTTGTTTACAGGACGATTATCAACACGATTGTTTCGGCAATAACGATCGGACTCATGTTTCAATTTGAGTATTACGCCTTCGCTGTGGGGACAGGGATGTTTAGTTTGAATCTTGTTTACGTGATCAGTGGCGCAGTTCTCTTTGCTCTGTTGCGCCGACGCGCGTTAGCAATTGATCGCGGAGATTTGTTGCATGATTAGATCATGTTATGTCTCCACAGACTTCGGAAGTTTCAATTTCGCGATTAAAAGCTTGATTAGCTGGTTAAAAACTTCCGAAGTCTTTCTTGGCAAAGGACGCAAAGCAAGTGATTAAGCAGAGCATTATCCAAATAGAAAACATTAGTCTGTCATTGAAAAAACAGGAATCAGCTCCTGAGAAAATAGGTTGTATGTTATGATTTCAGGCTATGCATATCCTCGACAAAGACCAGTCAGGTTTTTGTTGATTAATGCGATAGTTTCAAAGGTTTAATAAACCTGACTGGTCTTAGCACAGGATAGTTTTAGATGAGTGAAGCGAGTTCAAATATCGACAGAATGGGATTGATCCGGCGGGGAATCTTCCAAAATCCCATTACCCTAAAAGAATTGCGTAGCCGTATGCGCGGCCGACGAGCGTTTGCCATCTTGAGTCTATATCTGCTGGCTGTCAGCACTATCATCTTTTTCATCTACCTCGTTTTTGCCTTAGACAATTCAACGGCCGCAAGTGCTGGTCAAATCGCTGGCCAAGTCATATTTTTGACGATGGTCGCCATCCAAATGTTTCTGGTAGTTTTTGTCGCTCCAGCATTTACATCTGGTGCAATTACGGGTGAGAAAGAGCGGCAAACGTTTGAGCTTTTGCGGACCACGCTCATGTCTCCACGCCGGTTTGTGTTTGGCAAAGTGATTTCCGCCCTTGGCTATGTGATTTTGCTTATCGTATCGACCATCCCTCTTATCTTTTTGGCCTTTATGATCGGTGGCGTCACTTGGATCGAAATCGTTGTGTCCCAGTTGATGCTCATTGCCGGTGCATTTACCTATTCACTGTTGGGGCTGTATTTCTCAAGCCGAGCCCGCACCACGTTGGCGGCAACTGTCACAACCTATATTGTGACTCTTGTTGTGCTGGTTGCACTACCGCTACTCACGTTGTTAGGCGGCCTGATTATTGCGCCGATCTTTGCGGTGATGACGACTACTCCCGTGTGGCTTGAACCCTTGTCAGCTTACGGTTTGTTCGTTGGATTGATGACCAATTTGCCCGGTTCTATGCTGTATTCAGAGCTTATTTTTATGGATGAAAATTCGATGTGGGGATTTTGGTCAACAGGGACTCCACGTTTCTTTGCCCCAAGCTCGTGGTATGGGACTTTGATCTTTCATCTGCTTGTAGCCCGAATTCTGTTTCGCTGGACCGTCAATAGAGTGGCCCAAATTGCGGAGTAATCGGTTTGACGAATTTGACCACAGCAACTTTTTCTGAAATAGAACAAGAACTAAAGAGTTGGAACGGCCGACGCCGTGTTCAAGCTCTGCTGATTTGGGCACCCCGTGGGCTGATGGTTGGATTGGGTATTGCGCTTGTTTTAGCCGCAGTTTCAAGATTCCGGCCGTTTATGACCAATCAAGAAGTCGGCTTGGCAGGGCTAATTTGTGCCGCAGTCGGCATTGTGGGTGGGATACTATTCGCCCTTTTGCGCCGCTACTCGATCAACGATCAAGCGATCTATGCAGATCAGCAATTTGGGCTGCGTGAGCGAGTGACCAGCGCCCTAGAATTGCATCAGGGAACAATCGATGCACCTCCAGATATTCGCCGTTCGCAGTTAGAGGATACCCTGAGCACCATGCGTCGGGTCGATGTTGAGAAGGGGATGCCGCTGACGATTGACACCCAAGAGCTTGTGTTTGTATTGGCCGCAATCGCTTTGTTGGCTGCGGCCGCCATTTTGCCAAACGCACAATCAAACATTTTGCAGGGGCAACGGGCCGTACAGCAGGTTGTGGCTGAACAAATTGACCGACTTGAAGAGCTTCAAGAGCAGATTGAGCAAAACCCTGAGCTAACGGCCGAACAGCGGGAAGAGCTGTTGGAGCCAATTACGGAAGCGCGCCAAACGCTTGAAGATGGGGTTGAATCACGGGAAGAGGCGTTAGCTACATTGTCTGATGCGGAATCAGAACTCCGTGAGCTTTCCCAGCAAAACAACACTGATTCGCTGGAACGGGACCTTGCCGATGCCAGTGGAAACTTTGAATCAGCGGCCGGACAGCCGTTGGGGCAAGCGATGCAAGAAGGGGATTTGGAGCAAACGGCCGAAGAACTTGAAAACTTAGCTGACTCTGTAGAAGGGTTGAGTGAATCTGAGCAGCAGGCATTGGGAAGTGAGCTTTCGCAAGCGGCATCCGAACTGCAAGAAACCAATCCTGAATTAGCTGAAAGCTTGGCTGAAGCAGGTTCTGCTTTACAGCAGGGTGACGCTGAAAGTGCAAGTGATGCCCTTGCTGAAGCGGGTGAGACGGCCGAAGGGCTGGCAGAGCAAGCGGAAGTTGCCGAAGCGGCCGAAGGTGCGGCCGATTCTCTGACCGAGAGCCGACAAGAAGTGACTGAAAATCAAGAGGGAGATGCGTCTAGCGGTGCGGCCGAAGATGGGCAGTTTGGTCAGGCTGAAGGTGGTCAGGGCGGCCAAGGCGAAGCGGGCCAAGATGGTGAAGGGGCTACCCAAGGTGAAGGGGAGGGGCAAGGATTGGGTCAACCAAATAACCAAGCTGGCAACGGCGGTGGTCAAGCTGGCGGCGGTGGAGAAGGTGGTGGTAGCACTGACAATGTGTTTGTGCCACCGTTCCGTGACTTAAGCGAATTTGAAGGGGTTGATATTGAGTTGGATGCTGATTGCGAGGCATCGCCTGAAAATTGTGGGGAACTGTTGAGCACCAGCCCAACCGATATTGATGGGGATGAAGAAAGTGTGGTTCCCTACGAAGAGGTGTATGCGGAATATGCCAACACCGCATATGAAACTTTATCTGAAGATTACATCCCCATCGGGATGAAAGGGTATATTAGGGACTACTTCAGCTCGCTTGAACCTGAGGCGGAGTAAAAGCGGCAGATAAAAAAATCGATCCAAAAACAGAGGATTTAATGTCAGAAATTAGCGTATCAGAATTTAGGCAAACGGCCGAGGCGATTGAGTCTGAAATCGGCAAAGTAATTGTGGGGCAAAAGGATGTGATCCGAACGGTGCTGACCGCGATTATGGCCGGTGGGCATACCCTGCTCGAGGGTGTCCCGGGCCTGGGAAAAACGATGCTGATTCGCACCATTTCTGAAGTGCTAGAGATGGAGTTTAGCCGGATCCAGTTTACGCCCGACTTAATGCCGGCCGACATTACCGGCACCGAGGTGATGGAAGATGCAGACGGCCAGCGTCAGTTCCGGTTCCAAAAAGGGCCGATTTTTGCTAACCTGATTTTGGCCGACGAGGTAAATCGGGCTACCCCTAAAACCCAATCGGCCATGCTAGAGGCGATGCAGGAAAAAACGGTAACCGTTGGCAATGATACCTATAAGCTACCAAAACCCTTCTTTGTTTTAGCAACGCAAAATCCGCTTGAAATGGAGGGGACCTATCCTTTGCCAGAAGCTCAGCTAGACCGCTTTTTGTTCAAGGTCGATGTTTCGTTCCCGTCTGCGACAGAGCTAAGCGAAATTTTGAATCGCACCACAGGGGAAGAGAATCCTGAACCCCAACGGGCGGCCGATGGGGCCAGAATTGTAGCGATGCAGAATTTAGCCCGCACCGTACCGGTTCCATCAAACGTGACCAATTATGTAAGCCGATTGATCGTAGGGACCCATCCAGAACAAACGCCATCTGACATGGTCAAACAATATGTGCGTTATGGATCAAGCCCGCGTGGTGCACAAGCAATTATGCTGGGTGCCCGCATTACGGCTTTGTTGGCCGGCCGCTACAATGTTAGTTTTGATGATGTGGAGGCGATTGCTGGCCCGGCTTTACGCCACCGAATGATCCTAAATTTCGAAGCGCAAGCTGGCAATATCTCGGCCGATCAGATTATTTCTGATCTACTCGGAGCTGTCTCGAGAGACGCTTAAAATTTCTCAGTTCATCCCCCATTAATCGCCTACTTTGCTGGTTCTTTGTTAAACCCTAGTTAATTTTTGCCTATTTGGGGTGGTTTACCCTTTGTTTTCGCTCATACAAAGTAGGAATTTAAGGTTAATTTATTAGGATAAAGACCTTTCCAAGACTAGACTTAAAGTTGGTAGTTTTAGAAATGTTGCGAGCCAGACATCAAGACCAGATCTCTTCTTTTCAGTAGAAAATCATGAAGCATTCCAGAAAATTCTTTTCATTCCTAAATTTAGCTATCTTATTGATCTTATCCGCCTGCGGTGGATCCGATCTTGAGGAGGACCTGCCACCAACACCACCTCCGGTGACTCCTCCTCCCAGAGCAACAGATATTCCTACCCCAACACCTTGGCCAACGGCGACTCAGCTACCAACACAAACCAATACGCCAACCCCAACCATCACCCCCGATGCAACCGCAACTTGGGTTGCAGAGAATCAGGTTGATTTAGACATTGAGTTTAACTTTCAAGGGGTGTTTGTTAACTACAGCGAAAAGCTCTACAGCGAGCTTATCCCAAGCCGAGAAGTCGCCCGGAATGGTGGTTATCGTCAGCTAGATTTAAATGGTGAAATTTTGGAAGGGGTGCCTGATCACATCGCGCTTCGCGGAAAAAATAGCGAAGGTTCAAGAGAGACGCTCATCGGTGTCCAATCAATTGTTGATGGGACCGGATTCTTCTATCCAACTTATGATATTGAAGAGCAAGAATATTTTAATGAGCTTCGTCGCGTTTCGATCACTAAACCGAATTTGGACTTTTTCTTTGAGGCCGATGAATTTGTGCTTGACGCTCAGTATTTAGATTTTAAAAACGGAAAGGGCATCTCGTCTATTCGCTACATTCCATCTGTTGAAGGGCCGGAAGAGATTACAAATCTGGAATTGTTTTATACCTTTGAAGGGATCACAAATAGCGGTTTCTTTTACGTGTGGCTCCAGTATCCGGTGTTTGTAGAAGCCTTGCCGGACCAAAAATCGTTTACAGATAGTCAGCTTGAAGTTTTGGCGGCCGACGAATCTACTTTTACTATTTACAAACTAAATGAACAGGAGCAGGTTCGCCGCTCTCTTGAAAATGGAGAGATGGAGCCTTTGCGTACTGTACTGGATGATTTGTCTCGGACCTTGTTTATTTCGGACACGGCCGGTGGTTCAATCGCGGTTGCAGACGCGGCCGAAGATGGCGGTGAGCAACAAGGGCAAGACGTGCCTGAGCCGCAGGGGCAAGGGGATGCTGAGCCAGAAATCCCTAATGTGGATCCCAATGCAGAAGATGAGGAACAAGGGGAAGTTGTCGAAGATCCAACAGAGACTCCGATTCCAACCGAAACGGCTGAACCAACAGCAACTGAAACTCCGACTCCAGAACCAACGGATACGCCTGAACCGGAGGCAACGGCCACACCAGAGCCAGAGCCAACCGATACTCCTGAACCTGAACCCACCGCTACGGATGAACCGGATCCAACCGAAACGCCTGAGCCAGAAGAAACGGCCGAGGCCGAAGCTGAACCGACAGCTACTGAAGAGCCTGAATCAGAGCCAGAACCAACGGCCACTCAACCAGCGGTGGGTGCTGTCCCAACGTATGACCCAGCGTGCGTTAACTTCTTGAACTATCTAGAAGATGTGACGGTTCAGGACTACTCTGAGATTGAGGCTGGGGCTGAATTTGAGAAAGTATGGCGTGTTGAAAATAAAGGCTCTTGCCCGATCACGTCAGAATTTGAAGTGATTGTGGCCGGTGATGCAGAAGTGACATTCCTGAGTGCCAAGCCAATGGAAATCATTGAGCCGGGCGGTGAAGGGTTGCTGAGCATCACGTTGCGCGCGCCAGAAGAGGCCGGTACCTACGAAGCCAATGCAAAATTAGAGGCTCCTGATGGAACTAGATTTGGTCAGCTGTTCACTATTTTTGTGGTCAGGTAGTCAGGTTAGTAACTGCACAACTTGATTTAGATTTGAAGAGATGGCACCCGCCATCTCTTTTTTTGTAGGCATCTTAATAAACCCTCACAAATGAACCTGATCGGATCGAGTATACTATTGGCATGGAAACAAGCGATATTCAAGATTACAGTGGCCCGTTCACAGAAGAGACATATGAAATTTTAGGTGGTTTTCTAACAAATTTACCTAAAAAAGTGCGGCTGGTTGTACATGCCAGTGTTCAAAATAGCTGTACCGAAGAAAATACGGTCGAGCTGTGCCAAGTTCTGGCCGAGCGATTTGAGCCAATCGAATATGTCAACAAGCCTCGGGTTGCTGAGTTTCCATGGCACCCGATTATTGCGGTCAATGGTATCGATGAAAATGGAAAAGATATCGACTACGACATTCGCTTCTTTGGCCACCCAGCTTGGTATCAAATTAACTCGTTAGTGGGTGCGATTCAGGCGGTTTCGTTCAATGGGATGACGCTAGATGCTAAAACCAGAATTCAGCTGAGCCGTTTAAAAACTGATATTTCGGTTGAAGCATTCACAACCCCAGAGGATGAAGCTGGTGTTCTGATGAGCTCTCTCATTTGCAATATGGCGGCCGTTTCTCCCTACATCAAAGCTTATATTTGTATGATCAACGACTTTCCAGCCTTGATTCCCCAATATTCAATCTACTCTGTGCCACACACTATCATCAACAAAAATCATCATCTTGAAGGTGTGTATGATGAGAAGAAATTCTTGAAGGCGATCGGCCGTGCTGTAAAAAGCGCAACCCCAAAGGCTGAAGCGTAGACCCAACCCCGTTTTAAACCAAAAATCTTGAATGATAAAGCTCGCTATAACAGCGGGCTTATTTTTTCTTGTCTGCGTCTTTTAGGCGAGCGTTAGGGGTTGGTGATCCACCAATTCTGGCCATTACACTGCGGTGGAGCTGACGATAGCGCATCCTGTATCGATTGAGCCCATAACGCATTCGAGCAATTCCGGGATTGTCTTGGTAGTTTGGTCCGGCGTCCCATCGAATAACAGAGGCGGCCCACGTTAAGCCCCCTCCAAATCCAACAAAAATCACGATGTCGTTTGGTTTTAACCGGCCGGCCTGCACCGCTTCGCACAGGGCGATGGGAATCGACGCGGCCGAAGTGTTCCCGGCGTGATTCACGTTGAGGAAGAACCTGTTAGGATTGATTCCAAGCTTTTTAGCGGCCGATTCGATGATGCGTGTGTTGGCCTGATGTGGCACAATCAGAGCAACATCTTCGATTGCGATGCCTGCTTGCTCAATTACTTCGTTCACAATTTGTGGGATGACGCGGGTCGCAAAGCGGAAGACTTGCCGCCCTTCCATGTCGATTACGTTCCGGTTTTCCCCTTTTTTAGGGCCTGATCCGTTTAAAAATGGAACTGGGTTTTCGTAGACGGCCGGTAGGCTTAACACATTGCCACCTGACCCGTCAGAGCGTAGCATGCTGGCCATGACGCCACCCGGAATGTTGCTACCCTGTAACACAACGGCTCCAGCCCCATCCCCAAATAAAATACAGGTTCCCCGATCGTCCCAATCTAGCACCCGAGACATTTTTTCTGCACCAATTACCACGGCCGTGCGCACTGCGCCGGTTTTAATGGCTTGGGTTGCCATATCTAATCCATAAACAAACCCTGAGCAGGCGGCACTTAGGTCAAAGGCACCGGCCGAATCTGCCCCAAGCAAAGCCTGCACTTGGCTTGCTGTTGAGGGAAACATATTCTCTGGGGTAGAAGTTGCTACAATAACCAGATCAACTTCTGAAGGAGATATATCCGCAATGGCGATAGCACGGGCGGCCGCCTCAAAAGCCATTTGGGTTGTGGTTTCAGTTTCAACAATATGGCGAGAAGCAATCCCCGTCCGGGCTTGAATCCACTCATCACTTGTGTCGACTACTTTTGAAATTTCGTCGTTCGAAAGTTCTCGTGGTGGAAAATAATGTCCCCAGCCAATGATATGTGCGTGCTTCATAATTTTTGGATGCTCTTCTTCCGCTAATTTTTACGCCCAACAAATCTCCCCATCAGACGCAATATGTTCTTAAATAGGTAAACACACAATTTTAGATAGGGTTTCGATATTGATGAGATTGATTTCCGAATCTCATATAGTTACAAGGTTTACGGCTGGTTGCTAAGACAAAAGGGCTACTCAAAAAAAAGTCTTTATGTACAGTTTGCTTGATTCAGGCTTCTATTCTCTAGTACAGTTTCTCTGTTAGACTTATTGTTTGATGTTTCGTTATTTCTGCAGAAACTTCAAATTAATTTTATCAAAGTTAAAGGGTTAGGCTTCATTGTTAAGACAAGACACTACATCGATAGGCCTATTGCAACAGAAGTTATTGGCAAGGATGACGCGTGTTGCCCTACTGATTTCTGCAACAATGACTATGTATTATGGGGGCGTACTACTTCTGGGGCTGGGAGATGAAGCTGTTGATCATTTTTCTCCCTTTGTCGTATCTGCCGTTATCCTATGCATTTTTGGCACCGGAAATTTAGGCCTTAACAAAGGGTACTATCACATTGTTGCCCCACTCATGGTTTGGGGATCCTTTATAGTTGCTATTCTTGGGGTGCAAATATTAGATTTGGGATTTTACAGTCCTTTATTCTATATGGTGTTTACCTCAATTATTTTTGCAGGATTTTTTCTGGGATCGCGGCATTTGTGGCTACTAACTAGCTTTGCTTGTGTGTCGATGGCATGGTTTTACATCCAAGAAAACATGGGCTGGAAAGTCACAGGGTTTCCTGCTCCGCGGATCGACTTTTTGATCATGAACATCCTCCTGATGCTGGTTACGGCCTACTCGACGCATCGGATTGTGCTCGAATTAGTCAGGCAATCGGTTGAGCTACACCATTATAAGGATCATCTAGAAGAATTGGTTGATGATCGTACAACGAAATTGGAGACAGCCTTGGGGGAAGCTGAGGCGGCTAATCGGGCAAAAGGGGTCTTTTTGGCAACGATGAGCCACGAGCTACGAACCCCTCTAAACGCTATTATCGGGTACACAGAAATGACGGAAGAAGAACTTCTTGAAGGGGTTATTTCAGACGATGTAGTACAGGATGTAGGGCGGATAAAATCTTCAAGTCAGCATTTGCTTCACATCATCAACATGGTTCTGAATTTGTCTAAAATCGAGGCTGGTGAGGAAGTGGCTAACTTTTCGTTTATCTCTGTTGAAGAGCTTGTTCGGGATGTGTCTCAATTTAGCCGCTCATTGGTTACTCAGTCGCAGAATGAATTTGCTGTAACGATGGGGGTCGACCCAGACACAATGGTTGAGGTTGATGTTCAGAAACTTGTGCAAGTGCTTTTAAATTTAATTGGTAATGCGAATAAATTTACAGAACGAGGGAAAATTGAGCTTGAGATTTCGGCCGACCCTCGGTCCGGTTTTGTTGAATTTAAAGTGCTAGATGATGGGATCGGTTTGCCAGAAGATCAGCTGAAAAATCTATTTCAACCCTTTCAGCAAATCGAAAACTCGTTCAACCGGCGATACGATGGCACCGGTTTAGGTTTGGCGATTTCGAAAAACTATTGTGATTTGATGGGGGCTGAAATTTCGGCCGCTAATCGGCCCAGCGGTGGCGCTTGCTTTGCGGTTAAAGTAAAACCGGTGGGAACTGAGCTGTTGCCCGGTCAAAGGTTAGCTAATGGAAGCCGCTAACAGGCTCCTAGAAAAAGAGGAAGAGATGACATTCAAAAGGACAATTTGGGGAAATGAAAAGTGGCGGCTGGATGGGTATGAATTGCAAAAACCAGATGGCACTGTGGTAGAAACGGCCGTGGTTCGGCATCCGGGTGCAGTGATTTTGGTGCCAATCGACCAGAATGGGGACGTACTGATGTTAAAGCAATATCGATTGCCATTGGATCAAACCATCCTTGAAATACCGGCCGGCACGCGCGAGAGCAAGGAAGAGGCTTGGGAAGTATGTGCTCAGCGAGAACTGCGCGAAGAGACTGGCTTTCGAGCAGAGCGCTTTACCAACTTGGGGCTGATGTGGCCGTTGCCGGGGACGTCTGATGAGGAGCTGACGCTGTTTATGGCTGATGGGTTGACCCACGATCCACTACCGCAGGATTTCGATGAGGAGATCGAGGTTGTTGCAATGCCCTTAGAAGAGCTGTGCCAAATGGCGCTAGACGGCCGGATGAACGACATGAAAAGCTGTGTCGCCCTTTTGCGAGTACAGGCCTATTTAAACCAACAATAATTCGCTCGTTTTCTGAAACTGGATATGATCGTGCCTATCTTAAAACCAATTTGGGGTGTGTTGCCCGTGCACACAAATAGATCTTATGACCAAGCAAAAAAGAGAACTGATAGAAGGACAACCGGTGTTGGTTGTGATTGATATTCAGGGTGGCGGCTCATCAGAAGATGGTGAGGCGACATCGGACATGCCGTTTATGGCTGATTATGGTGAGTATATGGATCGGGCTCCGGCCTTGGTAAACAAGGCGCGCGAGTGCGACATTCCGATTGTCTTTTTCCAAGAAGCGCATCGCAGGAATTTGATCGACTTCGGCCGAGAGCTGGATGGGGCAGAGGGAATCCATCTGCTTGAAGGTGATCCGGGTACAGAAATCGACCCTGCTTTGGGAATGCGGCCGGATGATTACTTTATTCGTAAACGGCGTTATTCTGGATTTTTTGGAACAGAGTTTGAAATTTTGTTAAAAGCTTTGAAAGCTAACACACTTATCCTGATTGGCGGACATACCGATGTGTGTGTCCATTACACCTTTGTGGATGGGCATCAGCACGACTATTTTTGCCGCGTGGTTGAAGATTGTGTGGCCGGATCAAGTCAGGAAGCGCACGATGCGGCTTTAAACGCGATGGAGTATTTGCAAACCGGCGCACGGCGTACGTCGGCCGAAATATTAGCCGCCTTTGAAGCTTTTAAGAAAAGTTAAACCAGTAATACCAGAGGGGAGCCTACCAAAGCTTACGGCCAAAATTAATAGGGTTGACAATCAAAAGTACACCTTGTACCTTTATGCATATAACTTCTATGTATTGGAGGTGGAATGTTATCAAAAGATTTAGTTGCCGCATCATCGCGGCCGATAGTTTTGAGCATAC
>JAHDGV010000035.1:24974-27369 GCA_020631655.1 Chloroflexota bacterium | reverse complement strand
CCAGCCCGCAAAATGGCCAAGATGCCCACCAGCATTTCCGGCCGCCGGTCCACCATCACCCCGATTTTGGGATTAGATGAGCCATTAACGCCTAAACTTTGCAGATAACGGGCCAAGTTACCACTCTGCAAATCGAGTTCTCGATAGGTCAGCGTTTGATCTCCGCCAATAACGGCCGGTTGATTAAACTTAGTCTTTGCGTGGGCCAAAATCAGGCTGTGCAGCAATCTGCCGGATGTGTTGGGAGCGGGCTTAGGTGCGTTCCAATCAATTAAGATTTGCTGTTTTTCAGGCTCGGTTAGCAACGCGTACTGGTGCAGGGTTTGAGCCGGATTTGAAAGAACACTGGTGACGAGAACCTGCAGGTGTTCCAGCATCCGGTTGATGGTGTCGGCCGCAAAAATGTCGGTGCTGTACTGGATCGAGGCGGTTGGTTTTGCGCCACCTTTAACAAAAAGGGTCAAATCGAGCTTGGCGAATTCGCTTTTGTAATCGAGCCGTTCAAACGTGAGGCCGTTGAACTCTGGTGTGTGCGGCCCGCCTGCGTAAACCAGCATCGACTGAAACAACGGGGTTAGCCCAGCACTTCGGTCTGGCTGAATTTCATTCACAACCTGATCAAACGGAATATCCTGATTGGCCAGCCCTTTCACGCTTTTGGCTTGGATTTGGCTGAGCAGATCGAGAAACGTCATGTTGGGATCAACGTTTGACCGAATGACGATGGTGTTTAGAAACAGCCCAACAAGCTGTTTAACCTCCGGCCGTTGCCGATTCCCAACCGGCGTGCCGACCCAAACGCTTTCCTGATCGGTATAACGATAAAGTAGCGTGTGGAAAATGGCCATCCAGATCATAAACGGGGTAGCACCCGTTTGCTTTGAAAGCGCGCTAATCTGCTCAGAAACTGAGCCATCCAGTGATTTGCTCAGGATATTCCCTTTGCCGGATGCGGTGTCCGGCCGAGGGTGATCCAGCGGCAACTGTAGGCTGGTTATTTCCCCACCTAATTCGTTTTTCCAGTAGTCTAGCTGTGCACCTGCTCCGTTGTTCTCCAGCCATTTTGTCTGCCAATCTGCAAAGTCCCGGAACCCAATGGTTAGCGGGCTGAGAGATTCTGGTGCGTTGTTGTAAAACGCCGCAAGATCGCCCCAAATTATCCCGCTCGAATATTCATCTGAAATGATGTGGTGGATGTTTAACAGCAGAATGTGGGCATTGGCGGCCGCATCTGTTTGCAACAGGGTTAACCGGATGAGCTGATCATTTTCTAAGTCAAACGGCCGGTTAAATTCTTGCGCGATGTGTTGGCTTGCAAGCTCTTCGATTTTATGTTGAGGATGTTTAGACAGATCGACAATGCAAACTTCAAACAAATCTGGGTCGAAAAAAGACTGCATTGGTTGCTGGTCAATTATTTCGATTTTTGTCGCTAAGATCCGCTGTCGTTTTACCAGTTGTTTAAACGCTGAATTTAGCCGTTCTGGGTCCAGCTCCCCTTCAATACGCCATGCGCTGTAAACATTGTGAGACGATGGGGATTGATCGATTTGATGGGTAAAAAAGAATCGCTGTTGAGCAAAAGAAAGCGGAATAGGCTCAGAATGTGCAAGTTTGGGAATGGTGTCGGCCGGTTGGTTTGGTTTGCTCTGTTTGCCTTTTAGTCGTTTGGCTAAAAGCGCCTTTTTTGCTTCTGCTAGCTTTGCCTTTTTGTCGTCCATCGGTCTGGGTGTGGCCTTGTTTTGTGGGGTGTTTCAGTTGCACTATAGACTAATTTTCACAACTGCCAAAAATTCTAGCCTTATTCTTCTGAGAGCAGCCTCAAGACTTCTTCTTCATCCATCGATTCGATTTCAGCAAGCAAAATTTCTTCAATGATTAAGGCCACATCTTTGATCGTTGGTGAGTCAAAGAACCTTGGAATCGGGAAATCTATTTCGTATTCCCGATTGATCTGCATAATCGCCTGAACGGCTAGAATCGAATCGCCGCCAACATCAAAAAAGTTGTGAGACCGGCCGATGGTGGGCAAATTAAGGTTGGTTTTCCAGGTTTCTGCCAGCTGAATCTCAAGATCAGACGCTGGTTCATCTACACCTTCATCTAAGTTAAACTCACCTTTTGCCGGTTCAGGCAGAGCTTGACGATTGATTTTCTTGCTTGTGGTCAGCGGCATTTCTTCCAGCTGAGTGAAGAAGCTGGGCATCATCAAATCAGGAATTTGGTCCGCCAGCCATGTGCGCAGGTCGGCCGTTTCTAGTCTTTTATTGGACGTGTACCAAACGGCCAGATGTTTTTTGTCGTGATCAATATCTTTAAAGGCGCTATCGGTGACCGTTACCACATCAACCACAACTAAGTTGATGTCTGGGTGCTTTTGTAAAATCGTTTCTAG
>JAHDGV010000035.1:22734-24874 GCA_020631655.1 Chloroflexota bacterium | reverse complement strand
GTGCCAGAAACATGTTCTGAAATCAAACTCATGTGGGATGGGGTGAGTTTGACAAAATCAACCTGATCTTCTTGGAAGATGGCAACCGCTTCTAGCCCACGGGCATAATCAGCCTCGCTATAAATTTGGATTTTTCCACCGGTGATCGGTGCCAAAAATAGGGTGGAGATCATCGAATCAAACGAGAATGAGGCGTTGAATGGAAAATCCATCACCTCCCCTTGAAGATAGACATCTTTGCACCACCAGATATGGTTCATTAATCCCTGATGGGTCAGCAGAGTCCCTTTCGGCCGGCCGGTAGAACCCGAGGTGAAGATGATATAGGCCAAATTATCGGGTGCTGGCGGTGTAGGGAGCGAGCTTAGTTCTTTTGCTGACTCTCCATTCCGGTCGATGAGCATGACCGGCACATCCACATCTGGCTCAACTGTGGCTTTTAGCTCGGCCGAATTGGTCAACACGCAGATCGCTTCAGGCTCGGTGATCATGGCCAAGCGGCGATCGGCCGGAAACGAGGTGTCAATCGGGACATATGCCGCACCCGATTTCAGTACGCCCCAAATGCCAATAATCGCTTCGATTGAGCGGTGCATAAACAGCGCTACTGTTTTTTCCGGTTCTGCACCCATCTGCACAAGCTGATGGGCCAGTTCGGTTGAACGCTCGTCTAGCTCTCGATAGGTGATTGTTTCGTCTCCGCGAACGGCAACAATGTTGTCAGGTGTTTTGGCAACCTGTTCTTGGAACAGATCAATCACCGTTTTTTCTTTAGGATACGGATGATCGGTGTCGTTAAACTCGACAAACAGTTGTTGATGTTGCTCTGGCAACATGAGCGAAAACCCACCAATCTTTTGGGTGTGGTCCTCGATGAGCGTGTCAACAACGGCCAAAAATTGTTCTTTGATCCAAATAGTTTCGTGAGGGCCAAACAGCTCGGCCGAAAGATCAAAATTGCAGGTGAACTCTCCGGTTTGGTCAAAGTCTGTTACCTGCAACCGGAACGCCTGATTGGCTTCAAAGTGGCCGGTGTGTATCCAATCTGTTGATACGTCGTGCCCAGCAAAACCACCAGAAATGCCGTTGATGAAGTTGAGCATGACCGGGAAAGACTGGTTCATTTTAGGGGTGCTAATTCCCGGCTGGACCTGCATCATGTTTGAAAATGTTTCTTCTAGGATCCGCTCCCCAAGTGAGGTGAAGGTGTCGTCTTCTTCAATATCAATTTGAAGCACACCCACTTCAATGAAGACTCCAATCATCTTTTTGAAGGCGGCCGAGGGACGGCCGTGATACGGCGTGCCGATCCGGATGTTGTCTTCCCCAGCAATACGATGGATGGTTGTTGCAAGCAGGGTCGCAAAAAGCGTAAACAGCGACATGTCCAAACTCAGGGCGGCAAAGCCATCTTCCATCGCGATTTCCCGCAGTTTGTTTGAGCGCTCCATCCCTAAGTTGATCGGATTGCGGGTCGCTTTCCCAATCGTTTCAGGTACGTGATTCCCATAAAACTGTGTTTCAGGAACCTCTTTTTCGAGTTTTTCTTCCCAATGAGCCAAGGCCTGTTTGTATCGATCAGTTTGTTTGTGCTCTAGCTCCCAGTTAACAAAATCTGCGAATTGTCCCTGTTCTGGGATTTCGTCTGCTTTACCTTGTGAGATGAGAGAGTAGGCATCGGCCGTTGCTTGATAGACGAGGCCGGTTGCAATTGCGTCGGTGATGATGTGATGCTGGCTTAGGTACCAAATCCAATAGTCCGGCCGGATCTTGATTAAGATGCTTTCAAAGGCCTGTTTTTCAAGATCAAAAACCGACTGCTTTTGCTTGACAACCCACGTTTCGTATGTGTCTTCAGGGTTTTCTTCTGTTGAAAAATCTAGCGTTTCGGTTGCTCCTCTGATTGTGGGATCAACAAATTGGCGTGGCTCATCCCCATCTACCCGGATAATCGTGCGCAGGGCGTCACTCTTTTTCACCACCGCTTGAAATGCTTGATCAAAAATAGTGGGATCAACTTCACCCATGATCCTGTAAGCATGAATCATGTTGTAAAGGGGCAAGTTTGGGTTAATTTGTTGCCCCATCCATAAAAGGAGCTGGTTTTGGGTGAGTGGGAGTGACATTTAACTTAACCTTG
>JAHDGV010000035.1:4319-22634 GCA_020631655.1 Chloroflexota bacterium | reverse complement strand
TTGCATGACTCCCAAAGAGTCAATCAGCCCGCTCAGAAGCAAATTGTAGTCCGGTTCTATGGTTTTCTGATCTTCATCAACCATGAATGTCGTCACGATATATTCTGAAATGGATTCTAGGTTTGTCATAAAATTCGTCCCCTTTGGTCATTAGCATCCAAAGTGATTTTTGGCAGTTAGTTTAATAGTTTTAAACTGCTGATCTGATTTTTTCTAACTCTTTCCTGTTTATTTTTCCACTTCCCGTTCTGGGAAAATCTTCTAATTGTAAAATCGACTCGGGAATTGCATATTTTGGCACCCGGCCCATTAAATGTTTGCGCAGATCAGCGGATTCTACGTTTTCGCCTGACTTTAATACAAAAGCGGCTTCGATGATTTTTTCATTACTAGACCGCAACACTGGGTAGGATGCGGCTTCTGCGATGGCCGGATGTTCAACTAAAGCGGCTTCAATCTCATCCAACTCAATTCGGTAGCCACGCAGTTTGATTTGCCGATCTTTACGACCTAAAAATAGCAAATTACCATCTTCGAGTTGCTTTACATAATCTCCGGTGCGGTAATACCGTTCGACCAAACCGCCTTTACGCTCTCTGAAGAAAAAGGCTTTGGCGTTTAGTTCCGGCCGGTTCCAGTACCCCTGCATCATGGTCGAGGTGCGGATCAAAAGCTCACCTTCGTCACCGGCCGCCACTGGGTCATCATTGTCATCAACGATTAGGCCGTGCGTGTCGTGCCAGAGCACCCCAATGCCGATCTGGTCGGTTTGATCCGCTTCAATAGCTGGCAAATGGTAAACGTTTACCTGATTCGTTTCGGCCGGGCCGTACGAATTGCTAAACGTTACCTGAGGCCACAGCTGTTGCAAGGCGTGCATGTGTTTGGGCGGGAATGGTTCCCCGCCATAGATTACCCAGCGCAACGACGAACAGTCTCGCTCTTCAACCGCACCGTGGAGGAGCATTTGAATGAGCGCAAACGGAACAGAGTACCAGACAGTTAATTTTTCATCTTCAATCAACTCGGTTAAGCTGGCGGGGAACTTCATGTATTCTTCAGGAATAATGACTGTTGTTGCGCCTGCCAAAGGGCCCGAAAAATAATCAAAGGTCATTTGATCAAAATGAATCGGGGGAAAGTTGCTTAACCGGTCGTTGGGAGTGAGGTTGTAAACGTCTGATGAAATGCGTGCGTACGCAAGTCCGCTGGCATGGGTGTGCATAATCCCCTTGGGTTCTCCCGTTGATCCCGAGGTGTACATGATGTATGCCAAATCTTGAGACACAGCACCAGATAAAACTTTTTTTGACTCACCAGCAAAAACCGCGCTCCATGGGATCGCAGTCTCAACTTCAGCAACCTCATCAACCCCGATAACGCAGGTTAAAGGGGTTTCTGCGGCCGCTTTGGTCAGATAGCTTGATTTCGATTTTTCGCTAATAACATGTTTAATGTCGCAGTCGTTTAGGATCGAGACAAGCCGATCATACGGCATGAGCGGATCAAGCGGCACAAAGGCGGCACCCGCCTGCATAATGCCGTAAATCGAAATTGGAGTTTTTATGCTTTTGTGAATGTAAATTCCAACCCGGTCACCCTTGGTAACACCATTCTCAACCAGCGTGTGGGCCAGCTGATTCATTTTGCACCACAAATCTGCATAAGACAGATCGCTTTCGTCAAAGCGAAAAGCGGCCTTATCCGGGGCAAGTTTTGCGTTGTGCTCAATTATTTCGGGAATGGTGTAAATCATGGGGGCTAGAGTCCGAGCAGTCGTGAAATAATGTTCCGCTGAATGTCTGAGGTGCCTGAGTAGATGAGACCGCCGATACCGTCACGCAGATCTCGCTCAATTTCAAATTCTGAAACGTACCCTTTTGCACCGTACAACCGAATGTTATCGAGGCTCGATTCTACGAAAATCTCGCTCAGATAGAGTTTGGCCATCGCCGCTTCCATGAGTAGCGGCATTTCGTTTTGCTCAAGCCAAGCGACCTTGTACATGAGCAAGCGGGCCAATTCTAGCCGCAGCTTCATGTCAGCCACCCGATTTGAAACTGATTGGAACTTGCCAATGGCTTGCCCAAATGCCTGCCGCTTTTTAGCGTAGCTAATCGCATCTTCAAGCTGCTTTTCTAACCGGCCGATTTGGCTGGCAAAAATGTAGCCACGCTCAGATTCCATTGCTGTGGTGAACAGGCTGACACCCGCACCTTCGGGGCCAAGCCGGGCTGATTCGGGCACAAAGCAATCTTCAAAGATCAGGTCACCCATGGGGGTAGTTCGCATCCCCATTTTGTCCCGGACCGGGCTCGATGTGAACCCTTTCATCTCTTTGTCGACCAAGAAAGATGTGATGCCCCAGCGGCCCAATTCAGGGTCGATGGAGCCAAACACGACGGCCGCATCGCACACGGGCGCAAGCGTGATGTACGATTTGCGGCCGTTTAAAACATAGCCGCCATCTACCGGCTTGGCCGTCATCTGCATCGCGTACGAGTCAGATCCGGTTTCAATCTCGGTAATGCCAAACGCGCCGATCGATTCACCTTTGGCTACGGCGGGCAAGTATTTTTGCTTTTGTTCTTCAGACCCAAACTTGATGATGGCCGGAATGTACGACCACATCTCAGAGTTAAGCGAAAAGGGAAGCCCGTTGTCGGTGCACCCGTAACCCAATCCCTCCATGATCATCAGGATCGAGATCGGATCTAAATCTGTGCCACCGTATTCTTTAGGGATGGTTAGCCCTAAAATGCCGTAGTCTGCACATTTCTTCCAGTCATCAAACGGGAACTCGTTGTTCTTCTCCCGGTTGATGACATCGTGGTTTAACTCTTTGCGGGCAAATTCGGCCGCGTCTTGTTTGAGCTGAAGCTGTTTTTCTGTGAACGAAAAATCCATAATCTGGGTCCGATCTGTTGTGTTTGTTTGCGAAGATTTAGTTTAAAGCCAGACGTCCCATTTCATCAACAGGTTTCCACTCATCTTGGAAGTCTTTGTTGTTCCAACGGCCGAGGCCGGGCAAAAAGACTTTGTCGTATCCGTGTGCTTCTGGATTGGTCCCGTTCCAACGTGAGTCAATTGGCTCGTTGGCTGGTTGATAGCGAGTGTCGGAGGTGAGTCGGCATCGTTTTACTGGAGAGTTGTTGTCTAATGCGCCGTGTAGCGTGTGCATGGTGAAGCACAGCATGTCGCCCGCTTGGAAGTCGGTGCTGAGCCAACGGCCGCCAAAATTGTCTTGTAACTTAATTGGATCGGTGCTGAGCCAGCTGATTTTTTCTTTGTCTGCGTCACGTTTTGCGTATGAAGACAAGAGGGCGTCAACTTTATGACTGTTTTCCAAAACAATTAAAGCCCCTTCTTCTTTCTTTACATCTCCCAATGGGATCCAGCTTGTGTAAACTTTGTCAGTTCCACGGTTCATGTATGGACCATCGTAGTGGAAGCCACAACCCTCTCCCGGCCGAACAAAGCGTGGCCAGCGGAAGTCGTATGGGTGAACATTTGCATCAAAGAAGCGCTCGTAGAAGCCAATTACCTCATCGCTCAAAACCACATTTTCATACGCTTGGCCGGTCCGCAAGCTTTCGGTGAATGCACGCAGGTTGACCTGATCGATAAACGTATGCTCGTTATAGATCGCATCCATCACGTCATGGTTGATTCCATCAATTTCACCAACAGTGGCGAATTTCAACATGATTTCTTTGCGCGCTTTTAAAACTTTTTCGCGAGGCATTAAACCGCGGAAGAACAGATAGCCTTCATCCGCCATGCGTTCTTGACATGCGGCCGCATCGTTGACGATGTCCATTGAATCGCGGAGCTCCCCAAATTTTTCTGGAGAAACATCCATTTCTATACCGTTTGAAGTAAGTGTTGTTGTGGTTTCCATTATTAACTTCCTTTATTTCCGTGAGTCACATCCGAATGACTCATCAATTGACTGTTCGTAGAAGCATTCGTGAATGGCATCTGCAAACAATTTGTGTCCTTCAGCAGAAAAGTAGCCGGTTCCATCACTTAGGAACAGGTCCTGAATTTCTGCGACTGTTAAATTTTTCGCCTGCATGTATTCTCCCATTCCCAAAAATGATACCTGCTGAGCCGCGGCCGTGTTTCTTAGCTCGCGCTCTGGCAAAAATAGATCCGCTTCACCGTATTGAGTTGACCAATCAGAGCCAGTTTGTTCAAAAAACTCGGCCGTGAATGGGGGGATCGTAACGAAGAGCATTTGCATGTCTCTTGGAGCGATCACCTCGTCTACCAAGCTTTCAAGCTGCTTTTCAACGATGAATTGACCATTATCGTCCGTGTCTTCGTAAAACATGAAACTGTTGGGCAATTTGATATCTTCTTGTGGGGCAGGTACTTTGGGGGCCGTTGATTCAGAGCTAAGCAAACTTTGCACCATCCGGGCCAGCATGACGTGGCTGTTGATTAGTCGGTTTGGTTTGACGCCGTCTGAGTACCACAAGGTAAAGTGAGCCGTATCGTGGCGCAGGTGCCAACTGCCTTCGTCGATGACGAGTTCGCCATTTTCTTCGTAGTAAAAGAACCCTTCGTCACTTGGGGCGGTTACCGTTTGAAAATCGCTTTTTGGGTCAAACAAAATGATGAGGTCGTCAAATTCTAGATTTTCTTGGTTATGGCCGATGGTTGTGTGTGATAGAAACAGCCCTGTTCCGTAGTCTGGAAAACCAAGTGAAATTACTTCAGGGTTTTCCATGGAGCTATCAGCAGTTTCCACCACAAGCCCATCAAGCTGAACGCCTAAATTTTGTTCGGCCGGTAATCCGTATCCCTTAACATGGGCATCACCTGAGATGGCGATGAGGTGGGAATCTTCTTCCAATCTAAAGTCTGGATAATGCCAGCCGTAATTATTGGCTCTGCTGTTAATCACATCCCCTTCCGAATTTTTATAGTAAATTCGGCCGTAGGGGCTGATGGGGTCACGCAGTGACGTTGCGGCCGGGGTAATTCCTACCAGGGTTCCCGCTTGGAGCAGGAGCTCAACCGCAACGATCCCGATAGCGGCGAAGCCGAGCCACTTCCAAACCTTAGGTCTACTGGCATCATTTAGCCGCGTAATCAACAAAATCGCTATCAGAATCAGGAAGACAATGATATAAGAAGCGACAACGGCCGGATAAAATAGCCATATGTCCATCAATTGGGTTGGCACAAACATCGATGCCAAGATTCCAGTTAACACGGCTAAGGTTAGAAGACCAAGCCAGACACGGTTTTGCAACGTGTTGATCAGATTAACAAACCAAGTATCGTTATTCGGGTGGCGTAAAAGCATGGCCCACCGAATCGTACCAATTGTGTAAAGTACAAAAATGATGGTTTGCGGTACAGAAAACCAGTTGAAGATCACTGGTGTCTCGCTCTGTACGCTGATCAGGTTTACCCAGCCAATGATTAGTAACATCAGCACGGCCGTAAGGAGCAATAGGTACCCCGGCTTTTCGATTTGGTCTTCTAGTGTGTCTAGGTTCATTGCGTTGATTCGAGGTTGAGGAGGATTAGAATGAAGTGATTCTTATTTGGCTTATACGCCCATTACGAGCCAAACACCGACCACGGCTAGAATTCCACCAGTTGCACGCATAACCATTTTTCCGCTGTCGCTACGGTCGGCCATAATGCCGATTAGGGCACCAATAACGTGTAAACCTGCGGTTGCGATCAAGAATCCGGCAACATAGGCGATAATTAGACCCACAGTTTCGGTTAGTTCGGGCAATTCTGTACCATGTGCATGGCCATGGAAGAAGGCGAAGATTGCTACAAGAACCATCGCAACCCATTCCGGGATACCGCGGTTGACCAAAATTGCGACACCTAGAATTAAAACTGATCCGGTGATGCCGTACTCAACAAGTGGGACTGGTACACCCAAAATTCCAAGGATGCCACCAAAAAGCATGGCACCAACAAATGCAACTGGCACAGTCCAAATTGCACGGCCGCCCATTTGGGCGCTCAAGAAACCAACGGCAACCATTGCAAGTAAGTGGTCAAGGCCGAGAATCGGATGCAAAAATCCAGATAAAATTCCGCCGCCTCCGTAAGAGTGAAGAAGTCCGGCACCTAAAAGTTGATTAATTAATTCCATGAGGTTTTCCTTTTTTACAGATTTTTTGAGGATTAAAAAGCTTTTCTGGTCTGATTAAAATGGAATACGGCCGAATTCCGACCTTGTATTCATTTTATTTTTATCGAAAGAAACTTTGTAGGATTTCCCTTTAAATTGATTTTTTTGAATGGATGCTGGCTATAAAGCTAGAAATGTTGACAAAATGTGGACAAAACATATTTAAAATATAGCATTTTCACTATTTATTTTCCAAAGAGTTCCTTAAGATTTGCCTAACGAGACACATTACAAAATTGTAAAATCGGCTACATAATCGGATATCAATACGTTTTAGATCGATTTTTAAACCATTTATTTAATAATTTGTGCATTTATGGCACCTTTGCAATTAAAAATATGGTTTGCTGGACAAAGCACCCCACAACCCCAAATTGTTCTATCAGAGAAAAATAGACAAAGAGGTGTAAATTTATGACCATCCAAAATTGGTCGATTCTTCTAATTTTGGTTGTTTCTCTAATATTATTTATTAGAGAAAAACCACGGGTGGATGTAGTTGCTCTGTTGGTGCTGGTTGCCTGCGTTGTGCTGGGATTGGTTGAGCCTTTGGAAGCCTTTTCTGGGTTTGCTGACCCGGCCGTGATTACCGTATGGACAGTTTTTATTCTTAGTGGGGGAATCACAAAAACGGGAGTAGCTGAACAGATTGGTGCCTTTATTTCCCGGCTGGCAGGTGGCGATCAAATGCGAGTGCTAATCATTATGATGGCGATAACAGCAGGGATGTCCGCATTTATGAACAATATTGGTGCCGTAGCCATTATGCTACCGGCCGTGATGGGATTGTGTCGCCAATTTAATATTTCACCCTCCAAATTATTAATGCCACTTTCTGTTGCCGCCTTGCTTGGGGGTAACATCACCTTAATTGGAACACCGCCAAACCTAATTGCAGTTGCTTCGATGCAGCAGGCGGGTGTTGAGCCGTTTGGTTTTTTTGAATATGTTCCCACTGGAATTATGGTAGCCCTTGTGGGGATTATTTACATGGTGGTAGCTGGGTTTAGACTGCTCCCCAGCCGTACAAGTGGCGAAGACGTGACTGAGGGGTATCAAATCCCGGCCGACATTATTACCGAGGTTGTTGTCGCTTCTGACTCACCCCTGATCAACCGGCCGATTAACAAGATTCGATTTGGGCTTGAGAACGACACGGCGATCGTATATGTCAAAAGAGGGGATACTTTTCTGCAGCAGGCATCTGGCCGACGGATTTTTGCTCATGATATTTTGTTGATCGAAGGCCCCATCGATCAAGTTACCGCAATGGCGCCAAAATTTGGACTAACCTTAAAAGAAGATATGGAGCAAGGATCTGTTGCGCAAGAACTAGAAGCGGCCGGGCCACTCTTTGAAATTACGCTTACACCAAAGTCTCGCTTTCGGGGTTTAACTCTGCGCGAAATCGGCTTTAGATCAAGATATGGGCTGACTGTGATAGGGATCAGGCACGCGGGCGAGCCACTTGTATCAAAAGTAGTTGATGTTCCACTGAGATTTGGTGACGTGATGTTGGTTCAGGGGGATTTGAAAAATTTTGATGCCTTAAAACTCAATCCAAATCTGCTTGTGCTGGACAATATGGAGCAAAAACGAGGTGTTCGGCGCGAGAAGGCACCCATTGCCATTGGCATTTTGCTTTGCACGGTGCTGGCTGTGATGTTTGTGCCGCGTGACGCTGTGTCGGTTACGATGTTGGTTGGAGCGATTGCTGTGGTGTTGAGCGGTGTGTTGACGATGGAAGAGGCTTATGACTCGATTGACTGGAAATCGGTGTTTTTGATTGCGGGTATGTTACCCCTTGGTGCTGCCATGCAGTCTACAGGCACGGCCGAGCTTATCGCATCAACCGTTATCGACGCAGTTGGGTCTGGGGGGCCTTATTTAATCTTAACCACGATATTTTTATTGACGGCCGGGCTAACCAGCGTCATCTCAAATGCGGCCGCGACTGTTTTGATCATCCCCATCTCGATCACATCTGCCAATCAGCTGGGGGTAAACCCAGAGCCATTTGTAATGGCTACGGTTATTGCGGCCTCAAGTGCCTTTCTGCTCCCGATTGGCCACCAAGCCAACATCATCATTTATGGATTGGGTGGGTACAAGTTCACCGACTTTTTTAAAGTTGGGATATGGCTCACCCTGCTCTTGTTGATTGTTGTTGTGCTGGGAGTCCCCATCTTTTGGCCTTTTTAAACGGGCTATTTGAGGACATTTGAGACCAATTGAAAAGAAGCCCCATTGTTTGTTATTTAGGCTTGCTTTAGAATTGGGTTGGGGTGAAATGGGTCTAAAGCCAAGTTAAAGGAGATTAATTATGTCAGAAATGAACCAGCAACCTTTGGGTGGTGAGGAAGAGGAAAAGAAACCTTTTTTTAGGACCCCGTTGGGTATTATTTTGATTATCGTTGGAGCGTTAATCTTATGCTGTTGTTTGGCCTTGGCCATTATTGGCGCATCGGCCGGATCGATTTTAGAAGGGTTGAGCGGAATGATCGATGACCCAGAATTCCAACGGCAGATGGAAGAGCTCCAGATGACATTGGAAGCAGCTGAGTAAGCTCGGTAAAAACAGAAAAAGAGGTTGTGGTTTTGAATCGCAACCTCTTTTTTTATTCTTTTAACTCGAAAATCGCTTCAATCTCAACAGCAACGCCACGAGGGAGCATCGTGCCTACTGCACTTCGAGCCCCTTTGCCATTCTCTTCCCCAAACACCTCAACCATTAACTCGCTAAAACCGTTGATTACCTCTGGATGATTTGGGAAATCTGGGGTGCAGTTAACCATGCCCAGCGTTTTTACCAGCTTGGCCACCCGATTCAGAGAGCCAAGTTCACCTTTCATATTGCCCAACATGCATAAACCAACCTGACGTGCGGCCGCCTGTGCTTCCGCTTCGGTCATGGTGTCCCCGGCCCGGCCGAGGATAAAACTGCCATCATCCCGGATCGGGACATTGCCCGAAACATAAAGCATGTTGCCCGCAATCACCATTGGTTTATAAACCGCCTGTGCTCCGCGTGATGGGGGAAGCGTAATTCCCAGTGACTCAATGTGTAGATCGATATTTTTCTCTGCCATAGCTTTCCTGCTCCTTTTAACTGACCAATAAAAATTGTTTGAGAGAGATTAGCGGTGATTTTCTGATTTGACAAATGACCGGCGGTCACTTACTATCTGACCGCTGGTCATTTATGAAAAGAGCAAGAAACGATACACAAAAAGAAAACCGCCGCGAAGCGATAATGGACGCGGCTTTAGAACTGTTTACGGCCGAAGATTATTCTGATATCAGCATGAATCGGGTCGCTAAAGCGGCCCATCTTGCTAAGGGGACCCTGTATCTCTACTTTAAAACAAAAGAAGAGCTGTTTCTCGCCATCTACACCGATTTGTTTTCTGAATTTTTTGATGACTTGAATAGTGAACTGGACAGGTTGGATACCAGCAACGCTCAAGAGATGGCTGGCTTTACGGCCGGGTTTATGGTTGATCGGCCGTTGCTGTTGAGGCTGATGACACTGTCTCACACCGTTTTAGAAAATAACTCAAAAGCTGAAGCGATCATTGAGTTCAAAAAAATGACGCTGAGTAACGTGGCTCGCACCGGAGCAAACTTAGAGCGTTTGCTACCGTTTTTAAACCCAGGACAGGGGGGTGCTACGGTGATGGCGATCAATGCTTTGATCTTAGGGGCTCAACAACTAACAGACCCATCCCCCCATGTAAAAGAAATTGTGTCTACCCGGCCGGATCTGCGGCCGTTTGAACTGGAAACCAAACCGTTTTTGGCCCATTTGATTTTGATGCATTTAGAAGGAATGAAAAGCGCGAATAAAGAATCATGAAGACGACGATTAACGATAAAGAGTACGAATTTGATTTAAACCCAAACGCGGCCGCAGTAGATGTGATCCGTGACGGGGCCGGATTGACCGGCACAAAATTTGTGTGCGGTGCAGGGGCCTGTGGTGCATGCACTGTGCTGGTAGAAGGGAATCCCGTTTGTAGCTGTCTGTTACCGGCTAGCCGGTTAGATGGCAAATCTGTGACAACGGTTGAGGGGCATCAAACGGCAGAGGGTGAATTGCATCCGGTACAAAAAGCATTTATGGCTCATGATGGGTTGCAGTGCGGCTACTGCACGCCCGGCTTTATCAATGCTGGCATCGCATTTTACGAGACGTGGACCAAAGCAAATGGGAACACAAAACCGAGTCGCGACACCATCGCGGCCGCACTCGCAGGCAATTTGTGCCGATGCGGTGCGTATCAAGGAATCTACGCTGCGCTTCAAGCGGCTTGTGAAGGTGCCTTTGATACCGTTCCGACTAGCGAAGTGAAATCACATCGGGTTGAGGCGATTGAAAAGGTGACCGGCCGGGCAAAATACACAACTGATTATGCAATTGAGGGGATGGGATACGGCAAAGTTGTGCGTTCAAATTATCCGTTTGCCAAAGTTAAATCGATTGATTTTAGCAAGGCTGAAGCGGTTGAAGGGGTGTGGGCAACGCTCGATGTTTTGAAAGATGATGAGCGTACTGTTCGATACGTGGGTACACCAATCGCGGCCGTAGCGGCCGTTGATGCCAAGACGGCCGAACATGCGGCTAGCCTTATCGAAATCGAGTACGAAGTGTTTGATGCCGTGGTGAGCTTTCAAAAATCACGAGCAGCGACCGAGGCTAACGCAGAAATGAGCTTCCGGTCTAAAGCCAAAGGTGGCTTGCCCGTCCCATCAAAATGGAATGGGAATACTCGATCCTATCGGTTGAGTTTGACCAGCAACAAAGGCTTTCGGGCCGGCCGAGCGATGCGACGTGCACGAGCCAGTGGGGATGAGTTTCTCATCGATGAAAAGTTTTACTCAGGGTCACACGCCCATACGCCGCTAGAGCCACACGGTGCTTTGGCCCATTGGGAAGGCGATAAGCTGACTCTGTATGCGTCGACCCAACGAATCCAACAGTTGAGCGATGAGGCCAAGAAGAGATACAACCTAAATGATTCCCAGCTTACGGTCATTTGCGATCATGTGGGCGGTGGATTTGGATCAAAAGGGAACGATTATCCCGAGATTTGGATCGCCGTTGATCTGGCAAAGAAAACGAATAAGCCGGTTCGGTTGATCTTGGATCGCACCGAAGTTATCGCTTACTCTGGGCATCGTGAGGAAACCGACTTAGAAGTTGGGATTTTGAGCAACAAAAACGGCGATTTTAAAGCGATGGGAATGGAAGTGTACAACAACGGTGGTCACGCAATTGATGGGAATGCGGCCACAATTGCGGCTACGTTTTATCCGGCTTGGCCCCAACTGGTAAACGACCATGCGGTTGTCACCCATCAGCCACCGGCCAAGGCATTTCGCGGCCCCGGCGGGATCAACGGCGCATTTGCTCTTGAATCTGTTGTAGATGACATGGCTCATAAGCTAGATATTGATCCACTGGACCTCCGTCGGAAGTGGGATACTCATCCACAAGATCAACAGCTGTTTGATTATTTGGAAGAGGTTCCGGCCTGGCAGGCTCGAGATCGTGTTAAAGCGGACAAAGGGCGATTTAAGCGTGGTGTTGGCTTAGCCATGGGGCACTGGGTTCATCTGTACATGCCCGGCGCTCAGGTGCGGGTTAAAGCTGGGCAGGATGGGTTGAGCGTCGAATGTGGCATTCAAGACATCGGTCAAGGCTCACGTACAGTTTTGGGAACTGCCCTGGCTGAAGCGTTTGGTACAACGGTTGATGATCCGCTGATCACGATTAAAACCGGCCGCTACACCGATTTGGCCAGCCCGCAAACGGGCGGTAGTCGCGTCTCCTCATCCATTTACCCAACGGCTCAGGATGCGGCCAAACAGGTTCAGGCTCAAATCGCTTCTGCCCTGTCAGCCAAGCAGGGGTTGCAAAACGTAAATTACGGGGCAGATGGAATCTCTCATGCTGGTGGGAAGATCAGTTGGAAAGATGCGATTGGCCAATTGGATACAGACGTCGAATCTGTTGCCACCCGCGGCCGTGATGCCAAAGGGATTGGTCTTACCGGCCGGATCGATTTAGATGGGAACGGCTTGTACATGGGGCTTGGCCCCTCCACATCGGCCCAGATTACCGAGGTTGAAGTTGATACTCGTTTGGGCAAAATTAAGGTTTTGCGCACATGGTCGGCCGTCGCGGCCGGACGCATCTTTTTAGAAGAGGCGGCTCGAAGCCAAATGTATGGCGGTATCACCATGGGTATCGGATACGCCTTGTACGAAGATCGGCAAATTGACCCATCAACGGGCCACACAATCACCATGAATTTGGAAGATTGCCGGATTCCCGGGATTGGCGACATGCCGGAGATGGAAGTGGTATTTATGCCCGAAGGGTTTGACCACGTAACCGGCGGTGGAGTCGGGATCGGCGAAACATCGATGGTGCCAGTCGCGGCATCGATTGCAAACGCTGTGTTCCATGCAACCGGCTGGCGGCCGACCCGCTTACCCATCCGGCCGAGTGATGTGATTGAGGGAGTTAATTAGCCATTAGCTCTTGGCCGTTGGCTATAAGCTTTGTATTGCCAAACTAAGCAAAAAGCTAATAGCCAAAAGCTAAAAGCCATAAAAAACATGATTACAAAAATAGAAGACGCAATAAAAGAAAGTGGGGAATATTTAGCCGGTGGCACAGATTATATGGATCGCTTGCGACACCATCTGGTTAACGAGAATGCGGTTGATTTGAACGATTTGGTTGGATTCAATCAGATCGAAACAGCAAATGGCAAAACCCACATTGGTGCCATGACGACGATGCTGAATGTGGCTCAATCCCCTTTCATCCGTGATAACTATGCCGGTTTGGCTGATGCGGCCGGTGGATTGGCAACACCTCAAATTCGTCAGGTCGGCACAATTGGCGGCAACCTGACACAAGCGACACGGTGCCAGTATTACCGCCACCCTCATCTCACCTGCACGAAAAAGGGTGATGCGACGTGCGGCGGCCGAGATGGATATCATCCCTACGGGGTTGTGTTTGATAACGGCGGTTGTGTTGCTCCCCATCCATCAAGTTTAGGGATGGCTCTGTATGCGTATAATGCGGAGGTTGAAATCAACGGGTCTGAAATCCGGCCGATTTCAGCCATTTATGGAGACGGCTCTGATCATCACCGAGATCATTTGCTGGGGAAAAACGAGATAATCACCAAGATTATCCTTCCCGCTCCTACGGCCGAGAAAGCAACCTACTTCCGCTCAATTGCACGGGCTCGTGCTGAATGGGCTTTGGTTGAATGTACGGTTCGTTTAATTTTGGACGGAGAAACGATCAAGCAGGCGTTTATCGCTGTGGGCGGCGTCGCGGCCGTGCCGATGCGTTTGCCACAGGTTGAAGCGGCATTAGCCGGTAAACCAGCCAAAGAAGAGAGCTTCGCTGAAGCGGCTCAGCTGGCGGCCGAGGGAGCAAATCCTTTACCACAAACGGGGTATAAGGTGCCGCTTTTGGTGAATACGGTTGAGGAAACGCTAATTCGAGCGACAGGCTAGAAGGGATAAGTGTGAAGTATTAAGTAAAAAGCACACCGGCTTCGCGCTTCTCACTTATTACTTTCTACTTGATGCTTGTTACTCCGCCAATCCCCAGCGGCCGACCGGCCGATATCGATTTGAATATTTTTCTTCTGGATTGTAGATAAATCTGGTTGACTGAAATGACCCAAGGTAAATGCTGACTTGCAATTGCCAAGGGTCATTTTCTGTTGGGGGCTTGTAGCTGTAAAGCACCCCATTGTTGCTTCGGCTGTCAATCGAGTTGTATGTTCGGACAATTTCGATCTGCTGGCGTATTTCATCCCCAACCTGATCTTCAACCAGTGTCGCTGTTGGTTCGTCAAGGTAATTTGGAACAAGTTCTTCAAGCGATTCTGGCGGCGAGCCGGTTTCGGCCGTGAACGTCTCAATCGCCTCGATTAGAAAGTCGTTTTCTTGTACGAAAGTCTCGTAGCCAGAAAACTGAATGGGGCGGGCAATGATGTTGCTAATAGGGATTGAAATAAGCCCAACGGCAATAAACACGCCAGCTATTTTGTAGATTTGTTGCCACTTATCATCAATCTCTTTGCCTTGAGTGGCATTTAGGACAAATCCTAAAAATAGTAGGATGGCGATTCCCACTTGGATAATCCAAAGTGTAAAGATAGTGCTGTCTAACACCCGGCCGGTAGGGGATAGCCAGATGTTGAACACGCGCAACCCACCGTTAAGGCCTATGGCTATGATCCCTGCAAGTGCGAACCACTTAAGCTGTTTCATCAATTTGTTTCTCTCGATTGTTGAATAAATGCGGCCGGAACAAAAATTAGCATGACGGCCGCGATGAGGGGCAAAGCGCCGGAACCTTGGAGCATCAGTTCCAACCCAATCACATCGGCAACGATTCCGGCCAAGTAGCTGAAAATTGACCCCATAAAAAACATGCCGCCTAACGCTAGGCCGGAGGCAAATCCGCGACCTTTTGGGAAAAACGATTGAATCAGCAAAACCAATATGCTGTGTGGCAAAGCAGCAAGAAGGCCACCGATAAAAAGTAAAAGTAGTTGCAATGTTCCAGCGGCCGGAACACCAAACCATGTAAAAGTGATTGGACCTGCCATCCCAAAAAAGAGAATAATTTTGTTGTTCAGCCGATCAGCAAGGAGACCACCGTTTAAAACGCCCAGCATTGTGCCAAACAAGTATGCACCGGTAACCCAACCCGCGTAGCTTACACTGATCCCATTTTCGATTAAATGTTTGGGAAGATAGGTCATGACGATGTTGCTGACCGAGCTGTAACCGATGATCATCAGTAAAACCGGTAGGAAAAGCCAGCCTAAGCTGGTTCGCTTTTCTTTTGGTTTGGCTTCGTCCAGCTGGGTTGAGTTGGCCAGGTTCTGATGAAACCATTCATCATCGATTGCGATAAGGCCGAAGAAAAAAGCGATTGCCGCGATGCCTGCGGCCGCCATGTATCCAATGCGGCCGTAACTGTCTAGCAGTGCTCCGGACACAATTGGCCCGACAAAAAGCCCAGCTGAACCGAAAAAGAAAAAGAGGCCGGTGGCCAAATTTCGCCTAGCAAAATCTGGACGGGTTGCGATGGTAGTTCCGGCCGGATGAAACATGCCCGAGCCAAGCCCGGCCGCCGTTAGGGTGACTACGGCTCCCCACGGCGGCAGTACGGCCGTGAGTGCTGAAAATAGCACCATCCACAACATGCCTCCCACCACCAATTTTTTGGGGCCGATCCGATCTGTTAGCCAGCCAAACAGCGGTTGACTCAGGGCGTTGCCAACATTGTAGACCACCAGCAAGAGTCCCACCTGCGCGTTTGACATCCCTAAACTAACCGCCAGCAGGGCCATTAAAATGCTTCGGCCGTTGTTTAAAAAATCGATGAAAAAGTGTGTGACACAGGCGGCCCAGTAGGAGCCTAATCTTTGAAAATTGATTGTGGGGTTAGAAATCGAAACCATCGACCAATTTTAGCCCCTTTTGTGACAAAAGTCGGGGGTACTGTTGTGCAATTCTATCAATTTTGGGTACTAGTTGACTCGCAAATTTGACAATTTGGTACAAAGGGTGGATTGCGAAGAAAGTACCAATCCGAGTAGACTTTCTGCAAGCAGAGAGCGACCTATATGATGTATCACAACTCACCAATTTAGTTCGATAGGAGACCCCAAACCATGAACAATTTCAAAGCGTTCGCTGTTACCTGCGACCGGTACTTTCCCGGTAAAAAGGTTCACTATGCAGCTCTAAGCGAGCACGGAGCAATTAATGAGGCACTGATGGCCATGTACAAAATTGGCGGCCGTGCCAAACGAGATGATCTGGCAGTTGAGCATGTTCCACAATATGACAAACTTGCTGGGGTGATGTCACGATCGGGCTGTTTAGATCTAGAAATTAAGCAGCTGATTTAGGAACTAAAAAAGAAGGAGAGAGAGCAAACTGAACTAAATTGATTAATTGGTAGTATTCAAAAATTAATCGCTTAAAAGACTGGCTTAGGCCGGTCTTTTTTATTTGGGCAGATGCTGAATGGCAAGGTACGCGGGGCGCTTGCTCCCGTCCGGCCGTAAAATCGCATAACCGGTTTCTGGAAAGTCTGCACCTAGCAAAGGGCCAAAATTTAAGTTCCACAAGATCAAGGGGCCCACAGATTCGTTGTTTTGCGTATATTCAAATGCACCGATGATATGAATCGCCTGCTCCCACTCACTTAATTGATTCATAAATTCAGCGCCGGCTGGGGCTGGCTTGCCCAGCATTTCGTATGATCCCCAGCCGAATTCTGTGCCCCACAGTGGCAGATCAACCCCATACTGCATCATTAAGCGCTGGTAGTCTTCCGTTGTGTGGCTGAAGAAGAAGCTGGGATGATCGTTGTGTGAAACCGCATACTCAGCCGTGTTCCCCATGGTGGCCCAAACAGGATTAGAAGCTCCGTAAGGATGATATCCAATCCCGTCCACATGCAGGGCGATTCCGGCTGCTAGCATCTGTTCAAAATAAACGCGGTCATCGATGGCGCTGACTCCGTCATTAATGCCTGTAGGGGCGGGTGCGCCGCTAATCAATACAACAGATGGGTCAACTCGACGGATACCGTCTGCACCGGCCGCAACTAGCTGAACGAGCGAAGCTCCGTTCATGTCGAACCCGTTCCATTCTCGGCGTAAATTTGGCTCATTCCACAGTTCGTATGCCTGAACTTTGCCGCTGTATCGGTTAGCAACTAATTCTGTAAACCGAGTGAATTCTGCAAAATCAGAGGGAGGGCCATCTTCGGTGGTGGTCGGCCGCGACCACTCAGGCGCCTTGGCGATGCCAACCATCACATTTAGCCCCTGTGCGTGGGCCGCATCGATAAAGCGATCGGTTTCACCAAACCAAAACTCATCTAGTCGGCCGGGGGCAGGTTCAAACAATTTCCAAGAGATTTGTATTTTCACCCAGCCGACGCCTAGCTCATCGAGTTGCTGAAACATCAACGCTTGATCTTCTCCAAACGGATGCACTTGGATTCCAATCAAATTCGGATCGATTGGACTTGAGCCTTGATACTGCGGGTAGGCGGGTGTGGGGGTAAATGTTGGCTCTGGTGTAGCCGTTGGAGATTCCGTTTGTGTGGGTGAGGGAACGATTGCGGGAGTTGCCTGATCCAACTCTGTTTCAATTTCAGCTTCAATGCTGGGCGCTGGCGGAATGGCTGTGATCGTTTCAGCAAACTGGGCTATTTCAAGTTCTGCCCGATTAGGCTGACATGCGATTGTAGAAAAAATGACGAGCAGTGTGAGAATGATGAATGGGATGGGGCGATGTTGAAAGGATTTTTGCATGTGGTTGTCTTTTGGGGAAAATTTTGCGCGTTATTGAAAATATGGTCGATCTAAATTTAATACCTGCTTCATCAATCGTACATTGATCGGTGGGTGATCATGGAGAATTTTTATGTCCCCTTTAATGACGCAGCATAAAGAAGATATTTTCAAAATGATTCAGGCGGCCGTTGCGGCCGTTGATCCATTTCTTGGAGTAGAACGCTCGATTACACTGGAAAGTTCCATTTTGAGCTTGGCTGAACAATCGTTCAATTGTTCAAATGGCCGTTTGTTTGTCGTGTCTGTCGGGAAAGCGGCCGTGCCGATGTACAACGGGGCGCTCTCAGTTTTGGTCGATCAGATTTTCAAGGGCATTGCTGTTACAAAAAAAGGGCAAACTGAGTTGGTCGATTCGGCCGTGGCAAATACATATTTTGCCGCGCATCCTGTACCTGATGAAACCTCAGTGCAAGCGGCTGACGCTGTTTTTGAGTTGCTTGCTGAAACAACAGAGAACGACTTTGTGCTGTTTTTGATCTCTGGGGGTGCGTCTGCCTTGGTGACCCGGCCGCTATTGCCGCTGGCCGATTGGCAAGACTTATCCCAACAACTGCTGGGGAGCGGATGCACGATTCAAGAATTTAACACGGTCCGTAAACAGCTCGACACGGTAAAAGGAGGCGGATTAGCCGTCCAAGCTCTGCCTGCAAAATTTGCCACGTTGGTTTTAAGTGATGTGATTGGCAATCCGATTGATATGATTGGCAGTGGACCAAC
>JAHDGV010000035.1:0-4219 GCA_020631655.1 Chloroflexota bacterium | reverse complement strand
GGCTGTTATCATGGTTATCAATCGACCATGTTTTGCGCCAAAGCGAGCTTGCACCGTCTACCTTTAGCGTTTCACCGGTGATGTAGGCGGCGGCCGGGCTGAGCAAAAACGTCACGGCCGAGGCGATCTCACTTTCAGTTCCCATCCTTTTTAAAGGAATGTCTGCACTGGCCATTTTGATGTAGCTTTCCACAAATGCGGGATCATACTGGGTGATGCCATGCCCGTGGATCACCCCTGGAGCAACTGAATTAACCCGAACCCCGTCTTTTGCCCATTCAACTGCCAGTGTTTTGGTCATGTTCGAGACCCCAGCTCGAGCTGCCCCGGTGTGGACCATTCCGGGGAATCCGTTCCACATTTCAGCCACAATGTTGACAATGCTCCCTTTGTTGCCTTTTAACGCACGGTTGTAGGCGGTTTTGCTCATCAAAAATGTGCCGGTCAAGTTGGTTTCAATGACTGCGTGCCACCCTTTTTGGTTGATGTTTTCGGCCGGGCTAGGGAACTGTCCACCTGCATTGTTCACCAATCCATGGATGGTTTCATGATCTTTCAGCATTTCATCAAACATCGCATTAATTGCGTCTTCGTTCCGAATGTTTAATGTATAAATCGAACATTCGCCGCCCGCATCTTTAATTTCTTTGGCCGTCTGCTCTAGTTTTTCTAGCTTGCGAGATGCAATGATGATTTTTGCTCCCAGAGAGGCTAGCTCATGGGCGATAGCTCGGCCGATGCCGGTACCTCCGCCGGTAACCAAAATAGTCTGATCTTGAAATAAGTTGTCGCGGAAAATTGAATTATATTTTGTCATTGCTTCATTTAAGGACCATGCTAAACTCAGCCCCGTTATAAATAGAGGAACAATTTTAGGGATTGGATTGTGCCAATGATCCTTAAAAATTACAAATCAAAGGACCCCATGATATTTAAAAGTACTTACCCAGATGTAGAGGTGCCTAATGTGGCACTTACACCTTATTTGATTGAGCGGATGGCTCCGTTTGGCGACAAAGCAGCCATTATAGACGGTCCTTCCGGGCGTACGCTAACCTATAACCAGCTTATAGGCGGCATGAAAGCGGTCGCGGCCGGATTGCACGCTCGTGGTTTTGGCAAAGGGGATGTCTTGTGTATTTACAGTCCAAATGTGCCTGAATACGCCGTTGCATTCCATGCTGTATCGCTTTTAGGTGGGATTGTGACTACAGCTAACCCACTGTACACGGCCGACGAATTGGCTCACCAATGTGCCGACGCTGGTGCCAAATACATCCTAACTATCTCGATGTTTTTGGACAAAGCACAAGAGGCGGCCAACAAAGTCGGTATCGAAGAAATTTTTACGTTTGATCCGGTAGATGGAGCAACTCCATTTGCGATGTTGATGGACCCCAACGGAGAAATACCAGAAGTTGAAATTGATCCGGCAAATGATTTGATCGTTTTGCCATATTCAAGTGGAACGACCGGCGTGCCAAAGGGCGTCATGCTGACTCACGAAAACATTGTGGCTAATATTCAGCAGGTTGAAGGGATGACGGAGCTAGAGTTCACCAACGAAACTGACACGATCATGGGCGTTCTGCCGTTTTACCACATCTATGGGATGGTGGTGATCATGAACATGAGCTTGGCCGTCGGTGCGACTATCGTCAGTATGCCACGCTTTGATCCAGGTGAATTTTTGACCTGTATCCAAAAATATAAAGTGACCCGAGCCAATCTGGTTCCGCCTATTTTGGTTTTCCTCGCTAAACATCCGGTTGTTGACAACTTTGACATGTCCTCCTTCCGTGAAATCACGTCCGGTGCGGCCCCACTGGGTGATGAGTTGGCCTCGGCCGTGGCTGAACGTTTGGACTGTCGCGTGCTTCAAGGGTATGGGATGACTGAAACCAGTCCAGTTGCGACAATTAATCCAAATGCTGACGGCAATCCACGCTATGGCTCTTGTGGAAAATTAGTCGCTAGCTCTGAAGTGAAAGTTGCTGACCTAGATACGCTCAAAGATCTTGGCGTGGGTGAGCGGGGCGAAATCTGGATGCGCGGCCCTCATATTATGAAAGGGTATTTGAACCGGCCGGATGCTACGGCAAACACCATCACCGAAGATGGCTGGTTGCGTTCAGGTGACATCGGTTACATGGACGAAGATGGCTTCATGTACATCGTTGATCGCCTGAAAGAACTCATCAAGTACAAAGGATTCCAAGTGGCTCCGGCCGAGCTTGAGGCACTGCTTTTGGGTCATGATTCTGTGGCTGATGTGGCCGTAATCCCAAGCCCAGATGAAGAAGCTGGAGAGATTCCTAAAGCCTTTATCGTGAAAGGTGGTGATATCGACGAGGCTGGAATTATGGATTGGGTAGCCGGTCAGGTTGCTCCGCATAAGAAAATCAGACGAGTTGAGTTTGTAGAGACGATTCCAAAGTCGGCATCTGGTAAAATCCTGCGTCGCGTTCTTGTAGAGCAAGAACGGGAAAATCAATAGAATTTAGAACACCGAAAAAGGGTCAGCATTTCAGATTGCTGATCCTTTTTTCTGAGATTGAAAACATAAACTGAGGCATCATGGCAAAAGCAAAAGTAGCAATTGTGACAGATAGTACAAGCTGTCTAACCCCCGAAATTATCGAGAAGTACAACATTCATGTGATTCCATTGTTGGTAAATTGGGATGAACAATCTCTAAAAGATGGCATTGATATCACGGCCGATCAATTTTATTCGCGCCTATCAACGTCTTCTTCAATGCCAGCAACTTCCCAGCCATCGGCCGGAGAATTTGTTGAGCTGTACGAGAAGGTGGCTGAGACGGCTGAAACTATCGTATCAATCCACATTTCATCTGAGCTAAGTGGTACGTACCAATCAGCATCGCAGGCGAAAGATATGGTTGATATTCCCATCGAGCTAGTTGACTCCCGTACCGCCGCAACCCCGCTGGGGATGATGGTGATTGAAGCGGCTAAGGCTGTCGAGGCAGGTGGAGATGTGGCAGCCGCAGGGGCGGCCGCAAAAGCGTTGATGGGCAACTCTGGCATTTTCTTTGTGGTTGACACTCTCGAATTCTTGCATCGTGGCGGCCGGATCGGCGGCGCAAAACGTTTGATCGGATCAATCTTGAATATTAAACCAATCCTTACTGTTGCTGATGGGAAAGTTGACAATTATGCATCAGCCCGGACCAAGAAAAAAGCGATGAAAGAGATGGTCGATATGGTGACTGATAAGCTCTCTGGCAAACAGCCGAAATACATCGGTGTGATCCACTCATCAGCACCGGATGAAGCGACTAAGCTTTCAGCGTTGATGGGTGATCAATTTGGTAGTGCAGAAGTGATCGAAGCAGACTTAACCCCTGTTATCGGAACCCACGTTGGCCCTGGCTGTGTAGGTTTGGCTTTCGCACTTTAATCCCTGAATAAGATATAAAAAAAGCCCTTGGTGTGTTTTCACCAAGGGCTTTTTTGTGCCTGTTTCTATTCCAGTTGGGGCCAGCCTTTGTTTTCCTGACCAATTTGATGTCCTCCAATTGACTAGAATCATGGCTTGCCACCCCACACAAATCAATTAATCATGGATCTTAGTGTGCCACCGCTTTCCTTTAGCTTATGGCCCACGTTGTCTAATCCCTCGCCCGCGTTGGTCAGTGTACCACCCAGCTGGCGCAGGTACTTGGCAACATTTTTCAAATCTTTGCTAATTTCTTCCATCCGGCCGGAGCCATCTTTTAGCCGGTCGGCCGCATTGTCTATCATCTGGTTTTCCCCAATGTCAACGCCGGTGATGACGTTAAATCCCATGACCTCTTTGTATTCTGGTTTAAAGCTTGGGATTTTGACATCATCAATTTCAACCCCAAATTTTTCCATGATGCGGGCCGCGTTGGCGATTTCCGCTTGACAACGTTCAAGCGCATCGGCCGCCATTTCTGAAATCGCACCTGCACTGGGTGTTTGGGTTTTCTTATCACCAAGTAAAAGGGAGCTGGCGGCTAAGGCACTTTCTCCGGCCGCGTCTATGCTTTCTCCGGTGTCTTGTAACATTTGAGGCAGTTTTTCGATTATTTCCATAAAGCGCTCACGGTTTTCCCAAACCATGTTAACCACTTTCATCACTTTCTCTGCGTCAAAATCGTCAAAGTTATCAAGAATTTTTCCTAACATTGTTATCTCCTAAATTTAGAATCTCATGTAACAGACTTCGGAAG
>JAHDGV010000425.1:3353-4589 GCA_020631655.1 Chloroflexota bacterium | reverse complement strand
TATGTGCCTGACGGCCGGGGGATTTTCCAACACGGCAAATGGTTAAACGATGGGGATCAGATCACGGTTGATCATGATGTGGTGCTTTATTTGACTAAAACTTTATAATCAATGCAATTTTGGGGTCTGCCTGACAGCCTAGATCAAAATTATCATAAGATTTGTCTTCCTATGCGATCTCGGTTTCGACAAGCTCAACCTACCCTGCTTTACCATTTATCTATAAAGTTTTAGGTGCAGATACACCATAAAAGGGTAGCCTGAGCTTGTCGAAGGCGGGATCGCATTTGCAGGCCCCCCACACTAAAAATCTATTAGGGAATAGCGGGACAACCTAGATCGCCAGTGCTAACTTCAACCATAAACGCACTGTTTTCCAACAAACTCCCATCGGCCGAAACCGCCTCAGCACGTTCCCCCGTTGCAAAATCATACACCCCAGCTAACACAGTTTCACCGGCTTCTTCAGAGGTCAAAATGCGTCGATCAATTACCTGCACACGATCATTTAGAGCCAATCGGCCGGGAGAAAGAGCCAACGGTGGCCCGTCGTTTTGCGCCACAAGCTGACCGTTTGCCGACAGAGCCTGTACAAACATCGATTGGGTTTCACCCAACGGCCCACTGGGTTCAATAATCGTCTCGAACAAAATCGACCGGTTTGGTCCGTTGCAGGCGGTTGTCCCTGAAAAGTTTAACCCTCCCGCCGACCAGTTGCTTAAAACCGACGCACTCGGCCGAATGGTGCCACGCCAGCGGCCGACAGGCCCATTTTCTGCATATTCAGCCCCCACCACTTGGATCGTTTTATCGGCCGTCACAGCATATTCCCCCACAGAGCCAACTTTGTACACCCCGTAGGTGAATTCGGTTTGCGCCAAAGCCTCTGGCACATCTAGCACAATGATTTCCGGCGTTTGGCCCGTGTTGGCTCGGATGAATTCAAGGGCAAACAGATGGCTCCCCATCACCGGAGCAAACTCGGTTCCGGCCGGGAAAACCTGCTCGGGCCAAGCGACCCACTGCGGCATGTTGACCAGCATCACCGCTTGTGGCTCTGTGTCAGCCACCACTTTGTTTAGCACTGCGTACGACTGACTCCCGATGGTGTACAGCCCGATCATGCGCATGTTGAATGCACCGCCCAGAACAATCAAACCTATCACTACGAAACCTCGTAGGTTTTGAAAACCTACGAGGTTTTTTTGAATGAGCAAACTTGCCCAAATCAAGGCA
>JAHDGV010000425.1:0-3253 GCA_020631655.1 Chloroflexota bacterium | reverse complement strand
AAAAATAGCAAAACTTTTGGCATCAGTTCGTTGCCGCCAAAATCAAGCACGGGGCCACCTCCGCGGGGCAAAAACGGGTAGATGGCTAAATACAGTCCGCAAACGACTAACAAAGGCCAATGCTTGCGCAATAATTTTAAAACTGATTGGTCTTCTGTCTCTATCCAAGTCAAAAACATGACGAAGGGAACTAACAAAACGGCCGTCTCGTGAACCAAAACGCCCAAGATAAATATAGTAACCAGTGAGACGTATGAAGTATGAAGTGAAATTCCCTTCTTACTTGCACCTTTATACTTACTACTTGCTACTGCATTTACCCCCAACAACATAAAAAACGTTGCGGTTAAATACGGATTGTTCCCATAAATGGCCAACGCCTGATAGGCAAATGGGAATGTTGCAAACAGCAATCCGGCCGCCAATGCCTGCCATTTAGCCCCACTCAATTTCCACACCAGTCGGGTCACCAGAGCGGCGTTTAGCCCGTGAGTCACCACATTTAGAAGATGGAATAAAAAAACTGGGTATCGACCCAATAAATTTTGAAAAACGACGATGGGGAGAAAAACAAGCGGCCGGTAAAAGCCAAACTGCTCGTTGGGAACAAACACGCTCCAGACCGACTGTCCATCTGCCAACTGCGTGTGCAGAAGCGTGTCGTACATAAGCGGGAAATTGAGCGTACGGGCGAAGAGTAGAACCCCAATTAAAAAGGGGAAAGTATAAAGGATGAAGGGTAAAGTGGGGTTCGCACCCCCATCTTCTAACTTATCACTTGTTGCTTCATACTCCTGCTCCATCAGGGCCGTCCAAATTCACGAGCCAACTGCGCCACCGACAAAAAGATCAGCGTCGGCCGGCCGTGTGGGCATGTGTGTGGATTTTGGCACTGCTCAAGCTGTTGAATCAGCGACTCCATCTCTTGCCGAGAGAGGGTTTGCCCCGCTTTAATCGATGCGGTTTTGCACACACGGCGGATGATTTTATCCTCGACCTTTTGTTGCATCGGGTTATCCCCCCGCTCAAGATCAGCGATAATATCGAGCACCACACGAGTCGGGTCTTGATGCGCAACAACGGCCGGAACGGAGCGAACCATGTAGGCATTGGGGCCAAACGGCTCGATATCAAAACCCAAGTTGCTTAAGCCTGTTAGATGGCTTTCCAGCAAGGTCGCTTGATCCGGGGAAAGATGGACGGCCGCCCCCGCAACCAATCCCTGCGAAGGGATTTCTTGGCGCGCATGAGCGGCCATAAAGTTTTCATACTGCACCCGCTCGTGGGCCGCGTGCTGGTCGATCAAAAACATCCCCTCCGGCCCTTCGGTGATGATGTAGCTCGACCCCACCTGACCAATCACCCGCATGATGGGTAACTTATCACCGGCCAAATTATTCTGCATTTGAGTCGGTTCACCATTCGACTGGCCGATAATCGGCTGAGGGTCGTTGGTATACCGGGGCAAGCCCAATCCCATTTGCCCCTCTTGTTGGGCGTTGGGGTCAAACTGGCTGGGCTGATTAGGATGGCGCATGGCGTACTGCCAGCTTGGATCGTCCCCCTGTCGGCCAAACGCTTGGTTTGTTTTCCCTTCCCAGCCGGATGGCTGTGTCAGCGATTCAAAGTGGCCCGGCCGGATTGAGCGGACCGGCGTGTCAGCGATAATCGTTTGGCGCACCGCTTTTTGCACCTTGCCAAAAATCTGCCCCGCATTGGTAAACCGAACCTCGGTTTTGGTCGGATGCACGTTAACATCAACTTCGTTGAGCGGCATGTCAATAAAGACCACGGCTAGCGGATACCGGCCGATGGGCAAAAGCGTATGGTACGCCTGCACGACGGCGTAGGTGACGTTTTTGTCTTTGATCCAGCGGCCGTTCACAAACAAAGTGATGTGATTTCGATTGGCCCGATGGATTGACGGAGGCGCCGCATAGCCGGTAATCGTAATCGGGGATGGCACCGTCAGCAATTCTTCTGGCTCGATTCCCTCTTCAGCTTGCGCCTGAGCCCCAACGGGCAACAGCTCACGGGCGATTTCAGCCCCGTAGACCGATACCAACACATCCCGCAGTTGCCCACTGCCGCTAGTCTGAAACGAGATTCGGCCGTCATGCACCAGTCTGAACCGGATGTGCGGATAGGCCATCGCATATTTGGTCACAAACTCGTCGATGAGCCGTTTTTCGGTCGCAACCGTTTTTAAGAATTTAAGACGGGCGGGGACGTTGAAAAACAGATTTTCAATTGAAATCACGGTCCCCTGTGGCGCACCAACCTGGTCACGGCCGCTCAGCTCTCCCCCATCCAGCTGTAGCCGAATGCCAGATGATTCCCCTTCTGCTCGCGACACAATAGTCACTTGGCTCACGGCCGAAATCGCCGCCAGCGCCTCGCCCCGAAAGCCCAGCGTGGCAATCGCTTCAAGCTGTTCAGACGAAGTGAGTTTGCTGGTGGCATGTCTGCGGAAAGCGGTCTGCACCTCTTCGGCCGGGATTCCGTGGCCGTCATCGGCGATTTGGATCGCTTTGCGACCCCCTTCGCGAATGTCGATATTGATCGTTTTTGCTCCGGCATCAATCGCGTTTTCGACCAGCTCTTTGACGGCCGAAGCAGGTCTTTCGATCACTTCACCGGCCGCAATTTGCGAGGCAAGTTGTTCAGATAAAACTTGGATGGGCATGCAGGTATTTTACCACTTTATGCAAAGCTCAACATTAATAGGCACCCAACACCAGCTCAATTTTACACAGGCGAGACCAGTCAGGTTTTTGAAACCTGACTGGTCACCAATCAAATTATCTCGTCACCAATGGCAAAAAAGCCTTGTTAGTCAACGTTGATGGGTCGGTGAATGCCACATCACCCAAAAAGCCGATCGGCATGCCGTTTGATGAGGTGCTGTAGAAACGATCAATGTTCGGGAACACCGTTTGAAGCTCGCTTGGGTCTACGCCAAACCACAGCGCTAGCTCAGCAAAATATTCATCGCAGGATGTGGTTGGGATCAAGCGACCACGGCCGGTGTCGAGCGGGTTGTCTTCGTACAGCTGTGGATATTCTCCAAAGATACGCTGTCCGTTGACCGCACCACCCATCACCATGTGGTTACCGCCCCACGCATGGTCTGATCCTTGGCCGTTGCTGGTCAGGGTCCGGCCGAAGTCGCTGGCGGTGAACGTGGTCACGTTATTTTCCATCCCGATCTCTTTCATGGCCGAGTTGAACTGGCTCATCGCTTGGCTAACCA
>JAHDGV010000424.1 GCA_020631655.1 Chloroflexota bacterium | reverse complement strand
GGACATCAGCACAATCGCGCACGCCCCATCGTTTAAACCGCTTGAATTTCCGGCCGTTACGCTTCCCCCTTTGCGGAAGGCGGGTCGCAACGTACCTAATTTTTCTAATGATGTGGCGACTTCAAACCCGTTTTCACCCGGCTTCATAAACGGGTGTTCATCTCGATCGACCACAATCGGGTCCCCCTTACGCTGTGGGATGGTGACCGGCACCATCTCCCGCTCAAAGTACCCTTGATTGATGGCGTTAATCGCCCGTTTTTGGCTCTGCATCGCAAACGCATCTTGGGCCTGGCGGGTGATTTCGCCACCTGCGTACGCCCCAGCACAGCTGGCATCAACGATGTTTTCGGCCGTCTCTCCCATCCCTTCTAGCGGAAACATCTCCGCCATCGCTTTGTTGGGGTAGCGCCAGCCCAAGGTGGTGTCGTAAGCCGTCACATTCCCAGACGGGCCAAAGCCGGTCGGGTTTTTCGGCATCGAATAGGGAGCACGGGTCATGCTCTCAACACCGCCTGCCACATAGACATCCCCTTCACCCGCCCGAATGGCGCGAGCCGCCTGATTGACAGCGTTTAGTCCGCTGGCGCACAGCCGATTCACCGTCACGGCCCCCACACTTTCCGGCAAGCCTGCCAACAGGGTCGCCATACGAGCAACGTTGCGATTGTCTTCCCCCGCCTGATTGGCACAGCCAAGGTAAACCTCTTCGATCAGGGTTGGGTCAACGCCTGAACGTGCCACCGCCTCTTTGATGGCGATAGCGGCCAAATCATCCGGCCGTACTTGGGACAGCGCCCCACGAATTTTTCCAATCGGTGTGCGTACCGCACTTACAATCACAACGTCGTTCATATTCTCTTCTGCTCTTGGCCGTTGGCCGTTTGTTTTTGGCTAACAGCCAAGAGCTAGTAGCCAAAAGCTAATTGTTCAAAATCATATCGGCCGCTTTTTCGCCGACCATGATGGTGGGGGCATTGGTATTGCCCGATGGCACCGCTGGCATAATCGATGCATCAGCCACACGCAATCCGTCCACTCCATAAACTTTCAATTCAGGGTCCACCACAGACATGCTGTCCACACCCATCTTGCAGGTGCCAACTTGATGGTGGTAGGTTCCGGCCGCACGCCGGATATATTCAACCAGCTCCGTATCGGTCTTTGGGCCAGCGCCAGGCCAAACTTCACCCGCGTTCCAATCGTCTAATGCTTTGGCCGCACCGATCTCACGACACACTTTTACACAGTGGAGCAGTGCATCGACGTCCGCTTGCTCTGCCAAATACATCGGATCAAGTACCGGCGGTTTGCTAGGATCAGTTGAAGCCAGCTTCATGTAGCCGCGGCTGACCGGCCGAACCAAACCGGCCGCAATCGTGTATGCGTTTTCCGGCCCTTCAAACCCGGGTGAGTAATAGGGCAGATGCATAAACAGCGGCTGGAGGTCTGGGCCGATGCGTCGTTCATCACTTTTCAGGAACATCTGCGCCTCAAGCAAGTTGTTGTTCGGGGCCGGGATCGGCTGTTTGGCTTCGTAGATGACGCTTACCAAAACATGGTCGTGCAGGTTTTTCCCAACGCCAGGCAGGTCAACAACAGGTTTAATTCCCAATGCTTGTGAATCTTCCGCATCTTGGATGCCAGAGAGCATCAGCAGTTGGGCCGACCCAATCGTGCCGCCCGACAAGATCACTTCTGAACTCGCTTTGGCCTCTTGGCGCTCACCTTCGTGGTAATACTCAACCCCCACACAGCGGTTCCCATCAAACAGCAGTTTGCTGGCCGGAGCACCGGTGATAGCGGTCAGGTTGTCACGCTCAAGGGCCGGTTTGAGAAAAGCCACGGCCGTGCTTTGTCGCTTCCCGTCTGAGATGGTTACATCGCACCAGCCTGCCCCCAGAATCTGCTCACCGTTAAAGTCATCGGTCCGTTCAAATCCGGTTTCAACGGCCGCTTCGATCACCGTGGCCGGAACCGGATTTGTGTTTTTGAGACGGGTCACATTCAGCTCACCGCCTGTGCCGTGATAGTGTGATTCACCCAGCTCATAATTTTCAGATTTTTTGAAGTAGTGCAGAACAGACTCGTAATCCCAGCCGACACAGCCATTGTAGGCCCAAGCGTCATAATCGCTTTTGTCGCCACGCACGTAAATCATCCCGTTGATGCTACTGCTACCGCCCAGCGTTTTGCCGCGCGGCCAGTAGTGCGGGGTGTTGGATGCATATTCTTGCGGCACCGTCATGTAGGCCCAGTCCCGTTCTGTTTGCCACGTTGCAGGCCAGCCCATCGGGGCATGAATGTTGGGGTCAGAGTCTGGCGCACCGGCCTCTAGCAACAAAACTTTTGTGTTGGGGTCGGCCGACAGCCGATTGGCGAGCACACAGCCCGCAGATCCAGCACCAACAATAATGTAGTCGTACATTTTTTTCTCCTAATTTTCGGCGAGTGGGGGGTAATGTTCTAGCTTTTTCAAGCTAGATTTTGGCGGGATTACGATCCACTCCTTCGCAATTCCGCCTTTGAAATCGAGAAGAAAAGGGTCGAGTTGTTAACTCGACTGGGCGCTATCCCTGCGGTTTGTTGATGCTGATTACCTGCGGTTGTGACACCGCTTTTAACCCCTCAACGCCAAACTCAAGCCCGTAGCCTGAGGTTTTGACGCCACCAAACGGCACCATCGGGTGAATGGTTCCGTGCGAGTTGACCCACACGGTGCCTGCCTCCATGCGAGATGCCACAGACGCGGCCGCCTCTATGTCGGTTGACCAGACAGAGCCACCTAGCCCAACGTCTAAACGATTGGCAGACGCAATCGCATCCTCAACGTTGCTGTATTTAATGATGGGAAGCACCGGGCCGAACTGCTCTTCGTCAACCAAACGGGCTCCATCCTCAATGTCAGCCACTAGGGTGATCGGGTAGAAATAACCGGGTTGATCAAGCGGCTCACCGCCGGTCACAATGCGGGCCCCGTTAGATTTTGCATCTTCAACCAGATCATTCACTTTGTTGAACTGCATTTCGTTTTGGATCGGGCCTAACACAATTCCCTCATCCATCCCGTTCCCCATCGGCATCGCATCAGCCAGCCCTTTTAGCACACCGATCGTTTCTTCGTACTGATCTTCGTGCACGTAAAGCCGTTTGGCACAGGCGCAGGTTTGTCCCATATTGATAAACGCTCTCCAAAACAGCCCTTCCGCCATCGCACTTGGGTCTGCATCGGGCAACATAATCGCCGCATCATTCCCACCGCACTCAAGGGTTAGGCGAGCCATGTTTCCAGAGGAGGATTCGATGATTTTTTGCGCCGTAGCCTGTGAGCCGGTGAACATGATTTTGTCGACGTCTTTGTGCTCAACTAGCGTTTTGCCAACTATGCCATCACCGCTAACGGTGTTCAAAACACCCGGTGGCAACACTTCGTTCATCAAACGGACCATTTCAAGTGTGCCCAAAGTGGTGTACTCAGACGGTTTGAGGACAACAGTGTTCCCCATGCGCAATGCTGGAATAATCGCCCAGATCGCAATCATCAGCGGCCAATTCCACGGGGTGATGGCTCCCACAACCCCAAACGGCCGGCGATGTAGTTCATCTCGCCGGGTCTCATCTTCAAATACCACTTCGACGGGGACTTCAAGCGACAGCGGCACCTGGGTCCAGCCCAAAACCGCATCCATTTCAAACATTGCGCCTGGCCCCGCCATTGGCTTGCCTTGCTCCTTAACAATCCACTCTGCGAGATACTGCTTATTCTCACTGAATGTTTCAAGCAGTTTCATCAAAATTTCGACACGCTCCGCATCGCTCTTGGCCGCCCAAGCTGGCTGAGCCGCCTTTGCGGCCGCGACCGCCGCGTTAACTTGATCAGCCGTTGACACCGGCGCATGGCCGATTAGTTCTGTTGTGGCCGGATTGTGCACAGGCCAAGACTCAGTAGATTCAACCAAATTGCCATCTACGACATTGCTATATTGCTTCATGGGAAGTCCTCCAAAAATTTTCAAGATCAACCTAATAGATTCTTGAGTCTATGAAGAAAAGTTAGAAGCGAATATTCAATTCGTGCACAGAAGCATCCAAATCGTGCATGAATGTCGTAGGTTTGTTAGGATATAGACAGATTGACTGTCCTAAGCCTTGTCTTGTTTTGTTGATCCAAACCATTTGTGTGTCATGCTAGGAGCAATTAAAAACAGAGGAATTCTCTGATGAAAACCCAAATCTCGACTTCCCAAGTCCATCCAAGAGAGAGCTTTACCTTTTGGAATGATTTCATTTGCGACGTGTTTGTGCGCCTTAATTCTCAACGTCTGGATTCAAGTCCATTTTCTGGGGGGGTAGACTTTTTCGGGTTAGATCAAATTGGGTTTGCTACCGTTTACTCATCACCGGTCTGCGTCAGCCGTGGGAAGCCAGACATTGTTCAATCCACCAACGGGTATTTCAAAATCAGTTTTCAGCTAGAGGGGGAAGCTCATCTGGAACAGGGCGGCCGGATGACGATGCTTCGGCCGGGGGATTGGGCCTTCTACGACTGCACTCAACCTTACACACTCACGCTCCCGCAATCCTACAAACAGCT
>JAHDGV010000423.1:1596-4618 GCA_020631655.1 Chloroflexota bacterium | reverse complement strand
CGCCATGCGTTGCGCACCAGCCTAATGCCGGTTTTTCTAGTGCTTGGGGTTTATTTTTGGGTAAGGAGTAGCGGGGTTTCGAAGTCACGGAGTGGCGGAGTATTGAGTGCCATTCCGGCTTGGGTTTGGTCCGGTATTCTTTTAGGGGTTGGGTTTTACACCTACATCCCCGCAAGAATCATGTGGCTATTACTACCGGCCGCACTGCTCTGGTGGCTGGTTTTTGACCGTGAAAAATTTGATCTGATGTGGCGTTCCACCGTTGGCTCGCTCACCACAATGACGCTGGTAGCATCCCCGTTGCTGGCATTTTTAGCCATCAATCCTGAAGCGGAAAGTCGCATTCGTGATCTGGCTGGACCGCTGGCCCAAGCTCGCGCGGGAGACTGGTCCGCGCTCGGCCGCAACATAGCTGAAGGCGTTCGCTTTATCGTGACTGTAGGTGACGGGGCATGGCGCTACAACATCCCTGACCGGCCGATTCTGCTTCCAATTTTTGTCGCCTTTTTCGGCTTTGGGCTAATTATGATTTGGTGGTTTAAGCGGGATGAAGCTGAGGGGGAAATTTTAGAGCGGCCGGCCGGGTTTGTGGTGCTGTGGCTGTTGCTTGGCATGGTCCCGATTTTTGTCACCGGATCATTTCTGGGGACAACTCAAGCGGTTGCCATTATGCCGGTTGTTTATATTTTCCCGGCCGTTTTTATCGATGCCCTTTGGCGCTGGTCGGCCGAAGATATGGAAGTGCTCGGTGTAGCCATGACCGTCTTCTTGTTTGGTTATTTGGCCCTCGACACGGTGCAAAGCTACTTTGTCGATTGGGGCACCCATCCCCAAGTGCGCCTACAGTACGAAACTGCGCTGATTGATGGCATAGCCAATCTTGATCCAGATTTAAGCGGCCCTGTGGCGATCTCGGTCGATGAACCAGGACGCTATCACGACAGCGCAGTTGGGTTGCTGGCCAATCAAAACCCCGATGCTAATCTCAAATTCTTCGATGGTAGATACAGCCTGCTAATTCCGGCCGGAGAAAGCTTTACGCTGGTTGATACACGCTTGTCCCCCCTGTTCATGCTACCACCGGTTGAACCCATCCCCGCAGAAAGTATAGAAACGGCCGACGTTGATGAAATTTTAAACATGATTGAGCTACCTAGCGCAGATATGCGGACCGACTTTGTTGAGTTCTTGGCTCAATCCGAAGATGAAATCTTATTCGGCAACACAATCGAGCTTGAGTCGTTCCAGCCTCGGCCGGACCCGGACAATCAGCAGTTTGGGATCATGACGGTGTGGACCGTAAACAGCGTTCCCACGAACGACTTGGTGCTGTTCACCCATCTATATGGCTTAGACGGAGAAATCATCGCCCAAATGGACAAACTCTCAGCACCCACCTCCTCGTGGCAGGTGGGTGATACGATTGTTCAGCTACACACCATCGATATTCCGGCCGAAATCATTGATGACGCCAATCCGATCACGGGGCAACAAATCGGAATCAACCGCTTAGACATCGGTTGGTACGATCCAGCGAACGGCAACCGGTTACAAATGACGGTGAACGGGATACCTGATGGGAATGTGCTTGAGCTGAATCAGTAAATGTCATAAGTTTCAGGCCAATAGACTTCGGAAGTTTCAACTTCTCAGGTAAGAGCCAGAATGGCTAATTAAAAACTTCCGAAGTCTATCAATCATGTAAAAAGTCTGATCAAGGCCACCTAGAACACCCCGTTTGCATTCCGAATAGCCCCGCCGGTTAGCCACGAGTAAAACCGCATAAAACCGTTAATCGGCTGAATCGCATCCCAGTGCTCAACAATCTGGCCATTTTTCACTTTCCAAGTGTCCATAATGTTGAACCCTTTCTTGTCATTCCCTCGATGTTTTTTGTTAACAGTTGCATGGGAGTGAAACGTCACATAATCACCATCAACTAAAATCTGCTTCACGTCGTACGTGTAATCTGGGAACCTTGTCGCTACCTGCTTTACCGTTTCCACCACCCCCGCAATTCCATCGTTCATATTTCGATTATGCTGGATGTATGAGCCGTTGCTATATTTCTGTATCACCACATCAAACTCGTGGTTGTTCATAATACGCTGCACAAATTCAAGGATGAGTTTTGCATTGGCAGTCTCCTGCTCACTCCAATGATCTTTCTTTAGTTGATCAAAATTCAGTTTAATAATGTCCATTTTAATACCTCACGGTTAGTTATCGCCCCATCTGATTGAGCGTTCAGTCAAATTGTTTCAAAAAAATACTACTTAGTGATACCACCCCAGTAAATCTCAAAGGAGTTGGTGATATGTTTCATTAAGGCCATATCTTTTAACCCGGCCGCAATTGCATAATCGGCCGCCGTGTCGCGCTGCGCAAAAGCAAGCCAGACGATGAACTTGACCTCAACGTTGCGATACAACCCAGCTTCAATCGCTTCAGGGATGAGTGTCTCTGCAAAAGACCATTCATACCAAGAGCGATCATGCGCATCATTGCTGATCAAATCAGACATGCGCAATTGTTGCAGAAGCTTGTGACGATCTGGATGGCGTACGGCCCAGTCGATGTGACGGAACCAAATGTGCTCAACCCGTTCTTTGATCGAGCCTTTCTCTGGATACCCTTCGGCCGCATAACCCGCCTGCTCTTGCCGTAGCTGTAAAAACACCTCGTCGATCAACCCATCTTTAGAACCAAAATAATTAAACAGTGTGCCTGTTGAAATTTTGGCGTGTTTGACGATTTTTGATGTTGGTGTATTCCAGAATCCAGCCTGTGCAAAAAGGTCGATAGATGCTTCGATGATTTGTGTTCGGGTATCACTCATGCGGGACATTATAGATATGATTGACTGTTCAGTCAAATCTCTTCAAAAAATACGAGTGACCCACCGACTGAGCCACTCGCAACTGTTAAGACCAATCAATTTAACCTGAGTTCGAGCTTACATTATCTCCCTGTCATATGGCCGAAAATACCTACGAAATGGCAAGAATAACAGGCCAATGAC
>JAHDGV010000423.1:0-1496 GCA_020631655.1 Chloroflexota bacterium | reverse complement strand
GTTTTAGGTTGAAGCGGACTTAGCTTTCACAGCCATCGGCTGAGCTTTACCGTACGTTAGCGATCGCCACAGCCATTCAACGGGGCCAAACTTGAAATAGCGTAGCCAGATAGGTGAAATGATAAGCTGAACGGCCCAAATCCCAAGCACAACCAGCAGCTGACCAAAACGCTCAACTTGACCAAATAAGCCCAAGCCAAATCCGTAAAACACCAAGATCGAGAGGATGGTTTGTAGTAGGTAGTTGCTAAGAGCCGTACGGCCAACGGCCGCAAAACGATCTACTAGCGCTTGGCCTCGGCCGGATTGCGCGATTAGCATCACGGCCGCGATATACCCTAAGCTAACGCCGATACTTCCCCAGTAATTAAACAAGCTACCAGCAAAGCGGGCATACTCAAGCGACCAGCCGCTGTTAAAGCTGGTCACCAGCCCCACAATGATCAATGGGAATCCTGTAGCAAAGCCGACTAAAAGCATGTTTCTGTAAAATGATTTGGTTCGCCGAGCCGTTAACACACCCATTTTGAACAGCCCCATGCCCAAGAGCATCAGTCCACCGGCGCGCCAAAATCCCCAGAAAAAGAAACCACTCGTTTGCGTATCGAGTGATTTTTCGGCACGATGTCCCTGTTGTTGTAACCAACCCCCTTGGAACGCTTCAACTTCGGCCGCAAGTACCGCATCAGACGGCGACCATGCGCTGACGAAATCGGCCTGCACCTCCGGTGGGAAAAACGAATAGCTGGCACCTAATCCCAAAGTGATCAGAGAACCGATCATCAGCACGACGGTTCCCCAAATTAGTAGCCAGCGCGGCGTGAGCTTGCGAAATAGAAAGACGATAAAAGCGGTAACCGCATACAGGACCAAAATGTCTCCGTACCAAAGAATGTAGGCATGAAAGAGACCGATCACTAAAAGCCAAAAGGTGCGGCTGTAGTGTAAGCGGCCCGGCCGGTTTCCTTTTTCTTCTGCTTTTTGTGTGATCAGGATGATGCCTGCCCCATACAAAATAGAGAAGATGGTCATAAATTTACTATCTGCAAAAATGTGGCTGAACGTCCATACGCCCAGATTGATCCCGGTTAAATCGCCAAACGTAGTGGGGTTAAAGTAGGCCGAGAACGGCATCGCAAAGCTCTGGATGTTCATCAGCAAAATGCCGAGTAGGGCAAATCCGCGCAGAAAGTCTAGCGCGACAATGCGTTCTTTTGGTTGAATAGGCTGGTTAGTTGGTTGTGTCATGGTACTTTTCCTCAATTTAAAAAGATGGGGAACTAACCCATCTGATTGATCATTTATTGAGGATAGTTTAGAAAACTGCAGGCCTGTTTAGATGTACCACAAGTCATAACTAAGTCATGGTTTGGTCATGGTTGCACCGTGTAGGGGTCGAAGGGGGCTGAACCAAATTTGATTAAGCTACACCCAGTTGTGCCAGCCCCCTTCGACCCCTACGGCGATATTTCCGACAAATTACAGCAATATCCGCG
>JAHDGV010000422.1:1901-4626 GCA_020631655.1 Chloroflexota bacterium | reverse complement strand
GATGCAGGCATCCTGAAAGGGGAAACGATCACCCACAACTACACGGCCAAGTTTGCTCCAGAGCCGGTGGTTGAGTTCACCAAGCACTTTTGGGCGGATGCCATCTATCAAGAGGCGTTGTGTGTGCAAAGCGGCCAGATTGTGACCGCCATGCCAAATGGGTCTATCGATTTCGCCATCACTTTGGCAACGATGTTAGAGGTTTGCTCGGCCGAAAAAGCAGAACGGCTAAAGAACTATTATCAAGGCGCACCAGTCAGCTAAATACCGTTCAATGCAATCACGGCCGACATGACATAACACATTTTCAAACAGCTAAATTGTGCTATATTTTTTTTGCTTGCATATCTTGTATTGGCCCCTTTACAACTACATAGATAAGGAGAAAAAAAATGCATACCCTAACTGATCCTGAATTATCGGCCGGTTTGGCCGGATTCGAAGAAGCGATTGGCGCTATCACGCTCGACGATATCCCTGCAACCCGTCAAATGTTAACCGGCATCTTAGAAGCAATGTCAAGTCAGGCGCCAGAGATCCCTGGAGTCTTGGTTAGCGACCATCACGCCCCCGGCCCTGAAGGTGACCCTGACGTGTTTGTACGCGTTTATCAGCCGGAAAAGCGGTTGGATGAATTGCCCGCACTGCTTTGGATCCATGGTGGAGGCTACGTTTTAGGCGATGTGGCTGGAGACGATTTAAAAGCAAAAAGTTTATGCTTGGCACTAAACTGTGTCGTCGCTTCAGTTGAATATCGATTGGCTCCCGAACATCCATACCCTGCCCCGTTAGAGGACTGTTATGCGGCTCTAAAATGGGTTGCGGCCAACACCTACAAGTTTGGAATCAAAGAAGACAAAATCGCCATTGGTGGCGCCAGCGCAGGGGGTGGCTTAGCGGCCGGGCTTGGCCTGCTCGCCCGTGATCGAGGCGAAGTTAATGTCTGTTATCAGCTCCTCATCTACCCGATGATCGACGACACCAATGTTGAACAAGCGAGCGACAGCGTGCCAGATGCCCCCTTATGGACACGGGCCAACAATCTGATCGGCTGGCGATCTTATTTGGGTCAAGAGCCGGGCAGTGATGGAATTTCTCAATATGCGGCACCCAGTCGAGCCGAAGATTTGAGTGGCCTGCCACCCACTTATATCGGTGTAGGCACCCCCGATCTTTTCCGAGATGAAGATATCGATTTTGCTCAGCGTTTGATGAAGGCCGGTGTCCCGACCGAACTGCATGTGTATGCCGATGGCTTCCATGGATTTGACGGTTTTGCACCTGAATCAGATGCGGCTCAGCGATTCTCAGGCGAGCAAATCAAGCTACTGTCTCGGGCCCTGCACAGCGCATAAAAGCAAAATTGGGCAGGATCACAAGTTCATTGTTGATCCTGCCTAAATAAAAGTCCTACTGTTGCGGCGGGCAGGAGCCACTGTACCCCGGCCGGATTTGCCACCACTCAAAGCACGACCTCGCATCTTGATACGTCCCCGTGTCTGCCACCGCCAACACCATGTCTTGAGAGCCAACAGTCCCAAACACCTGTCCGGCCGGTAGCGTCGGCAGATTGTATCCACCAGACGGGTAGTCGTACCGTGATCCATTAGGGTTGTCCAAGCTGTTGTACAGCGCGAGCAAATTGGGATCGGTACAAATCTGATCGATGTGGAGCGTATACCCCAAAGCACCTGTGTCCTCACGGGTGTAATGCAACGTCACCGTATCCTCGTCCGCAAACAGCACAACCACTTCCATCCCGCCGCCAATGTCATACCCAGAGGTTGGAGCGTGTAGCGTTGTACCCGACTCAAGATCAAATCCCAAGGCTGTCACTTTCGGCTGTGTGATCGGTTCAGCTCGCTCACCCGGCTGTGGTGATGAGGCCCAGTTCCACTGATGTACTTGGTAAAAACCGGAAATAGTTGGGACACGGTTTGGCTCAAACAGCGTGGCGAACTGTGGCGGCTGGGTGGGATCGTCTGAGCCATAATCAACCAGTTCTCGCTGTAAGCCTGAGTCGGTGTTGAGCGTGTAGCCGCGTAACTCAATATTTTTGTCAGCATGGTTATAAGCCGGCCGGACCGGATTATCCATGTCAAACTGTGACACAAACCCATTTGCATAGCTATTGGTCGATGTGGTTGGGCAGGCGTCTGGTGAAAGCGCGATGGGCAAATAGGCTCTGGGCGAGACGCCCCCTTGCGCCCTCAAGTTCGCCGATGTCGCAAACAGGCCAACTAAAACAACTCCCACAGAAAATAAAATACCAACTATCTTTTTCATACCATCCAACCTTTTTATCAATCCAATTTTGACCCCGATTATCCTGATATCTAGATTTACTACTAGAGGAATAGTTATACGCTCAAGCGTAATTTCCTTTACTTTCTTTATCAAACCTGTCATTCCTACGCGTCATCCCTGTGAAGACAGGGACAGGAATCCAGCGCCAAACCTCGGCAGTTTTAAAAACTTCCGAGGTTTCAAGACAGAGTTCTTGCACATCCTGAGCCAAACTGGCGCAACCGATTGAATTAGGTAAGATACTCAATCCCATTTCAAATCAAGGAATTTTTCTCATGCTAGATTATGTGCGCAAAGTAGTCACCTATCACGAAACCACCTACATCGAAGGGGGCAAAGAAGCCCCGATTCCACTGCAACTTATCGCGGCCGCGGCCGTTATCAAAAACCCATGGCACGGACAAGGCTTTGTTGAAAA
>JAHDGV010000422.1:0-1801 GCA_020631655.1 Chloroflexota bacterium | reverse complement strand
GAAGAATTGGGCGACAACGACGTAATTTAGCAATTGAAACCTCGTAGGTTTTAAAAACCAACGAGGTTTTTTCATGAGGCAATCGTGCAAACATTTAAACAATACATCAACGGTCAATTCGAAGATGGAAGCGACTATTTTGAGAGCTTAAACCCGGCCACCGGCAAGGTCTGGGCCAGATTCCCGGCCGCTAGCGAAGCAGATGTAAACCGGGCGGTCGATGCGGCCGAAACAGCCCTGTACACGGGTGATTGGCCCGCGATGACCGCCACACAGCGGGGCAAAATGCTCCGCCGCCTGGCTGACCTCATCACCGAACATGCAACTGAGTTGGGTGATTTAGAAACAATCGACAGCGGCAAGCTGGCCAAAGAAACCCGCAGTCAAACCGGCTATGTGGCTGATTATTATCTGTATTACGCAGGCTTGGCCGACAAAATTCAGGGGGATGTGATCCCCATCGACAAACCAAACTTTCATGTGTTTACCACCCGTGAGCCAATCGGGGTTGTGGCGGCGATTGTCCCGTGGAACGCTCAGATGTTTTTGGCGGCAACCAAAATCGCCCCAGCACTGGCGGCCGGAAACACGGTAGTGGTCAAGGCGTCTGAACAGGCTCCGGCCGCGATGCTTAAGTTTGCTGAGCTGATCGATAAGGCCGGATTCCCTCCCGGCGTGGTGAACATCATCACCGGATTTGGAGAGCCATGCGGCCGGGTGCTTACGTCTCACCCCAAAGTGGCCCGGGTAGCGTTTACCGGCGGGCCGGAGACGGCCAAACACATCGTGCGGAATACGAGCGAAAACTTCGCCCATGTCTCGCTCGAATTGGGTGGTAAATCACCCATCATCGTGTTTGATGATGCCGATTTAGAGGGGGCGGTCAACGGCATCATCGCAGGTAACTATGGGGCATCGGGGCAAAGCTGTGTGGCTGGCTCACGCGTTTTTATTCACAGCGCCATCTATGACAAAATTTTAGAAAAGATCAAAGAGCGTGCGGCCCAAATTGTAATCGGTGACCCGCTGGCGGAAGCGACCCAAATCGGACCGCTGGCGACACCGGCCCAGCTTGAACGGGCGGAGCGGGTAGTCGCAAACTCGGTTGAGCAAGGGGCCAGATTGGTCTGTGGGGGTAAACGGCCGGGCCACATGGGTGAAGGGTGGTATTTTGAACCCACCCTTTTGGCCTGCCCAGATCAATCAATTGAGTCTGTCCAAACTGAGTTTTTTGCACCGGTGATCAGCGCCATGAAATTTGATACCGAAGCGGAAGTCATCGCCATGGCCAACGACACCCGTTTTGGGCTGTCATCGGGCGTTTTTACGGAGAATCTGGCGCGTGCGCATCGAGTGTCTAAACAGATTAGGGCCGGAATTGTGTACGTGAACACCTATCGGGTGATTTCGCCGCTGGCGCCATTTGGTGGCTTTAAGCAAAGTGGTGGTAGTCGTGAGGCTGGGATCGATGTAATACACGATTACACCCGCACCAAAACGACGTGGATCAATACGTCTGAAACGCCGATGGCGAATCCGTTTGTGATGCGCTAATTCCAGTAGGGGTCGAAGAGGTCGGGTCCGATTTGGATTCAAAGAGAATAGTTGGTTCCGCCCCCTTCGACCCCTACACAACACAGATGACTTCTGTACAAAATAATCCCTACCAACACGCCCTAAAAGGGCTTGAAATCCCTGATCCGGTTCAGGCGTTTTTTGACTTCTGCAAAGAGCGAGAATCGATTCGAGCCAAACGTGAAGCGGGTCAACCGGCCCCATGGAGCGATGATCCGATCTTTCA
>JAHDGV010000421.1:4143-4631 GCA_020631655.1 Chloroflexota bacterium | reverse complement strand
ATAGGCAAAGAAATCTTCCCCTTTGGCTCGATAAGTGTCGTAAAACGCGGTTACAAACGCCATGATCAGAGCCGTCGCTCCCACCCCATCTGTGCCGTTGGGGGCAACAATGCCGACTCGGGTTAGGTTACTAAAGCCGGCGAAAAAGTCTGAATGGCTGATCGGTTTGTCATTGAGACATATTTCAAAATCTGTGCCTCTTAAATTAGAGCTATGCATGACTAATTAATATGAGAGCCTGTGAGATCGGCGAGTTCCACAAGCTCCAATAGCTCGATCGGGTAAATAGGAATATCAAGCTCAAATTCGTTTTTGATTTGGCTGACAGAAGCGGCTGGGACAAGGATTGTTTTTAAGCGAGCTTGGTCCAGAGTGGAAAACAGATGAGCTTCGCTTGGTGTGTAAGGCACTGCAAAGTCCATATAAACTTGGTTGTCACCATCATAAATGAGCATCAAAGGTGTACCTTTGGGATTCCCATGAACCTT
>JAHDGV010000421.1:0-4133 GCA_020631655.1 Chloroflexota bacterium | reverse complement strand
AATAATTTTCGACACTTTTTTCTACACCGGCTTTAGCCTGAGGAGAGGAAAAGTTTGGATTTAAACGGCCGTATCGTTCTCCAAATTCCTCCCCTTTTTCTACGTCAGCTCGAATTGCCAATGATGAAGTGGGACCTTTTGGAAAATCTAACATCATGGCAAAAATTTGGGTTCCAGTCAGACCATCTTTTTCAAGTAAAGACCAGCAAAAAGATTTCCCAGTATATTCAGGATGAGTTGTGTTGCTTGAAAAGGACTGGTCCAGACCATTTTCTAAAATCGATTTTAGTTTGTCTGTGCGTGTTCCATGCCCGAGCGGTTGAGTCATGGAAGAAATTTGTTGGGAGAAGGTTTCCCAAATAGGTTTCCAAATAGTGATAGGCGTATTAGTCCCATTTGCTAGGATGTGTTCAGAAAGGTTCATTATTTAGTTTTGCATCCAGACCTACGAGGTTTTTAAAACCTCGTAGGTTTAAATCCAACTATTTATCTGGCACCCAGAAGTTGCCTGATTTTCCAAAGCCAGCCAGCGTTTTCACAAACTCAATCGAGTATTCCCGTCGTTTAGCAAAAATATCTGGCTGGAGCCGATTGCGGAATAGGGGGCCGCTAAAGACTTTAGCCCAGTTGGCTACCGGCATAATTGATTGTTCTGAGATGGGATCAAAGTGTTCCCAGTTGAGTACGTCTTCTTCCGACCGGAAGAGGTTCATGTACGTTCAGGCATAGGCGGCCGTGGCGTCACCCGTCGCTATTTTTGAAAACGGCACATTCAAATGCCCAACTACGGAGTCAGGGGTAATTTCTAGAATTTCATCATCCTTCATCCGTATGGTGATGGGTGTTCCAGAGGCGAGACAGATTGTATCCAGTCGAACTTCTTGGTTGGGGAAAAGCCAGCGCACGGCCAGCGATTCAAGCCCTCATTGCCCGTACCATTTTTGCTCACCATTGATCGTAATGCGATACTGGGTCGGGATGTTGTGAAACGGTGCCCATGATTCTATCAGGTCTGTATCGTGGGCGAGCCAACAGCCGACGCCTAAATATGCGGCTTTTGCTTGATGTAAGCGCGCTTCTTCGATGCTCATTCCCATCGTGTTAGCCAATTGGGTGTAGTGGGGTGCCCGGCCGTGCTCAATAAAGTGTTTCATGATGGTGGTGTAGGTTGTTTGCACCATCGTATGGTCAAGTTCCATGTGTCCTCCTATTTTTGCCGCGAATGGCCAAATAAATTTGGATGACCGAACAAGTTCGGTTTTATCGGATGTTCGCGGATATTTTCTTTCGGCAGATTGTGACACAAATTTAGTTACGCAACCAAATAGTGAGTCGACATAGGGTAGACTGAGCGTCGCTTCGCTCACGAGCCAATCGAAGATTGGCCAGCTTGCTCGAAGCCGGGGTCGCATTACGCTTCTTATTTTTATTGTACTAAATAGTGACTCTGCACCATTCCGTTTGGGTAGGATCGGGTTTGCTGATGGCTTAGGTGAATGTCAGCAGGTAGCGGGCCAAAAAGTGGGATGCCTTTGCCAAGTAGGATGGGGATCTGGGTGATGATTAGCTCGCTCACCAGCCCGGCCGACAAGAAATCTTGCACCGTTTTCCCCCCATCCAAATAGATGTGGTTGACTCCTTTTTGTTTAAGGGATTGGACAATTTCAGTGGGACTGCCACTCATCTGACTGATTTTTGATGCCAACTCGGCCGGAATATCTTGCGGCCGACTGCTAAGCACAATCACCGGTTTTTCGTACGGCCACGGAATATCAAAAGAACGAACTTTTTCGTAGCTCCCGCTCCCCATCACCAAACAGTTGATGCTCTCCATGAGCGCACCGTATCCCATGTCTTCCCCTTCCAAAACATAATCAGGGTTGTGGAGCCATTCGATGTCCCCATCCGGCCGGGCGATAAAGCCATCAAGGCTGGTTGCGATGTAAACGGTAATTTTCATAAATAAAGTAGAGAGACGAGAGAAAAGAGAAGAGCGTGAATCGAACCCCACACTGATCACTGGAGACTGGTCACTGATTACTGAATTCGTTTCGCCATCATGATATCCGGCTTGCCCGGCCCGTTGGCATCTGGGACAACGCCGGTGATGACATAGCCACATTTTTGGTAAAACTCAAACGGATGATTGCGCAGATTTTTGATGTTGCGCACGTGATCAAACGGATCTGGATACAGATCAACGCCGCTTAAGCTGGTTTGGCCGGTTACATCGTCTGAACCAAGGTAGATGGTGTTTGCACCGGCCGCTTTTACCCGCTTTTCAAGCTCTGCCACCAATGCCCGGCCGACACCCTGCCGTTGCGTGGCCGGATCTACAACAAGCGGATGAAGTTCCCACGCGAAGTCGTATTCTTCTCGGCCGCCGATCCAGCCTAAGAGCTTGCCCGCATCATCAAGAGCCACCAACAAAACCATTTCAGGATCGAGGCAATCTTCCACTTCTTCGAAGCCATCTTTTAAAGTGGGCCAAGCATCAGGATGAGAATCAGCAAAGGCGGCAACAATCGCTTCGGCCGCTTGTTGGATTAACTCTTTCTCTTCCTTTTTTAGCTGGCGTATGTTCATGATTGCAACTCTTTAAGCGCCTCAACCGCTTCTTCTGCTTTGCTGGCCTGGACAAAAATGTGATCGTGGAAGAACCCCGCCACGACGTTGGCACTGATTTTGTGGTCGCCCAGCTTGGTGGCGAATGCGGCCGTCAGCCCCACCGCTTCTAAACTTGAGTGGATTTGGAGCGTTATCATCCGATAGGTGCCTTCGTAGGCTAGTCCATGTTCGGCCGCCTTTTCTTGCGGAATGACAAGGGTTAATCCTTCTGATTCAGCTACGGCCGCGACCGGTTGAAGGTGGGCATGATCCCCGTATGCTGAGCCGTGAAACGATGCAAAGACGAACTCACCATCTTGCAATTGGGGGGACATGTTTTTGAGTAGTTTCTTTAAATTTGTGATGCCTGACATAGCTTGGAGTTTATCAAAAAATCGATTTCAAACGATCCTCTCTTGACTGGAGTCAGGAAAATGTTTATTCTCATAGCCACAAAGAAGTTTCATAGAGGGATTTTGGCTAACTAAGAAGTAAGGGCAAGCTTTGGGAAAATACTGCAACACCCTACATTCTACAGAGCACAGGAAGTAAAACGAAATATGAATGAGGGAAATTCCAACGAGGAATGGAGAATACAATTGCGTCATACCTTGATGCAATATTTTGACGAACGAGAACTTCGTGGTCTTTGTTTTGATATTGGCTTAGATTATGACAACATTGCGTCAGGCGGTAAGACAAATACTGTTATTGAAATTATCAATTATAGTTGGCGATCCGGCACCACTTTAAAACTCATTGAGCTATGTGAAGATCTGCGGCCGAATGTTCCGTGGGACTCGATTACGGCCGGAGCGATGCAAGCAACTCAGCGCCAATCTGCATCATCAGCTTCTGGTCTTTTCACTGTACCGACGATGCCAACTACCGCTCAAGCTAATGGTAACACCTTTTTGGGGGAATATTTAGGTTGGATATTAGCTGGGATTGCAACATTTGCATTACTTGTAATTGTTGTGCTTTCAACTTTTAGCGACATATCCATTTTTTCGGGGGATCCACAACCTACTGCAACCGATAGTAGTGTTGTGGCCCCGCTTCCGACAAAAGAAAATCCACCAGCTAAGACGACTGCACCGGACCCAACGACAGAACCTACACCAACCACTGTGGTTGTGGTTGTTACAGCAACGCCTGAGCCCGTCCCTCCAACCCCTACAGTAACGCCGCGTTTAGCAAAGGGATTTCCTATAGTTGAACCGTTTAATTCTTCACAAGCATTATCTTGGTTTCCAGATCTTGGTAATGCACTTCCTGGAAGTGGGATTGGCGAAGTTAAGAATAGCGATCTTTATTCTGGATCTACCTTGCAAGAAATGGAAAGCATGGGGCGAATTACATCTTTTGAACGAACCTATAAACATGCTGATTTATGTAACGCACCAAACGGGATTCAGGCAATCTATATCCAAGTGTTTTTCTTTACGGAAGAATTAGGATCGAGGGCATTCATGTCTTGGGCAACTAATGATTGGACATTTCCGGGGATAATATCTACGGATCAA
>JAHDGV010000420.1 GCA_020631655.1 Chloroflexota bacterium | reverse complement strand
GTAAACACCGATGTGGAACCGGTGATCCAGAGAAGCGAGTGCTTATTTTCAGGGTCTTTTGCCTGCATCTGTTCGATTAGGCCCGGCATCATTGCGGATAACTCGGCTTGAGCATTTTTCTGATCAAGAACGTTGAAGTGGATGACTTCAATGCCATCAGCTTCGGCCGCCGCAACCAGTGGTTCAACTTGGGTAACTACGGCGCTTGAATTGTTTTCGGCGTACAGAATTCCAATCGTTTTTAACTCCGGCCGGAACTGCTCCAAGTAGGACATTTGCAACTCGATGGGGATGTTGAGCGAGGTATAAGCGATATGCGTGCCGCTACCTGATTCATAATCGGCCACTTGCCCCATTAAAACAGGATCTTTTGAGGTGACGCTTAATACTGGAACCGTACTGTCCCCATCATGATCATGAATCCAAGCGGTGGCTTTAGAACCGAAAGAGAGAATCAAATCAGGCTTTTCGGTTTGAGCAAAAAGATAAGATGAGCTAATTAAACGCGCGTCGTTTTCTCCGTTGAGAACCAGCACATTTGCTTCGACCCCGCGCCCTGAAAACAGGGTCAGCATGGAGTTAAGCGCCGTGTCGTAAGCGGAAGATTTTTTAGAGAACAGAGCAACCACTTCAAACGGCTCACCGGTAGGATCAGCGGTTGAAATGATGACCGGTTTGGTCGGCAAGCCAACGTTTAGATCGCTCGGTTCAACTTGCCAGCTGTCTAATAATGTTTGATCAATGCTTAGCCAATCTGCCCCTGAAACCGGTTGGCGTTCGGATGCGTTTTCGGCGGCCTCGGCCGACTCTGTACTGCTGAGTTCGTCGATCACAATGGTTTCTTTCTGATTTTCAATCTTGCATCCGACCAGACTCGCAAGTAGTAACAAGAGCGTCGCAGCATAGATTGTTTTTTTAATTATTTGTTTCATCTTAATCAGCCCCCACGCTTGGTAATGAGCTTGGCTTGTTAATTTTCATCGGTTCCCTACGTTTAAATTCGATCGAGAACAAAATGGCGAAGCCGATTAAAACCACACCTGTAAACATCATCACCTGAGATTGTTTGGTTGTGAGCAGCAAGAGTTGCGACACGATAATCGGTCCGCTGACGTGGCCGATTCGCTCTAAAAAGCGATAAAGTGATGTGGCGGAGCTTTTGCCTAACTTTTCGGCCGAAACGGTATCAGCGATGTAGGTCACAATTGGGGCATGGATAAAGCCGTGGGCCAGCCCCAGAATTAAGATTCCCCCCATGATGACGGCCAGCCCCATGTTGTTTACGCCTAGACCTGTCACCCACGCGGCATCAATCTGACCCATGAGCACCAGCCCAATGCCGCCGCCCATCGCCCCAAATAACAAAACGCGGTCAACTTTGGCACCACCGCTATCAACCCATTTGGCCGCAAATCGGCTTGAGAGCAGGACACCGGCCGCGTAGAGCATCAAAATCATACCGATGTCGTCTTGGCGATACCCCAGCTCTGACAAGATGAGCGGGAGGGCAAAAACGGTAACACCGGTCAAGACCGCCTTGGTGGGGATGCCGATCAAAAACATCGTTTTGATAAAGCGCCAGTCTCGGCCGACATGTCTGAGCCGCTGAACCATCGTTTCCTGTTTGGCATCTTGAGACCCTTCTTCTTTTGAGATGGTGATGACCGGGATCAACGTAACGACGTAGGTTAAAAACAACAGCGCAATAATCGCACCGACCAAGAAAACACCGGAGAAGCTGAGGTAAACGGCTATTAGTGCCCCGATAGCGGTGCCTGAAATCATGCCGCCGTTGTACCCAAAAACGATAATGGCAGCGGCTTGGGTTTTGTTGTCCCGTGCCACTTCAAGGATGTATCCCTGCACGGCAATGTACAAAATCCCCTGACCGATTCCGGCCAAAAAGCGGATCGGAAACATGAGCCAAAATGCGGGCGAGAAGGCTAGAGCGATCATGCTGGCCGCATAAATGACGGAGCCGATGATGAGCGTTTTGCGAATGCCGATTTTGCCAACAAGCCAGCCTGAAGGGAGTAGGGCTGCTACAAAGCCTAAAAAGTAGAGGGTGAAAATGGTTGATGTGACTGCTGGGTCAAAGCCGCTTTCGGCCGCCCATCCCCGCAAAAATTGGGGCAAAAACGAAGCATGTAGCCCTTCGGCAAAGACAATCAGAAAGTAGAACGGCCGGACAATGTTGAGGTGTAGTTTTTGTTTGCTGACCGGCTGGCTAGATGCCAAGAACTTGTCTTGCAGCGTTTGGTTGAGCGAGAAAATTAGATTAGCTAAAAAGATTGTTGCAAAGAAAAGGATCAAAAAGTTGCGGACACCGCGCCACAAACTCGCGTAAACGACGGAGAGAGGAATACCCAGCTGCACATCGAGAGTTACATCTGTTTGGCCATCTGGTTTTATGAAAAATGTGTGCTCCACGTACCCTTCTTGCTCTGAGCGGTTCCCGGCCGAAATTTTGGTTTGCTCAGCATCGTGTAGCGCAATAAAGCCGATGTCTGGGTCAAGCGAGCGGTACGATTCGATCACATCATCAAGACCAGAAAATTGGGACATATCGAGCCCAAGCTCAAGCGGTACGGCTAACCGTTGGGCCAACGAGTGGGTTAACGCATTGGCTTTTCTGTTCACACCGGCCGTGTAAATTGTGAGCATGACACCGATCACAAAAACGGCCGCAATCACAAACACACTGCCAAACAAAGATGGCATCCAGCGGGTTCCACGCATCCGTTCAGAACGTGAGAACCAGAGTGCCAGAGGCAGCACGATGATCCACAGAGCTAGAGCGATCCACCAAACCGGCTGATAAGCGCTGTTTACAGCATTGATCGTTGCGGCATGGTCATAAACCAAATGTAATTCACCCGCTGGACCAAACTTGCCATCAAGGGGGAGTGATGCTCTTAAAAACGCTTCTGTTTCCGTCGCGAGATATGCGGAGTCTTCCTCTGCTGTCACGCTTGGGCTGGCCCCAAACTCAGTTTGGTCCGGGTCAAAAGCGGTCCCCCCTTTCTGATTTATAAAGAGAATTTTTCCAGACTGATCTTCGATATAGACCGCCTGTAAATCTGGATCAGATTCGATTAAGGGGGTGGTGAGTGGTTGAAAACCAGGGAATTGTTCAAGTGGTAAACCGTTGAGCAAAAATGGCTTCATCGATTGCCGAACAACGTCTCCCTGAGCCCCAAGTTTGTCAAACTCATATCCGGTATAGGCGACCAAAGCATCGCGATACCCGATCGTGATGAGCATGAATAGGGAGATGGCTAAGGCAACCATAATCCCAGCGACAGGCAGTAGGTTGTTTTTGATTGATCTTTTTTCTTGCATAGGTGATCGTTTAAATATTCAGCAGGATGGGAAATTCGCTTCCAGTACCAGGTGCTGAATATATAAATTGTTTTTAATTTACAGATGGCTCGGCCGTTGGTGCTACAGCCTTCTGTGTTTCCCATTCTTCAAATTCATTGGGAGTTGGTGGCTTAGCGGCTGGAATTGCAAAGGCGGCGGCCGGTTCTAAAAGTTTGGTCAAATGTGGCCAAACATCCAGCCGCTGAGAGAATAAATAATCGAGCCGATCAGCGATCAGACTCAAGATTAAATCGTGATAGGTTAAATTTTCAGATTCCAGCCCGTACGCGGTTAGGCTGGTCACCCCTTGTCCCGGCCGTTTTAAGTCCGGCTTTGGGTTTGCTTCAAGGATGGCAAGATTGCCTGCTTCGTCTGCACGCACGTCTAATCGGATTAGCGTACGCAAGCTAAAGGCGCGAAAAACATTTTGTGCAATTTCTTTGAGCTGGAGCTGGACGATGGGATCATCGATCAGGCGAACCCGATCATTTGTGATTTTGCGTTTGTCCATCGAGGTGAAAATCTGTTCATCGTCTGCCAGCACCCGCTCGATGGTTGAAAATGCAAACGGCCGAGCCTGTTTCACAAACTCACCATTTTGATGTCGCACGTTGCCACATACCGAAACCGCATACTCACGGCCGGGCAGATATTGCTCGATCATGACGTTTTGGAGCGTGTGAGCATGAACATCGGCAATGACATCTGTGAGCCCTGCCCGATCTTGCACCACATGCACGTGGAGCGAAGCACGGCCGGAAATTGGTTTAACCACAAACGGGCCGGGATATTCTGCAAAACTTCGCTTGAACCGTTCGATGTTAAGACCCAGCATCCCGGGGGTGGTGTTCCACGTCATGAACGGGGCGGTGGGTAGACCCAAACCGGCTACTTCGTTTTTGAAGACATGTTTGTTGTCTAGTAATGTGGCATTTAAGGGATTGTGGCCCACATAGGGGATGCCCATCATCTCCAGCATGGCGGGCGTATGGGCGGCCGGGTTTAACCCCTGAACGCCGCAACTGTTAATCCATGCAAAGTGAATTCGGGCCTCTTTAAGTTTTTGTGGCAGAGTTAAATCATCTGCAAGCAAAAAAACTTGTTCAAAACCAAGCTCGAACAATGCGGTCTGGATATCTGCTGCTACTTTTTCGTAGCTTTTATAGGGTCGAGAGTTGTGTCCTTGATTAAGGACTGCACCCGGCTCTGTTTTATTCCCCCCATAGATGACGGCGATGCGCATAGCTGTTTTGAGTGTGTCTATGGTTTGGG
>JAHDGV010000419.1:2321-4649 GCA_020631655.1 Chloroflexota bacterium | reverse complement strand
GTAACCGCCTTTTTAATTACAGGGATTATTGGACAAAACCCGGAACTGATCGGGGAACCGTATGTAGATGCGGCCGGAAATGAGTTCAATCCGATGTGCATTCAGCCGATGATCGTGCTGGAGTGCGACGGAGCCAAACTCAGCACAATCCACAACCGAGCCATCAACCGGGGTGTCAAAAGCTCAGCGTACACCGAAGAGATGTTTAGCACCGGCCATGATGAGGCGAATCGTGAAGTATTTGGTCAGTTTGGGCCGGAAGATGCGAAGATGGTAGGCATCGCCGTGCGGGCTGATAAAAAGACTGTAGACAAAATTACGAAGGGAGCCAAAATGGCTTCGTAGAGACGCGCCGCCGGCACGTCTCTACAAGTTGTTCGGTTTAGAAGTAACTGCTCAGCAGGTCCAACAGCGACTGAATGTCTTCAGGGTTGCCGGACTGCACTTTGGTGGCAGATGCGCGGGCGATTGCGTTAAGGGCTGAAATATCAGCGTCGGAGCCGTATGCAACCGGGATCACCAAGACCGGATTCCGGCCGGAGCGGGCCGACTGCACCTTGGCAACCACATCGTTCAGAGACGCCTGACTGGATGTGTCCTGTCCATCGCTCAAAACAATAATCGCCCGGATACGGTCGTCCTCTGCGTTACTCGTGGCTTGCACCTGATCGATGGCCGCGATGATCGAGTCATACAGAGACGTGTCACCATCTGCAAACAGCCCATCGATGCTCGATTTTGTCCGGGCCGAGGCTGACTCGAGCGACGAAAGCTCAGAGACCTGCAATACGTCTGAGTTGAACTGGATCACACCTACCCGATTCTGAACCGACATGCCGTCTAGGAAGCGAGAAGCGGCATCTTTGGCCTCATCCAGCTTGTCTCCCCACATCGAACCAGAGGTGTCGATGACCAAGAAAACATCACCCTGTTTTTTCACAAATTGCCAGCTGGCTTGCACGGCCGCAATCACATCAGGATCAGGTACGGTCAAAATGTTGGTTGGCTGATTCGGATCAACGCCCAGCTCCTCAGAAATCGGGAAACCGATGGGGACATCCGGATTTACCGGCCGGAAGCCGTTCTCCATCACCTTTAGCTGAACCTCTTCAGAGCGCACATAGTCGGTGAAGATTTTGGCCGCATCCTGTTGTTCTGCCGTCACCCAGTCTGCATTCACAATCCCAAATGGATGCTCGTGCCAGAAGGTCCCTTCTTTTGGATAGAGGGCCACAAGCGGTTCCGGCGGCCGGTAGCTCGTTTTCCCCTGATTAATAAAGATCAGGTCGTTTTCTTCTAAAGCTACAAAGTCCAAATAGGTTGGCCCTTGAGCGATGTATTCTTTAAATTCTGTGGTGCGTGATGAATAGTGCTTCACCAGCGATTCGATGTCGCGTACACCGTCTTGCACCGCTTCGCTTTGCACCGAACTCATTTCGAGGCGGCGAGCTGAAGATTCACCGGCCGTGTACAACGTAGATGCATAAAATTCTGCGATCAGGGTGCTGAGAGCGGTAGAGCTGATGTATGGGTCGGTATGGCCGTAATAAACGGTGGTGCGGTCTCCTTCAATCCCGTAGTCGGCCCAGCCGTTGGGCGAATTCATCACTTGGAGCAGTTCTTCCCAGCCGATTTCTTCTTGACCCGTTTGGGCCTTGATCGCCTCGAGGCGGCTTTCCCAAATCGCCATTACCACAGGGGCTAGCGCGGTTGGTTGGGCCTCGGCCAAGTCGAATACTTCGCGGCCGACTTGGAAGTTGACCAGCGCCAGCCAATGGCTGACCGATGGGGCGAAAATAACCGGTTTGGCTACGTTGGTATTGTTGGGGGCGATAAATGCGTTGATGATGCCTTGATGGATGGTGCCTGAAGAGCCGGGTTCACCGACGACAAACACCGGCCGTTCACCGCTGGCTAGCGATTCACCCGTCACCGGATTTACCCCGTTTGCCATGCTCCGATTAAAGTCATCGATCGCTTCGGGCATGTACAAATCACTTTCTGGGGCGTAAATAATGCTGATTTCGATGGCATTGTCCGGCATGGAAACTTCCCGTTCACCAAAAATGCCGCCACCCGTGTCAGCGGGGTCACCGCCGATTGAAAATCCACATCCAAATAAAACAAAAATAGTTGCTAAGGCTGTAATGCGTTTAAACAAACTGTCTAATTTCATATTGTCCTTTTTATAGTCTCGTCACTAATTGTTGGGCAGGCATCTTGCCTGCTATCAGGTACAGGCAGAATGCCTGTGTTACAAAGTTTTTATTGCCAGCACCACTGTAATGCTTGGATGGTGCGCGCATCAGCGGCCGGGCTGTTGCTGGC
>JAHDGV010000419.1:0-2221 GCA_020631655.1 Chloroflexota bacterium | reverse complement strand
GATGTCGCGATACCATGCTTTGAACTCAGCGTCGTTGGCAAGGCTAAAATCAATCTCTGTGGTTTGATGATAGGATTGCGCGGCCGAGAGGCAGGTGGCGATGGCGGTGGTGTTGTTGGAGGCGGGTAATGCGACGTTGAATTGCCGGTCGTTGACGGCCGCATCGTGGATTGATTGCCAATCAAGCAGGTAGTTGGCCGAGATCGGTTTGGCCCACAGCAATGAGTCTGAAGCGACTGATTGTCCATCCCGATTGTAGGCCGAAGAGCCGTTTTGCAGAGCCACAAAGGTGGCTTCTGGAATCCATGCGTCGGGTGGCGAGTCAACATCAAACGCCGCGTCGAGCCGCTTGCTATCCACCTCGATAATGCTGACGGTGATTTGGCTATTGCTATTGTTGAAATCGGCCGCGGCTTGTTGTGCCCAATCGGTCAAAGATGGGGCAACCGCCACCTGAATCGAGGTGCTGACCCCGCCGCGAGAGGGGAGGGTGTAAAAGCTGAATCGCTCAAGCCCCCATGTGACGCCTGTAGCGATTAAGGCTAGTACGAGGATTGAAACAAATAATATTTTGGATTGACTCGTCATAGGGTTCGTAGATTATTTTTCAATACGGAATTAAGGGAAGGGGGTTGCGGGTCTGTTTATTGGAAAATTTGGGTTCCTTACCTATAATTCGATTGTACAACAGACCCGTCATCTTCACGACTTAAATGAGGTTTTACCGTAAAGAACGATATCGTTTATGCCCCAACAAGAACTAGACATAGCAACTCGTAACGCCATTATTCAAGAGGCGATGTTTAAGCCCCGAAATGCACTGATTATCGGTGCTACGATTTTTGGATCGTTTGCGATGCCGCCACTGGCACCGTTTATTGCGGCCGGGGGCGCGGCCGTTTTGGCCGGAAGCGTGGGGCTGACCTATGCCAGCGATAATACGCGCAACAAAGCTTTGGTACATGTAATGGGGCAGGGGGTCCGGCCGATTGACTTGAGTGAGCTCACCACGGCCGAGGTGGTTGAAATTTTGGACGCTTACATGCGCTCGATTAAAGGCAAACTATCCCCCGATATTTTGGAGTGGGCGCAAAGCATCCAGCGCTCGTTGCACCAGATTTTTCCCCATATCGACAATATCGCCAGCGCCGACAGCGACATTTATGTAGTACGCCAAACGGCCCTACGTTATTTGCCAGAAACGCTGGACAACTACATGAAGCTAACCCCAGAGCTGGCAAAATCGCGCAAATTGAGCAACGGCCAAACTGCTCATGCAACTTTGATCGATCAGCTGAAGATTTTGGACAAAGAGTTGAAAGACACGATTGTTGACATCCACAACAAGGATTCGAAGGCGCTGTTGGCCCATGGCCGGTTCTTGAAATCTAAGTTTGAAACAAGCAGTCTCGACTTGGGGTAGGGGTGCAGATGGCTGAAACAAGTTCAGCCGAGGCGATCTCACCCGATAGAGGGCATTTAAATTATTTGAGGGGTTCAAGCCAAATTACATAAGGTTCCATTCAACTGTACAGTTACCAGATATCGGGTGAGTTACCCTCACTTGTTTTTGATTTACAGTTGTTTGCTGGAGCCGGGTATCTGCACCCTTACGTTGAAGCTGGGTAACTGCACCCCTACGCTTGCATTCCGATTGATTTTAGAAACGCCTCTGCATTTTCTAAAATCTCTTTCCGCTTTTCGGGTGCCATCTTGGCCAATGTGCGATAAGGCATTCCCATGCGGGGGTTTTTGCTGAGCTTGTCGCTATTTTGCATCAGAAAATACCAGTACAAATAGTTAAACGGGCAGGCCCCATCCCCTAATTTTATTTTGGGCGAGAAGGCACAGCTACCGCAGTAGTTCGACATTTTGTTGATGTAGGAGCCAGAGGCGGCGTATGGTTTTGAGCCAAGATAACCGCCGTCGGCGTGCAGAGCCATGCCGTGGGTGTTAGGCAGTTCGACCCATTCAAACGCATCGGCATAAACGATCATGTACCATTCGTTGACCAAATCGGGATCAACGCCGGTGAGCAGGGCGAAGTTACCCGTGATCATCAACCGTTGAATATGATGGGCGTAGGCGTTTTGTTTGGTGGCCCGAATGGTGTCGGCCAAACAGTGCATGTCGGTTTCGGCCGTCCAGTAAAATTCAGGGAGCGGCCGTTTGGCATCCAAAAAGTTTGTCTCTTTATACTCCGGCATTTTGAGCCAGTAGA
>JAHDGV010000034.1:9078-27703 GCA_020631655.1 Chloroflexota bacterium | reverse complement strand
AATCTGATCAACTCATCAATCACATCTTCCAGCTGATTTAGCCGCAGGGGTTTACTCAAATACCCGTCCATGCCATTGGCCAAGTAGCCTTCACGATCCCCTTTCATGGCGTTAGCCGTTAAGGCAACAATCCAAGGCTGTTTGGGGATATCAAGATCAAGTCGGATGATTTTAGTCGCCTCGGGGCCGCTCATGTTTGGCATTTGAACATCCATAAACACAAGGTCATATTCCCCAACTTGCACCGCCTCAACCGCCTGAACACCATCATCAACCGTGTCAGCATCGTATCCGATCCGGTTTAACATACGGACACCTACTTTCTGGTTCACTTTGTTGTCATCAACTAGCAAAATTTTAAGCGGCGGCCGTTCTTTTTCTTCGACCAGCTTTTTAGGCTCTGCTGATTTGCTAACCGATTGACCAGAGAAGTAGCTGTCAATAATGTTAAACAGCTGGCCGTGGCGTACCGGCTTGCTCATGTTAGCAAAGAAAATCTCTTTTACCTCTTTGCCAGCCAGCTCACCGGCCGATGTAAGCAACACAGCCGCCAAATCAGCTCGATGGCCGATCTTTTTGGCCTTCTTTGCCAGCTCCAATCCGTCCATCCCAGGCATCAGCATATCGAACAAACACAGATCGATCTCTTGATCACCGTTCAAGATTTCTAGGGCCGCAAATCCATCTTCAGCTTCAACCGTTTCAAATCCCCAATCGGCTAAAGCCCGATCCAAGATAAGTCGATTGGTCGCATTGTCATCCACAATCAATATTTTGCGGCCGAGCATATTGGCCGTTGATGGGGTATTGTTTTTGGTCGATGGGAGTTGACGTAGCTGAGCAGTAAAAAAGAACGAAGAGCCTTGCCCTACTTCACTTTCAACCCACATCCGGCCGCCCATAAGCTCGGCCAGCTTCCGGCTAATCGTCAGCCCCAAGCCGGTCCCACCGTATTTACGCGTGGTCGATTCGTCAGCCTGAGTAAAGGCTTCGAACAGCGCGTTCAATCGATCTTTTGGAATCCCGATGCCTGTGTCACGGACCTCAAATTTCAGCTCAAGCGTCTCTTCATCAATTTTTTCGTGGGTCAGGTAAACAACAATCTCACCTTGATCCGTAAACTTAATGGCGTTCCCAACCAAGTTGATCAAAATTTGGCGCAGACGGGTTACGTCTCCCTCAAACATGTCTGATTCAAGAGATTGGGCCGAGTAAGCCAGCTCAAGATTTTTAACAATCGCTTTGGTCGCCATCAGGTCCAGCACGTCTTCGATGCACTCGCGCAAATTGAGCGGGTGGTTTTCGAGATCCAATTTACCGGCCTCGATTTTCGAGAAGTCGAGAATTTCGTTGATGATAACCAGCAGTGATTCGCCGCTGTTGTTAATGGTGCGCAGAAAATCTCGCTGTTCGTCGTCTAGAGGGGTTTCGAGCAGTAGTGTCGTAAGACCGATAACGGCGTTTAGCGGTGTGCGAATTTCGTGGCTCATGTTGGCCAGAAAGTTACTTTTGGCCTCGCTGGCATCTTTTGCCGCCTGAATGGCGGCCGCTTGTGCATCTATCAGATTTCGACGCTCGGTAATATCCCGAAACATGCCGGTAAAGAAGGTTTTTGCCCCGGTTTCAACTTTGTTGATCGCAATCTCGGCCGGGAATTCCGTTCCATCTGAACGATACCCGGTCACTTCCTGATACTCATTGATATCAGCAAACTCAGCGACGCGAATAGGGCTGTCTCCATTTGCTTCAGACGCGTCCCCATTGCTAAAAAACTGAGCAAACTGTTGCCCTACGGCCTGATCCCCAGAGAATCCCAGCATCGCAACGGCGGCCGGATTGATTTCAGTCATGGCAAAGCCATCTTCCTGAAACACCACAATGCCGTCGTGGGCCGTCTCGATAATGCTCGTCGTTTGCCTAGATAGTTGCTCCAGCCGCTCCATGATCAAGTTATATTTTTCAGAGATTTGGCCGATTAATGTGAACGGCTCTTCTGGAACCCGAAGTGAGAGATCCCCAGTTTTATACTGCTCATCCATCACGTTGAACATGTCGAGCAATTCGCTACGGGCCCCATGCTCAGAGACGTTTAAGCCCACGTGCTCTTCTTCAGGAGTAACCCGCAATGGTGTAAAGCGATCTACTTGGCGCAAAATTAAGTATGGGATCAAACCGGCCCAGACGGCCGCCACAACAATGCCGATCAACTGCACACCAATCTGTTCCGGCCGGGTCAGCCCAGTCGCCAAAATATCAAGGTCGCCGAATATACCTACAGCCAACGTTCCCCAAACACCTGCTCCCAAATGAACCGGAATCGCTCCAACAGCATCATCTATTTGCGCCCGTTCTAACAGCAGTTCAATCCCAATCATCACAAACGATCCGACTACAGCAATTATCGCCGTTTGAGCCGTTGTTACCGCATGGGCCACCGCAGTGATAGATACTAATCCGGCCAAGATGCCGTTTAGCAAAAAGCCAACTTTAATCTTTTTGAACAATATTTGGCTGGCAAACATAGCAGCCACAAGCCCAAACGAGCCTGCCATGAGCGTATTTGACAAGGTGCGGGCGGTATCTTGCCCAAAGCTGAGATGACTACCCCCATTAAAGCCCAACCAGCCAACATAAAGGATCAGGGTTCCCATGGCGGCCGTCGGCAAGCTAGAGCCGGGGATTTCGTTTGAAGTTCCGTCTGGATTAAAACGATGTGTTCTAGCCCCCACAATCAGCAAGATGGCCAACGTCACCCAGCCACCTACGCTATGCACAACGGTTGAGCCTGCAAAATCAACAAACCCCATCGAAACCAAGAAACCGGCCGCCTCGCCTGAATCAAGTCCCCCCCAAGCCCAGTGACCGTACACGGGGTAAATCAAGGTTGAAACCAATATGGTGATGATCATGTAGCCATTAAATTGCAGTCGCTCTGCGACCCCACCAGACAAAATAGTAACGGCCGTGCCGCAAAACATCACCTGAAAAATAAAGAAGATGGCTAGATCAAAGTTATCACCCAAATTCAAACCAAATCGGTCGATACCAACGATGCCGTTGGCCGTAGAGCCAAACATCAGCCCAAAGCCGATCAACCAAAACAGAAAGGTCGATGCGCCAAAGTCTGCTAAATTTTTAACTGCAACATTAATGTTGTTTTTTGATCGGGTAAGCCCGGTTTCAAGGCATAAAAAACCGGCCTGCATCAAAAAGACTAAGATCGCAGACACAACCACCCAAAAGAGGTTCAAAGTATTTTCTTCAATCATATCGTTTCTCGCCCGCTAGCTAGTCTTCGCGGATTTGGCTATCCGATAATGTGATAGCTTTCGCTTTGGTCCCTTTTTCGATGATTAGGTCAATCATTTCTTCTAAGCTGTCGATGCGCAGTGGCTTGGATAGATATTCGTCCATCCCTGCCTTGATATATTTTTCCCGATCACCCGTCATTGCATTGGCCGTAAGCGCAACGATCCAAGGCTGATCCTCATTAGCTACGGCCGAGCGAATTTCCCCCGTAGCCTCAACACCGCCCATACCCGGCATCTGCACATCCATCAAAATTAAGTCGTATCGATTTTCATTGGCCAGTTCAACCGCCTCCAACCCATCAGATGCCAATTCCGCTTCTAATCCCAAGCGGTTCAACATGCGTTGACCCACTTTCTGATTAACTTTATTGTCATCTACTAGTAGAATTTTGAGTTCTGGCCGTGTTTCGGTTGGTACTACCGGTGTTTCAATCACCGGTACAGGCACATCTGTCCCTAAAAAGTGGCTGTCAAGCAAAGTAAACAGTTGAGACAATTTGATCGGCTTGCTCATGCTGTATGCGAACAATCGCTTCACTTCTGGTCCTGCTAACTCACCTACTGAGGTTAACAGCGCCATTGGCAACCTTTCTCGATCTGGAATTTTTCTAATTTCTTTCGCCAGCCCAATCCCATCGATGTTTGGCATAAACATATCTACCAAACAAAAATCGATCTCTTCATTGGTTTTCAAGAACTCAATCGCCTCTTCCGGGGTATCAATACTGTGGACTTCCATTCCCCAATCGGTTAGGGCACGTTCTAAAATCAATCGGTTAATATCGTTGTCATCAACAACCAAAACCCGTTGACCTATTAAGCTTGCGGTGTTCCCTTTTTGCTGCGATTTGGTTGGGATCGGTTTTAGCACAATTGTGAAGAAGAACGATGAGCCTTCTCCCACGGTGCTTTCTACCCACATTTGTCCCCCCATCAGCTCGGCCAATTTGCGGCTAATGGTCAACCCTAAACCGGTTCCACCGTATTTTCGGGTGGTAGACTGGTCCGCCTGGGTAAATGCCTCAAACAGGGTTGCTAGACGATCTTCTGGGATGCCGATTCCGCTATCCTTCACCTCAAACTGAATTTCAACAAGATCATCTTCAAGTATTTTGTGGGTCAGATAAACAACCACCCCACCCTCGGCCGTAAATTTAATCGCGTTCCCGATTAAATTGATCAACACCTGTTTAATTCGGGTCACATCCCCATCAAACATCGTTGTTGGGAGTTCGTCCGCGTAATAGGCCAGCTCAATTTCTTTGTCATTGGCTTTGGCCGCTAACAGATCAAGCGTATCTTCAACAGACTCAATCAAATTTAAAGGATGGGACTCTAAATCAAGTTTGCGAGCTTCAATTTTTGAAAAGTCTAAAATCTCGTTGATGATCACCAGCAATGATTCACCGCTGTTGTTGATGATACGCAGAAAATCTTGTTGCTCATGATCTAGTTTTGATTCAAGCAACAGCTCTCCCAGCCCGATAATCGCATTGAGTGGGGTGCGGATCTCGTGACTCATGCTGGCCAAAAAGGTGCTTTTGGCTTCGCTTGCTGCCTCGGCCGCTTTTTCTCGGGCCTGAGCCTGAATTTTCTCCCTACGGTCGGTAATATCTCTGAAGATTCCGGTATAAAAACTTTTCTCGGCCGTTTGTGCCACAGACAAAGCCAGTTCAACCGGGGTCAGATCATCATCTTCGACTCCAGCTTCAACCTCATGGAGCTGGTTCAGCTCCTCTTCATGCAATAACGAAACCACATCAAGCTCAACAAAAGAATCTGAATCAGACTGACTCTCATTCTTAAAAAACATCCCGATCGGCTGTCCGATCACGCTATCGGCCGGTTTACCGATCAAACCCAAAGCGGCAGGATTCGCCGTCGTAATTAAATGGGTTTCCGGATGAAAAGAGACAATTCCTTCTGTTGCGTTGGTGATAATGGTTCTGGCTTGAGTCGTTACTTCTTCAAGGTTTTCCATCACCTCGTTATATTTGTGCGCAATCTGCCCTACAATCGTAAACGGTTCTTCAGGCACTCGCAGGCTCAAATCCCCCGTTTTAGACTGAGCATCCATCACATTGAACATGACCAACAACTCACTACTCGCATTATGCTCAGAGATGTTTAAGCCAATCATTTCATCATCCCGGCTGACTCGTAGAGGAATGAAGCGATCTATCTGTTTTAAAATGATATAGGTCACTAGGCCAGCCCACAGCCCGCAAACAACAACCCCCAGCAACTGAACATTGAACTGCTGTAACCGGGTTAAGCCGGTTCCCAAAATTTCTAAATCAGCAAATATCCCTACAGCAAGTGTCCCCCAGACTCCAGCGGCTAAGTGGACCGGAATTGCTCCAACGGCATCATCAATTTTATATTTTTCAAGCAAATTCTCGGCCAGCATCATGACCCAAGAGCCAACGGCCGCGATAATTGCGGTCTGCAAACTGCCAACCGCATGGGCGGCGGCCGTAATCGCCACAAGACCGGCCAAAATCCCATTAAGAAGCAAGCTCGGCTTGGTTTTGCCATAAACTAGCTGACTGGTTACGAGGGCCACAACCAGCCCCACAGATCCAGCTAGGAGCGTGTTTAGGATGACTCGTGAGACATCATCGTTAAACAAATATAAGCTACCCCCATTAAAGCCAAGCCAACCGATGTAGAGCAAGATGGTCCCCAGTCCGGCCGTAGGTAAGCTTGAAGCCGGGATTTCTTTTGATTCCCCATTCTTGCTAAAACGCCCTTCACGGGAACCGATAACCAGCAACGTTGCCAGCGTTACCCATCCCCCAACACCGTGAACCACGGTAGACCCAGCAAAATCAACAAACCCCAACCGGTTTAAAAACCCCAGTGCTTCGCCACTGTCTGCTCCGGCCCATGACCAGTGCCCAAAAACCGGATAAATTAATGCAGATACTAAAACTGAGATAAGCAGGTAGCCATTAAACTGTAGCCGCTCAGCTACCCCGCCCGACAAAATCGTCACGGCCGTGCCACAAAACATGACCTGAAAAAGGAAAAAGGCCCCGATAGATAAACTTTGGCTAAATTCAACCGCAAATAAATCTGTGCCGATCCATCCCCCAGAAGTTTTCCCAAACATCAATCCAAATCCGATCATCCAAAATAAGAAAGTAGAAATGCCAAAATCTGCTAAGTTTTTGATAGCAACATTGATATTGTTTTTGGAGCGCGTGAGGCCGGTTTCTAAACATAGAAAACCGGCTTGCATGATAAATACAAGCACAGCGCAGATTATGATCCAGAGAAGATTGATTGATGATTCATCCATAGAGCTTTGCCTTTTTTGAGGTTTAACACAAAACAGTCTATTAATTAGCCCAAGTTGGATACAATGGGCTTATGGTATGGACGACTGCGATCATTCACCTAGACATGGATGCGTTTTTTGTAAACGTGCATCTGCTCGAATTCCCCGAAGACAGGGGAAAACCGATTGCTGTAGGGGGAAATCCGTCCGGCCGGGGGGTTGTCGCCAGCGCCAGCTACGAAGCTAGGAAATTTGGGGTACATTCAGCCATGCCCAGTAGCCGAGCGATAAAATTGTGCCCAAACATCAAATTTGTCCGCCACAACTGGCCCCTCATCAAAGCAACCTCGGCCGCAGTCATGGACATACTCGAAGAGTTTGGCCCCACCGAAAAAATGAGCGTGGACGAAGCCTATGTCGATGTCTCTGAACACAGCGATCCTGAAACGATCGCCCTCATCATGCGGGAGCGGGTCAAAGCGGCCACCCAATGCCCAGCATCAGTAGGGTTATCATCGAGCAAACTCGTTTCAAAAATCGCATCAGACTACGACAAGCCAGAAGGATGCACCATTGTGCTACCGGGCGATGAAGAACAATTCTTGGCTCCCCTACCGGTGCGGGCCATATCAGGGATTGGCCCTGCCACGGCGTCAAAACTGGCACAGTTCAACATTGAGAGCTGTGGTCAATTGGCCAACTTCGACTTCCCGACTCTATTTGCCACCTTCAAGAATCAGGCAGAATCCCTACAGCGCCGAGCCCGCGGTATAGACAACCGTCAAGTCATTTCTGATCCCGGCCAATCAAAAAGCATTAGCCAAGAAACGACGTTTGGCAACGATATGGATGATCGGGATTATTTCCATAAAAAAATCAGTGGGATGGCAGAATCCCTATCCGGCTCTCTGCGGCGCAAAAACCTAATAGCACACACTGTTACCCTCAAAATTCGCTGGAACGATTTTACAACCTTCACCCGTCAAAAGAGTATAGAAAACGGGACAGACACCCAAAAGGAAATCGCTCGTTTAGGCAAAGTTATCTTGGATCAATTTTGGGAGGGTGAAAAACTGCGTCTCATCGGTTTAGGCGTTAGCAATCTAATCGAACCAACCGGCCGACAGTTAGAGCTTTTCCCCGACCTCGACTTAAGCGAGCCATCCAACGATAGCGTGGAATATAACTAAAATTCCCAGATGACTATTCGATGTTTTGATTAACCAAAATCAGGTATTATTTTTAGACACTGTCCCGTACAAACAGGCATCTAGCCTTTAGAAATAGGAGGAAATCATGGAAGAAAAACAAATTCCAATCTATGAAGATACAGATTGGGGAGCTGTAGGATGGGCCGGGCTCATCAGTAGCATCATCTTTCTGATCGGGGGATCTTTAGCAGGCACCGCGTCTGGTGGTTCACTCGCAACATTTATCAAACTTATCGCATCGATGGTTATGGGGTCAAATGCACTCTGGAACGACCTTAATGCAGGGTCACTCATCATCGGCATTGTGACCCATTTGTTCATCTCGTTTTTGGCAACCGGGCTTATCGCCTTGGTCATTCATCGCTGGGGCATCTTGGTCGGGATCATCGGCGGGGGCTTAATGGGATTGGCCATTTATGCCATCAATTTTTACTTCTTCTCAGACCTATTCTTTTCGTGGATGTCAGGACTGCGTTCGGCCAACATGGCGTGGGTTCATGTGATGTTCGGTGCATTTGCGGGCGGGCTCTACGAAATCTTTGAAGACGAAATTTATGAAACCGGCGAGTGGATTAACGACTAATCACAGGAGGCAGATCATCTATGAACAACCAACGTCAAACATCACGCAGAGCGCCTACTGCTGAAACTGTCCGTCGCCGCACAACGCCGCGTAGCCGGGCCGGAAACGCCATTCGGATGCGGCTGATCATCGGCCTTGTTGTCGCCGCATTTTCGTTTTTCTCGTTTATAAGCAAGCGAGAAGTCAACCCAACCACGGGAGAGGTCCAATACATTAGCTTAACCCGCGAGCAAGAAATCACCATGGGCTTGCAGGCTGTGCCCCAAATGGTGCAGCAACATGGTGGGTTAGATCCTGATCCTGAAGCCCAAGCCCTGCTAGACATGGTGGGCGAACGCCTAGTCCGCAACAGCTTCGCCGTGACTTCAGAATATCCGTTTGAATTTACCCTTTTAGCAGATGAAGAGGTGATCAACGCCTTTGCGCTCCCCGGTGGCCAAACGTTTATCACGGCCGCGCTGTTTAACCGGCTAGAAACTGAAGCACAGCTAGCCGGAGTCATGGGGCATGAAATCGGCCATGTGATCGCCCGCCACGGTGCGCAACGCATCGCCAAACAAGAGCTAACAGAAGGCTTAACCGGCGCCGTCGTGATGGCCGCTTGTGATGGCGGAACCTCGTGTCAAGGCACCGCACGTATGGCCCAAATGATTGGTGGCATGGTCAATATGAAATACGGCCGCGAAGATGAGCTTGAATCGGACGAATTGGGGCTAGCGATCATGGTAGACTCAAGCTATGACCCTAGTGCGATGACCCGCGTTATGGAGATTTTGGCCGAAGCCGGTGGTGGCGCACGCCAGCCGGAGTTTATGAGCACCCATCCTGACCCAGGCAATCGTATCCAACGTATTGAAGAGTTTGTTCAAGAGAACTTTCCGGAAGGAATCCCGGCCGACTTTACCCGGTAAAGCACTGGCTTCATAAAACAAAAAAGGGCTGACCGGAATTATCTGGTCAGCCCTTTTTTTATGTTTTAAATCACTACGCTTGTTTTTTCAACAAATCGCGGATTTCTCCCAACAACTCTTCTTGTGTTGGTCCAGCAGGAGCTGGTTCTTCTGGTGGATTGATTTTGTTCATTTGACGAACAATCATGAAAATAACAAATGCAATCACCAAGAAGTTGATTATCGCGTTGATAAACAAACCATAGTTCAGTGTTGCAGCACCAGCTTCTTGTGCGGCCGCGAGCGTTGCGTATGAGCCACCATCAAGTGATACAAACAAGTTTGTAAAGTCTGTGCCGCCTAGGAAAATACTTAGTACTGGCATGATGATGTCGTTTACAAACGAGGTCACAATTAAACCAAACGCGCCACCGATGATGACCGCCACGGCAAGGTCCATGACATTGCCTTTTTGAATGAATTCCCGAAATTCTTGTAACATTGAAAATCTCCTTTTGGTTTCGGTTAATTATTTTTAAAAGAGCCAACCGATCTACACTTTTTTGTAGATTTTACACAATTTCAACATTATGTAAAGCGGTTAGTTATTCTAAAGCCATTACGGGGTCACGCTTAAGATAGTTTCAGCACGGGTATTTATCTTTACAATCGCCCCTTCTGGTGTGTTTAAACCATAAAACACCTGCTCAATTTCGGCCGATGCCATCTTCTCTAACTCAACCCAAGCCGGATGCCATGGAATCAACTCCAACTGCTCAACCCCGTCTAGCCAAACGTGGCTACTGGCTGGCACTTTTGCCGGATCAAGAAAGGCGGTTGAGTTCGCCACGCTGATGCGTGACGGAACCGTTCGGCCGGTTTGGGCCATGATCTTCTGCCCCTCTTCTGACACAGCAAAGCGCAAAAATTCAAGCGTTTCAGCCGATGGGGGCTGTCCCAAACAATAGCCGTCGCTGTGCAACACACCGGCCGCCTGCGCCCCTTGGGGGAGCGGAGCCACGTCCCAACTAAACTCGGCCGTTTGGCGCAAAATCGGGGTTAATCGACGGCTGTCAAAAAACATCCCAACGGTGCCGCTCAAGAACCGATCCTCGGCTGAAAGTGCCTGAGCCTCCAGCTGAGTCGGCACAACGCCATGTGCCGTTTGTAGCTCGGTAAACCAGGTTAGGGCCTGCATATTTTGTGGGATGGGTGGCAGCAGGTCCGATCCACTTACAGCAATCTGCCCCCCAGCTTGCCATAAAAACGGTGCTAACCGATACAGATTTGGCTCGATGGCCGCCCCATGAATTTCGGGGCCAAGTGCGTTTAGCCCAACGGCCGTTTGCAAAAAATCGTCCCAAGTCCAATCGGCCGCTGGCCGTTCTAATCCTGCACGGGCAAACAAATCTTGATTGATGTAGACGACCAAGCTGGAAATATTCTGGGGTACGCACCACAGTTCACCCTCATGAGTAAAGGCATCTATGGCGATGGGGTAAAACGCGGCCGACAAATCTTCGTCCAGCACGTCTGATCCGGCCGGATGCAGATCCCCATCGGCGGCAAAACGGGCCACCCGTCGATAGTTGAGCAACACCAAATCGGGTGGCGATCCCGCATCAAACATCGTGATCAGCTTTTGCTCAAAATCTTGGCGGGATGGGGCATGGCGCACCTGAACGGTGATTTCTGGATGCTCCGCTTCAAACGCATCGATCAGGGTTTGGTAGGCGGCCAACTCTGCGCTGTCCCCCGCAAAGGCAAATGAGACGGTGGATTGCGTGTCGGCTGGCGTGCAGGAAGTGAGAAGTATGAAGGTTGAAGCGAGAAGTAAAGACCAGACTATTCGCAGATTGAAAGGTGCTGAAAACTGATCTCGCCATCGGGCAGTTTTATAAACCCTCACCCCAACCCTCTCCCAAATTTGGGAGAGGGGGCCGTTATCGCAGTGACAAACCTCGCTTTCTTCTCCCTCGGGGGAGAAGTCATCCCGAAAGGGACGGATGAGGGGGAGGAAGTGGCAAACTGCTGGGTAAGCAGAGAACTGGTCACTGATCACTGAAAACTTCCCCCTACCCATCAACCCATTCCCCCCGCAAAAACCAGCGCTGTGCCACCGCAAACACGAGCACGGCCGGAATCATGGCGATAACGGCCCCCGCCAGCAACAGCGGCCGGTTGGCCGAATCAAGCTGATTCAGCAATTGCAGTCCAATGGGCAAGGTGTATTTGTTTGGATCAAAAATAAACAGCACCGGCTCGATAAAGTTGCCCCAGAACATGGTAAAAGCGAGCAACACCACGGCCGCCGTGGCCGGGCGAACCACCGGCAAACCAACCTGCCACCAGCGAGTCAGAAATGATGCCCCATCGATCCGGGCCGCTTCAAACAGCTCGGCCGGGATGCGGGACCAAGCCCAAAAATAGATCAGCACAAACAGCGAGTTCCCCCCTGCCAGCGCTGGAAACATCAGCGCCCCTAACGTGTCGAGCAACCCGATCTGTTCAAAAAACCAAAAGCGGACCAGCCAAACGGCCGAAGGTGGCACCAGCATGGTGATTATGGCAAAAACCAACAGCCAGCGTCTGAGCGGTTGGGGCTGTTCGACGATTCCGAACGCGGCTAAAGACGCAACAATGGTTGACACAGGCACACTCAAAATGACTACGAGAAGCGAATTGCCGATGAGCCGACTCATCTGCGCTGTTTGAAACACGGTGAGGTAGTTGCTAAAGTCTGGCCGTTGCCAGGTCCCGAACGGCACACCCACATCCCCCACCTGCCCAAGCGACCCCCAAACGGCCAACCCAACGGGTAGCAAAAACAGCACCGAAACTAAAACGGCCAACCCGATTCGCCAGCCGGAAGTTTTTTTACTCACGTGCCAGCACCCCCTGCCACAACAGCAAACTGATGCCGATTAGTGTAGAAAAAACGAGCAGAAGCACGGCCGCCACCAAGGCTGAATCCCGAAAATCAAACGCCAATTCGTAAATCAGCAGGGGCAAAAATGTGGTTGAGAAATACGGCCCGCCATAGGTGATTACAAACGAGGGAGTAAACGTTCCTTGGAGGCTTACAAGCAAATCCCGGCCGGTGAGCAGAGCCAGCCACGGGAGCATGAGGGGCCATGTGATGTGCCGAAATCGGCCGACGACGCCTGCCCCGTCGAGCCGCGCCGCATCAAACAGATGCTCTGGGATAAGCGCCCGGCCGATGAGCAAAACGATAAACCCTTCACCCAGTTGGAACCCGGCCAAGATCACAAACATCAGTTGGGTGGCGGTCTCATCAACCAGCCAGTTGACACCGGGGAAACCCAATCCCTGCAAAACCAAATTGATAGGGCCAAACAGTGGGTTAAACAGCCACAGGCCGATCAAGGCCCAAGCCGGAGGGGGAATGATGGTGGGTAAAAAGACGGCCGAGCGAGCCATCGCCAGCCGTTTGGGGCGCAAAAGCAGGGCCAAGAAAAAGGCTCCAAACAGCCGCACGGGTACAGCCAGCACCACAAAAATCAGGCTGTTGGTCAACCCGATGCGAACCAGATCAGATTGGATCATACGGCCGAAAGCGGCCAGCGAAAGCCCCTCATCCCCCCAAAAAGCTAGCCCCAGCGTAACCAACAGCGGGATCACAACCAGTAGGCAGGTGCCAATCAGCCACGGGAGCAAGAACAGCAGACTCGGCTTTATTTTTATCAGTTTAGAAGTTGGGTTGTTTCTCATGCACAATCGACCGTTGATCTAGATCAATTGTCAATTGTCAGATGGCATCGGTCAATGCCAACTTAGAATCGGTGTATACCTGCCCCATTTTTTCAGCAATCACTTTCCAATCGTATGTTTGGGCATACTCTTCAGCCTGGTCACCCAACTGCTTGCGCAGCGGCGGGTTAAATAGCAGGTCACACAGCCTGTGGGCCAACGCATCGGCCGAACGTGGTGGAATGTGGAAACCGGTCTGACCATCCTGCACCAAGTAAGCCAAGCCACCTACTTCAGATGCAATGACAGGGGTTCCCATCGCCATCGCTTCAAGGGCAACCATGCCAAAACTTTCATAGTGAGACGGCATCACCACGACATCGGCCGCGGCGTAGTAGTTGGGCAGTTCTTGTTGATTTTTAGCTCCCACAAAGCCAACCAATTCTTCAACGTTCAACTCGTGGCGCAACGCCTGCAGGCGGGCCATTTCGATGGCCGGATTTTCGGCCCACGGATCGCCACCCACAATGGTAAAGTGGGCCGTTGCCATCTCGATTGGATGGTGCTCGCGCAAAACCGAAGCAGCTTCGATCAGGGTATCGATCCCCTTGAGCGGCTCGATACGGCCGACAAACATAATGTTGAACCCGTTGGGGTCAATGCCGATTTTCCGTTTAGCAAAGGTCCGATCGATTTTTTGGAACCGATCTAGAGCAACGCCGGGGGGCAAAATTGTAATTTTGTTTTTATCAGCTCCGTACAGTGTCTGTAGCTGTTCGACCTCGGCCGGGGTGGCCGAAATTAGCACGTCCGCCACATTTTGGATGATGTGGCTCTCCGCATCGATCCGGGCCTGTGGTGCCCGCTCCTCGGGTCGAGGATTGATTTTGTTTTTCATATGCCCCAGCGTGTGGAACATTTGAACAATCGGCACGTGGCGCTGTTCATTTTTAAGCCAAGCGGCCTTTAATTTTTCAGCCACCAATCCTGACAAATAATAGTGAGAGTGAATCACATCGTAGGTTGCCTTTTCGGTCTTAGCAAACGCCAGCACCCCAGCGACAAACTCATCGATATGGGCGATGATTTCCGGCGGCCGGACCGGCACTTCTGGTCCCGCTTTAATGTGAATCACCCGGCCGCCATTGCCCAAATCATGCTTAACCTGTGGCTGACACTCATCCTCTGAACGGGTAAACACATCAACCACATACCCTTGGCGGCACAGTTCACGAGCCAAGTCACGCACGTAAACGTTCATCCCTCCGGTTTTTTTGCCCCCCATAAGCGCCAGCGGGCAAGTGTGTACCGATAACATGGCGATTCGTTTAATTGGTGATGGTTGATGGTTCATTTTTGTACTCGCTTCGTGCTTGATTGATGGTTTATCTGCACGACCACAGAAGTTTGATTTGGCGATTCAGTCGTCAAAGGCCAATCAAACATCTTAATCTTCTACTCTCTACGCATGATCAGGCGGAATATCTCGGTATCTTGCCCGCCAAATCGATATTTATACTGCTCGTCCCCTCGCAAAAAGTCAAACGTATGGCAATCCCGCTCTATCCCCTGCATGATGGCGTGCGCCGTCAAGACCCAGCCTAAGCTCAAATTTCGATGTTTACTAATGTCGTTGCCAGAGTTATACACCCATACTCGGCCGTCATAAATAAAGTTGAACAACGCTGAAATGCGTTCCCCTTCTAGCTTGGTGAACATGAGCAACAAAGTGCCAGCCTCAAGTGATGCTTTGGCCACAGTCCGAAACACCCGTTCGCGGGTCGGAAACTCTTCGAGCCACGATTTTTTATCGGCCGTTGAACACTGCAACAGGTGCAAAAAGTCATCGATAGCTTGATCCAAGTCGCTTTCAGAATCAATAACTTCAATTTCAACTCCGGCCGCGGCCGCCTTCTTGATCTTACGCCGAATTTCTCCCCGCTGTTTTTTATTAATTCCGGCCAAATAATCATCAAAAGATCCGTTTAGCGGAATCACCGGGCACACTTCGGCCCGTTCTTCAGACAAAGAAAAGCCCCGATTTTGGGCCAGTCGGGGCAAAATTGTGCGTGATTCAGATTGTGCAGGAATATTCCAACAGTCAAGCGTGTGCCAAGCCGGACATGCTTCGGCCGTACACAAACAGTCAATCACAGCAGACCAAACCGCTTCGGCTTGATCGGGTTGGACGAGAATGTCTAAATAATCGGTTTCTTCTTTTGAAGCATTGAATTGCAGAACCCCATCTTCAAGAAGAAATACGGCGATTCCAGCCAAGTCTGCCCCATCGTTTACGACGACGGACACAAGTTCACCACGCCCCAAATTATCCCACCAAGCCTGCTGATAGGTGTGGGTTTGGAACGGTGAATCGGTGATTCCCCCCTGTGCCAACTGATCCCAAACGGCTGGCTCTACGGCCGAGAATATTTCCTTCCCTAAAATTAGCTTTCCTTCTAGCGACATGGTCTAAATAATAGCTGAGAGATTTGCGGATATGAAAACTTTCTAACGGAATGATGGGGTTTTCATTTTTTCTACAGCGTAGGGCCTGAAGGTGGTGGAACCGAAAACATTCTTCTCCCTTCGCCCCACAACTGGTATCAACTTAAGCAAAATGCGTTCTTTAACCTTGTTCATGTGCCTACGTAGATCAGTCCTTTTTGATCATCGGGCGAGTTAATCGCATCAAGTAGCGTAGTGCCCATCGGTTTTTCGGCGATTATCTGCGCCCCTACAGCATGTGCGTCACTGTAAGGGCGCAGATAATCGCAGGGCGAACTTGTTTTTGAATATTGTTGGCGCGATTAACTCGCCCGATGTTGGCTTTGAGAAAAGTTTGAAGGAAGCGAACAATGGCAATGCATGGGCGCAATCCTTGAGTTGATACGCATGTATCCTGCCCCCTTCGACCCCTACACCCCAATCACAACCATCAGCTCGTCCAACATGCGTAAGGTCAGCCCCCACAGCCGATACTCACCGTACCAGTAGCAGGGAAGCTCAACCTCCATATCTTTGCGCTTCCAGACCATCGTTTGCCGATTGGCCCGGTCAGCCAAAAAGTCTAGCGGTAGCCAGACTAAATCAGCCACTTCGGTGGGATCAGGTTTAAAGTGTGGGATGGCCGTTTGCCAAAATACAAACGTCGCCACCACAAACGGTTTTCGATTCCACGCGATCGGCCGGGCCTGTGTGTCGGGCAAACGGCCCAAATAATCAGCCCCGCTGGTTAGATCAAAACCCACTTCCTCTTCGTATTCGCGTAATACCGTTGTGTAAATTTTCACATCCCCCGGATCCATCCGGCCGCCGGGGAAGCTCATATCCCCTGACCACGGGTCCCCTTCCCGTTCAGCCCGCTTCATCAGCAATACATGGGTCCCCTCCCCGCCCGTCACGGCCGGATCATCTGACAATAATGCTCCCGTCGCCGCACGTTTCGCCCATCTACGCCACCAAAATAGATGAGGTGGCTTCTTTTCAAGTGCTTCCTTAATTCCACTTTTTGTAAACAATTGATTCATTACAGCAAAAATATAGGAAAATCATCCTGCCGACCACAAGAACACCTGATAGAATACCGAGATACAATAAGAGTCATTCAAAAAGGTTTATGATTTTCTTGGACAATCTTTGAACAAGCATGACACATAAACCACGCTAGGAAGCTTTATCCCTTTTATCTATATGCGACAACTTGCTATCCTCATCGGCATTGCACTATGCGTGATCGGCATCGTTTTTTCACCACTTTGGCTTATCGCCGTGGGAATGATTAGCCTCATCGCGTCCTCATTTTTGCCAGACAAGCCACTGCCCTTCATGAACATCATCCAATCGAGTTCAAAAGATGGTGAAGGTGGCACACAAACAGCAAAAATCTCGCTGAACGTCACCCAGCAACTGGCTCTTGGGGCGTTATTGCTAATTGCAACCGCAGTTATCGGCACAAACAACAATGTACTGGCGATCTGGCCTCTGCCAGTTTGGATTGTAGGGCTGGCTATGTTGTTCGCGGCCGGAATTTCGTATGATCGGCAGTTTGGTGTGTGGGAGACGCTGGCAAATAAATGGCAACAGTTCCGGAGCGATTGGTATAACCGGCCGGAAATCTACGTTGTTTTGGCGCTTACAATTATCGGCGCGGGGCTCCGCATCCAACAATTAGAGCAGTTGCCCCCCATGCACGGGGATGAGGGGGAAATGGGGATTCGGGCGCTTGAACTGCTGGGGAGTGATACAACGTTAGCTCCGTTTGCCACAGACTTTTTAGACCACCCGACCCTGTTCCATTACCTACAAGCTCTTTCTATCGTTGTGTTTGGCCAAACAGTCTCCGGCCTGCGGATGATCTCGGTCATTTTCGGGGTGCTGTGCATTCCTGCCGTTTATGTAGCGGGACGCCTGGGACACAGCCGACTTACCGGGATGGTTGCGGCCGGGTTTCTAACTTTCTCACACGTTCACATCCATTTCAGCCGCATGGGGCTTAACAACATCCATTCAGTTTTTATGGGCATTCTGGTTTTTGTGCTGGTGCTGTGGTGTGTACGGGCTATGCAGAGCGAAAGCGGCCGGAATACAGTCACCCCATGGCTGGCAGTCGGTGTATTTACCGGCTTGGCCCAATACTTCTATTTTGGCTCCCGACTGATCCCATTCTTGCTCATTTTTTGGTTTGCCATTTTGTGGTGGCAACATCGACAAGAGGTTGGTTGGAGCCTATGGCGCAAGCTGGCATTGATTCCACTTGGGTTTCTGGCCGCATGGGTTCCGCTGGTCCCTCGTTTCATCAAAGTGCCTGTCACCTTCATCTCACGTCAGTCAGGGGTGAGCGTATTTAATCCCAGAAATATCACGGCCGTGTTAGGCGAAGGTGCCACAACGACCGATATTTTGATGTATCAGCTCCAGCGAAACATCCGCTTTTTTATCGACTCCGGCGATGTTTCATCGTTTTACTTTAGCGGGGTCCCCGGGTTGGGCACCTTGGCCGCTATTCTATTTTGGGTGGGATTTGGTTTGGCTCTGGCTCAGTTTATGCGCAAAACCAACGCTCTTATTTTGGGATGGTTTGTGATCGGGGTGGCACTGGGTGGCATTCTGACCAACACGTCTCCGGCCGCCACTCGATTAGTGATGGTTTACCCGGCCATCGCCCTGCTGTGCGGCATGGCGGTCGAAACCATCGTCGGCATGTTTCAGTCTGATTCAGAGCAAAACCGCTTTTTCGAGCTTGCGATTGTTGCGGTAATTTGCATCGGCATGGGGTCATCTGGCATACGGACCTACTTTCAAACCTACGCTTTTAACCCACCACAGAGCCATATGGTCAAAATGGGCAAAGAATTTGCTGAGCGGTCAGATGAAGCTGAGCTGTTTTTGATGGGAGATCCGATTCTATTTGCTCGGCACGGCACGATTCTCTATCTGAATCAAGAAAACACCCCTAAAGACCTGCGGGCGCTTGAGGAGCTATTAGACTTTGAGTTTACAAAACCGAATCTGTTTTTTATCGCGGTCCCACCCCAAGAAACGGAGTTCAGGCGAATCCTAGAAGCTTATCCCGGTGGTGAGTTACGACAAGTAAACACCCCGGCCGGCCGAATCCAGTACTTCACCTACGAAGTTCC